>OZ241370.1:2030000-2388333 GCA_965200665.1 Rhodopila sp. | reverse complement strand
CCCGACCGATACACGCTGCTGCTTGGCAACACCATTCTGGGAGGTGGGTTTTCATCGCGCCTTTATCAGGATCTGCGGATCCGGTCCGGCTACGTCTATTCAGTTGGCAGCGCGTTCGACTGGTCACGCTCCAGGGCCGACTACACCGTCTCCTTCGGCGCCGATGCAGCGCAGGTGGAGAAGGCTTGGCAGATGATCCTGCGCGACCTGAAGGACATGCAGACAATGCCGGTCAGCGACGCCGAACTGACGCGCGCCAAGGCCGAGCTTTTGCGCCGGCTGCCGATGCAGCGTGCCAGTATTAGCGGCATCGCGGGTGAATATTTGCGGCTGGCCGAGCTTGGCCTACCTCTGGACGCCGCCCGGCGTGCAGCAGAGCAATATATGTCGATCACCGCGCCTGAGATTCAGCAAGCCTTCGCCAAGTGGCTCCGCCCTGATGATCTGACCCTGGCTGTTAAAGGCCCGGCAGCACAGGCAAACTAAGAAGTCCCAACGTAAACCTGAAGTCCCCAGTGCAAACCTGACACACGGTCATGCAGACGCCGCGGCAACACTGCGGTCCTGCCGGGCGCCAACCGAGAGCGCCTGGTAACTGCGCGGGCATTTTGCCCAGGCGGCCGATCCTCGACCCGCCCAGGCAAGATGTTTACCAGACTTACTCTGCTGCCATCGCCTGCCGGACCGGCCGCGCGATAGCGTCCAGCAGGTCAGTGCGCCGCGCCATCGCTTTCTCGCGATTTGCATCCTTCACCGGTCCAAATCCGCGAATCTGGTCCGGCAGCTCCGCAAGAGCCACCGCTGCTCCAAGATTGTCCCGGTTCAACCCGGCCAACGCCGTGCGCAGATCGCCTATGTACTGATCGATCAGCGCCCGCTCCTGCCGCCGCTCAGCCTGGTATCCGAACGCATCCAACACTGTTCCCCGTACGATTTTCCCATGCCGCAACACACGGAACAGCGGCAAAGCCACCGCCCCTGGAACTGCAATCTTGCCGCGCCGGCCTGTCGCCTTGTCCATCCGGTGGATCAACGGCGGAGACATATGGAATACCGGCTTCTCCCCATAGGAAGCCGTCGCGTGCAGACGAGCCACCTCGTATTCGTCCTTGTAGGCCATAACGCGATACAGGCCTTCGGTTGCTGCCCGGGACAACGCCCCCGCTGCACCGGTGACTGCAACCTCCCGGGCGACGACCTCCCGCACCAGCCGTTCATAGCGCGCTGCATAGCGGCGGGATTGGTATGCGGTCAGCGCGCCCACCCGGTGCGCGATCAGACCGTCCAGGTCGGCCGGCGGCGCATCGGTCACGCCTTCCAGGATTTGCTTCATCAGGTCCGGCTGTTCGGCCAGGATCCGGCCCCACAGGAAGGCGCGCCGGTTCAACTTCACCGCCGCACCGTTCAGCTCGATCGCCTTCAGGATCGCAGCCTCGCCCACCGGCACCAGACCACGCTGCCACGCCAGCCCGAGCAGCATGGTGTTCATCGCCTGGGCGTTGCCGAACAGCCGCTCCGCCAATCGCACCCCGTGCAGCCACACGGACCGGCCGCTGTCGGTCACCTTCTCGATCGTCCGCCGGTGCAGCAGCGCGTCGATGGACAGTGCCGCATTGCGCTTGAACTCGGCGGTTGCCGCCAGATCCAGGTTTCCGATCACCACCGCGGTGCGGGCATTCCGCTCCAGCACACCAGCCTGACAACCCACCGCCAGGTCCGCCGCCAGCATCAGGTCCGCCGTCCCGACCGGAATGCGCACCACATCCAGATCGGCCTCATGCGCCGCAATCTGTACATGCGCGACAACGGCGCCGTTCTTCTGCGCCAGCCCGGTGAAATCCAGCGTCTTGACGGCTTTCCCCTCCAGGTGCGCCGCCATTGCCAGAATGGCCCCGGCAGTTACGATCCCGCCGCCCCCGATCCCCGCGAACAGCCCTCGCCAGACGCCCTCGGCCGGCTGCACCGGCACCGGCAGCGCCGCTCCCAGCTCAGCCTCACGCGCCTGCCACTGCATATCCGCATCTGGCGCCGCCGGCGCTCCCGCCTGCGTGACGAAGCTCGGGCAAAATCCTTTCAGACACGACAGATCCACATTGCAGCTCGTCGGATTGATCCGCCGCTTGCGCCCAAACTCGGTCTCCACCGGCTCGATCGCGATGCACCCGGACTGCACGGAGCAATCACCGCAATTCTCGCACACCGCTTCATTGATCACGACATGTCGCGCCGGCTGCACCATCGAGCCGCGCTTGCGCCGCCGCCGCTTTTCCGTCGCGCACACCTGGTCATAGATCAGTACCGACGGCCCTTCGAAATCCCGCAGCGCTGTCTGCACTGACTCAAGCTCGTCGCGCGTGTGGCGGGTCACCCCAGCCGGCAGCGCCGACGCCGCCGGCAACCGCTCCGCCTCATCGGCGACCACGGCAATCCGCTTCACGCCTTCCGCGGCCAACTGCGTAGCGATCGCCGCCACTGTTGGCTGCCCCTCGGTCGGCTGGCCCCCAGTCATTGCCACCGCGTCGTTGAACAGCAGTTTGTAGGTAATTCGGGTCTTTGCCGCGACCGCCTGCCGGATCGCCAGGCTGCCCGAGTGCTGGTAAGTCCCATCCCCCAAATTCGCGAACATATGCTTCACGTCGGTAAACGACGACAGCCCGACAAACGGTGCGCCCTCGCCCCCCATCTGGGCAAACGTCCGCGTCCCTGGCCCGTCATCCAACGCCATGAAGTGGCAACCAATGCCCGCACTGGCAAAGCTGCCATCCGGCAACTTGGTCGACGTCGCATGTGGACAGCCTGCACAGAACGCCGGAGTCCGCCGCAACAGCCCATCCGGCCGGGCAACCGTCACAGGTGTCGGAGGCGCCGGGAGATTCAAACCCGCCCGCCCCAGGAACGTCCCCAGGCCCGCGGCGACGCTTTCCGGCGACAACTCCATCAGAGGCGACAGCAGCGCCGCGCCGGACGGATCAGTCTTCCCACTGACCTCCGGCCGCTCATCCGCAGGCAAATGGTACAGCGCATCCCGCACCTGCGATTCGACGAACCCGCGCTTCTCCTCAATCACCAGGATCTGTCGCTTGCCGCGCGCGAACTCGCGCAGCCCCTCGGTTTCCAGCGGCCACGTCATTCCGATCTTGTACACGGCGATCGCGGCATGATCCTCCAGGCCCAGGCGCCGCAGCGCATGCAACGTGTCTTCATGCGCCTTGCCGACGGTAACGACCCCGATGGTGGCGTCCGCGCCACCGCTGATAAGTCGGTCGATGCGGTTCGCTCTGGCCCATGCCAGCACCGCGGGCATTCTTTCCTCCAGCATCCGCCGTTCCAATTCCGCACGGTCGGCAGGGAAATGCAGGTTGGGATCGAAATTCAGCCCGTGCGGCGGGAGCGTGAAATCGGGCGCGACGAAGCTCCGGTCCGACGGCACGACCGCGGTGGACGCCTGCTCCATCGTCTCGGCCGTGGTCTTCATCGCCACCCAGACGCCTGTAAACCTGGACATCGCCCAGCCGGCGAGGCCGAGATCGATCACGTCCTGGACCGAAGCCGGATTCAGCACCGGGATGAAGCAGTTTTGGAACACGTATTCAGTCTGGTGCGGATAGGTCGATGAGTGGGCGCCATGGTCGTCACCGGCGATTGCCAGGATACCACCGTGCCTGTGGGTGCCGGCCATGTTGGCGCAGTGGAACGCGTCGCCGGTTCGATCGACGCCGGGGCCCTTGCCATACCACATCCCATACACGCCATCGACCCGCTTGCCGGGGAATGCATCGAGCTCCTGCGTGCCGTAAAGCATGGTCGCCGCAAGGTCTTCATTGATCCCCGGCTCAAACCGGATGTCGTGTTCGGCCATCCGCTTCTTCTGCACCCACAACTCACGGTCGAGGCCGCCGAGCGGGGAGCCGCGATAGCCGGAGACGAGGGCAGCGGTATTGAGGCCGGCCTGCTGGTCCAGCCGGCGCTGTTCCAGGAGTAGGCGGAGCAAGGCCTGGATGCCGGTCAGCAGCACCGGCCGGTCCAGATCGGTGAAGCGCGAGTCCAAGGTAATGTCCGTGGGTGCGGTACCGATATCCATGGGCGTTTGTCCCTTCTGGGTGTCCTCGATACTACATAGTAGCCTGGACGCCGCGGGAAAGGCTCCTGAAGTTTGGTACGAGGGTGGCCCGTTTTGGCAGGAACCGCCAATCTGAGGCGCGACGAGCAAGGATGTGTGATGCCGCTTGACCGGCTGGATCTGGCGATTCTGGAGCATTTGCAGGCGAACGGCCGCGCCACGGCGCAGGAACTGGGGGAGGCGGCGCATCTCTCGCCGTCACCATCGCACCGCCGGCAAAAGCTGCTGGAGGAGGCGGGGGTGATCCAGCGCTACGTCGCGCTGCTGGATCAGGACAAGGTCGGGCTGCCGGTGAACGTGTTCGTCACGGTGAAGCTTGCGAACCATCAGGACGAGACGCTGCGGGAGTTTGAGCGGGCCGTGGCAGCGTGCCCCGAGGTGATGGAGGTCTACGAGATGACCGGAGCAAGCGATTATCTGGTTCGGGTGGTTGCGGCGGATATCGCATCGTATGAGGCGTTTCTGCGGGGGCAACTGGTTAAAATTCCCGGCGTGCAGTCGTTCGAATCGGCGATGGCGCTGAAGCGGGTGGTTTATCGGACGGCGTTGCCATTGAGGGCGGAGCGGGTGGGAAGGGGGTAGGATCCAGCAATTTGGCTTCAGCGGGTTGTAAGGCTGAGACTGCGCCATTGCCCGGAACGCTCTCCGGCCAGCATTCAATCCGCCGACCGGCGACAAGGGGCGACCAACTTCGGGCACCTTCAAATAACGACAGGTGTCGGCGACGAGCGCCGCGGTATCTATCTCCACAAAGAAAGATATTGCGCCTCTCACCAGTCGAGTGACCGCGTCAACCATTCCGCAGTAGCCGCCTCGGCCGCTCGGTGGGCATGCGCGCCCAGGCACTGAATGCGGCATCAAATGATGCCATATTCGTGCCACTTGCCGGAGCCGAACATGCGCACAACCCTCGCCCTCGACGACGACCTCATTGCCAAAGCCCAGGCCCTGACCGGGCTGCGAGAAAAACCAGCCTTGTCCGCGAGGCCCTCAATGCCCCCATTGAGCATGAAAGCGCTCGACGTCTTGCCCGTTTGGGCGGCAGCGAACCCGCATTGGAAGCGCCACCTCGCCGGCGACCAGCGTCCGCTTGATCCTGGTGGACACCTCAGTCTGGGTCGACCACCTCCGCGCCACGGACAAAACGCTTGCCGGCCTGCTCGACGCGGGGATGGTGCTCGCACATCCGTTCGTCATTGGCGAGCTCGCCCTGGGCATTCTGGCTCAGCGTCAGACCGCGCTGGCCGCGCTGTCGGACCTGCCGCAAGCCATCGTAGCCACAGACCAGGAAGCGCTGCACTTCATCAACCGCCATGTCCTAAGCAGCCGCGGTGTCGGATACATCGACATCCACCTGCTCGCCGCCGTGCGGCTTACCGCCGGGGTAGCATTATGGACGCTCGACAAACGCCTGCACGCTGTCGCGGTCGAACTCGGTCTGGCGACCACGCCGCCACGGCATCGCTGACCAACGGGCCCAGAACCACCTCGAGCAGTTGTGCGCACCACTGACATGATGCGCACCCCGCAGCAACAACCTCAGTGTTGGGCCGCCAGCCGCACACCGCCCGGCCCGATCAACCCAGGATAAGGCGCCTTGAACTTGTAGATCGTTCCACTGACAGCACCCTCCATGTAGATATACTGGTTGTTTTCACCCCCAAAGGCGAAGTTCGTGGCCGACGCATCGCCGTTCGGCAACGGCACGTAACCGATGATGAACCCACGCGGATCATATTCAATCAGTCCGCCGATGCCGCACGCCGCCCACAGATTGCCATGCACATCGTAATGGATGCCGTCGGGCCCACCGTTGCCCGGATTATAGCTTCCGGCCGTGGCAAAGAAGAACGTCGTGTGCGACGGATCCTTGGCGCACTGGGCGCAGGCCGGATTGGGCCCGTTCAGAAATGAGTAATACAGCATCCGGTTGCTCGCATAGTCAGCAACCGCAAGCGTGCCGTCATCCGGCGAAACCGCGATGCCATTGGGAAAACTGCCCGTTGACATGATCCGCCGCAGAATCCCGTCCTTTGAATACTGGTAGACCGCGCCTGTGCGATCCGCCGCATCAGGTCCCGGCCCGGTCCCCCACGGATCGGTAAAGAACAGATTGCCCTCGGCATCGAAATCCAGGTCGTTTGGTCCCTTAAACAGCTGATTGTGGAACGTCGATACCAGCGAACTGACTTTCTTCGTCGCCGGATCGTAGACCAGGACTCCAAGATGGCGCGTCGTCACATACAGTTTGTTCTCATGCCAACGGGTGCCCTGCGGCTCGCACGCCGGGCCGATGTCGCCACTTGGGTTGCAGTTGAAGACAGGGACAAGCTTCGCATCAGGCGTCAGGTAGGACACCCAGCCGCTGCCGATCGCTACGAACCAGAAGTTGCCGGCCTCATCGAAGGCACCGCCTTCGAGAAAATTGCCCTGCGGCTGATCATGGATATCGGCGAACAGACTGACCGGCCCGATACCAGGGGGTGGTGGTGGCAAACCCCATGGCTGCACACTCTCCGGCGACGGCGGCCCGCCCAGCGGTGGGGCAGGCACCGACTGGGTCTGGGCGCCTGCAGGATGAACGGTCGCTACCGAGCCAAGAAATAAAAACGAAAGCGCACAAATGCTGTTGGTCAACTTCGTCGTCATGGCGGTTCCCTCCGATGCACTTGCCCAATACTTTTCTTTGCGTAAGGCGCTTCAAGCATCACGACGAACTTGAAGTCGGAGTCCGACCGGTGTCAATTGGGCTAACGAAAAAACGCTGTTTCCGTCGGGTCCTTGCGGAACCACGGTCACCAAACCGCCGGATAGTTCGCATACATTCCGTCGGTGAAACGGCGACCCATCTGCTTGCTGCAAGCTTGACTAAAGCACACCTGCCATGTCACCCCGCACACCGTTCGGGGAAAAGCCACCTTAATCCCGCCGCGGTCGCCGCAAAGTAAACGTCTCGAACGCCGCCAGTTTGCCGCGTGGCCCCACCACGTCGTAGTAGACCACCTTCATCGTCGTCATCCCGCCGCGCTCCGACCCTGGGTCGACGGTAAACGCTGCAAACCCGTATGCATGCGCCGCGTTTCGCACCGCCGACCACGGCGCATCCTCCTTCACGTAGACCGGTGCCCGCTTTCCCGTCGCAGGATCAACCGCGCCCACCGAAACAATCACCCGGCACGCCGGCGGATTGAAAAACAGCTCGTTTGACGGCACCGACGTCCCGCCGCCACCGATCACCATATGCACTGTCCCCTTCGTCGTATCGATCACGTCGGTCACCAGCGCAGCCGGCTTCGGCGTCAACGTCTGGTTTGTCTCTGCACCGCGGATCGGATGAGACCGTTCGTAGTGATGCTCATGCCCGCACACCACGAGGTCTACGCCGTAACGGTCAAACAACGGCACCCACTCCTCGCGGATTCCCAGATCCGCGCCATTGAACTTGTCCACGGTCGAGATGGCGACCTGGTGCATGCACACAACCACCCAGTCGATTTCGCGGTTCGCCCGTGTGGCCGCCAGTTCCTTTTCCAGCCAGGCCTTCTGCGCCCCGGCCGAGTAGCCCCGCACATAGGAATTGCCGCCGTCCTGATACGCCACATCGTCGTTGGCAATACTGATGACCCGCACCGATCCGGCGGTAAAGGCATACCAAAGCCCACGCGTCACATCCGTCTGACCAGCCGCCTCCGGCACCGCAAAGAAAGTCTGGTAAGCCTGGTAGCCAATTGGCCCGTTGCCCAGCTCGTTCTCGTGATTTCCAGGTGAAGGCATCCACGGCCGGTTGCGCGCGCTGCGGGAATTATTGGCCCAGAAGTCCCACCAGGTCCGCACCCTGTCCTCAGCCAGGTTGGCATAGCACAGGTCGCCATTGAACAGATGGAACAGCGGACGCAGTTGCTCCACCCCGAGAACCGTGTCCCCTGCCGCCGGCGATCCCAAGTTGTCGTTTACAAACACGCTCACCGGCAAGGTCACGCCCGCCGGGGGAACATACTTCTTGCCGGTGGTCGGCGTGCCCTGATCGCCGAAGCTGGTGAACGTGAATGCTGCCCGTCCCCGCGGCGACGTGCGGAATGTTCCAAACTCCGGCGCGGCCCCATCATGCATCGCCCCATACATATAAGTTGATGCAGGCTGCAGTCCGCCGATCGCGGCATGGTAGGCGTACACCACCCGCTTCGATTTCGCGTCGGTGTAGGCGATCGCCCGAGCCGCCACTGTCTGCTCCAGCTTGCCGTCCGGCCGCCCGAGCAGGATCCGCGCGTTGGAAACCGGCTGGAGCGTGTGCCAGGACACGGTGACGTCGGACGACGCATCAGCGCCGAACTGCAAGTGAAGCCCGGCAACGGGCGGCGCCGCCACGGGTACTGCCACCTCGTCCTGGGCACCCGCGGCCCGTGCTTCTCCGATCAAACCCACGGCAGCCGCCAGCGTCCCGGGTCCGATCCCAGCCGCCACGAGCAGCCTTCGACGGCTCAATTCCATGTTAGGGCCTTCGTCTTCCGTCGTCATGGCTGCAATCCTTCGAGATGGGCGCCAACAGGTGCCGCACCGCCGCCGCTTCAGCGACCGCAGTTTCATGAAATATCTGCCGCCACCGGCCAAACCGCCGCGAATTTGCCCGCCTACCCACCTTCATGCTCAACTGCCCGCAAATCAACCGGAGGAACGCAGCCATGAACTTGCAGGGAAAAGCCGGCATCGTTACCGGCGCTGGCCGTGGCATTGGCCGCGAGGTCGCCCTCCTGCTCGCCAGGGAAGGTGCCGCCGTGGTCGTCAATGACCCTGGCTTCGGTCGCGGCGGGGAAGCCACTGACGAGCGCCCCGCCGACGCGGTTGTCGCCGAGATCGAATCTGCCCAGGGCCGCGCCGCGGCCAACGTCAGTTCCGTTGCCGACTACGCCAGCGCCGGCCGTATGGTTGCGCAGTGCGTCGACACGTACGGAAAGATCGACTTTGTGGTGAACGTCGCCGGCATGCTGCGTGAACGCATGATCTGGAACATGACGGAGGATGACTTCGACCAGGTCATTAACGTTCATCTCAAGGGCCACTGGAACATGTGCCATCATGCCATAAAGGTGATGCGCAGCGCTCGCTATGGCCGGATCGTCAACTTCTCCTCCGACGCCTTTACCGGCGCCGTTGGCCAGTGCAATTACGCCGCGGCCAAGGCCGGCATCATCGGCCTTACCCGGTCCATTGCCCGGGAAACCGGGCGCTACGGCATCACCGCCAACGCCATGTGCCCAATGGCCGCCACGCGCATGACCGTTAATGACGCTGTCATCGCCGGCTGGAAACGCCGGTTGGAGCGCGGGCTGCTGACCCAGGCCCAATTCGATTCCCGCATGGCCATGCCAGGCCCTGAATATGTGGCGCCGATGGTCGCCTACCTCTGCACCGAGGAATCCGGTGACATCAACGGCCAGTTGTTCCATGCGGAGCGGTCCATGATCCACACCTACCGCTATGGCGAGGAGGCCCGCTCGATCTATAAATACGCCGATACCGGCATGTTCACGGTCAACGAACTGATCGAGACCGTGCCAGCCTCACTCATGGCCGGTGTTGCGAACCCCGCCCCGCCCGAGGCACTGTAGTCGAGCTCAACGGACGCTGTGTCCGGGCCCATGCCCGGCCGTCTCATCACGACGAAGCGAGCACGTTCAGAATCCGACGCCGTCGCCCCGGCTTGTTAACTATTTGGTAAGGATCGCCTTCCTACAAGCAAAGGACAATGCCGGGTTGGAGCTTCTCAGAAATGATCCCTACGACCGTTGAAACGCTTATCGGCCAAACCGCAAATCCACTTCGCACCATTCTTGTTGTCGAGGATGAGGAGCCGATCCGGACCTGCACGGCCGAATTTCTGCGTGAGTGCGGATACGTCGTGATCGAAGCAGGGGACGTTGCCGAAGCAAGGAACATATTGCTTCAATCGCACGTCGAGCTGGTGTTCAGCGACGTCAACATGCCGAACTGCGAGTCCGGTTTTTCGCTGGAAAAATGGATCCGCCGCCACCACCCCGTCGTGAAGGTCCTTCTGACCTCCGGCTACCCTCATGCCTTGGACGATATACGGGATTTGCGCGAGCCGATTCTGTCGAAGCCATACTCGTACAGGTCGCTGTTGCAACGTATCGATGCCGCTTTCGTTGCCGACCGCAGCTAAACCGATGTTTGCTGACCCACCTGCGCCGGGCGCTCCTTGCCAGCGTCTGGTCGCTATCGCCGCTGCAGATAACCGTTCCAGTCAGCGTGATGCTGCTCCAGCAACCGACGGCTGCCTCGGCCGCCGCACCATGGCGGCCGAGATCCGCGATCAGGGTGCGGGCAGCGGAACGGGATTGGGCGACAGACTGCGCAAGTAGGCAATCACGTCCGCCCGTTGCTGATCGTTGCTGATCCCCGCGAATGCCATCCGGGTTCCGGGGATATAGGCCGACGGCTTGTGCAGCCACTCGTTCAGCGCGTCGAACGTCCACGGCCCGGTCTTCGCCTTCATCCCGGCCGTATAGTTGAATCCCTCCATATGCCCGTGCGGCCCACCGACCACCCCGTAGAGGTTAGGCCCAATGCCCGCCTTACCACCTTCATTGAACGTGTGGCACGAGGTGCACAGCTTCTTCACAGTCGCCTCGCCCGTTGCCACATCCGCCTTCGCCAGCAGCGGTGCGATCGGCGGCAGTTCCACCGGCTTCGGCGCTGCGCCCCCAGCCGCCGCATCGGCCGGTGCCCCCGCGATCGCAATTGCCGGCTTCTCCAGCCGCTTCTCGCTGACCAGGTTCATCCCCAGCCAGCCACACAGAAAGAACACGATGCCCGCCACAAGGACAGCCGCAACGCCCTTGTTGATTTCCATGCTGTCCATGCAGCGAAGCTTCCTGAACCTGTGGGGGCATCAACGCCCCGGGTTGAATGGGCGCGCACGAACCCGCCTGCCCGCCGTTGCACGGGGACGAGCGCATCCGTAAGCTGCCGCACCATAGGGAAACGAAAACGCCACTTCAACCCACCATGGCCCCAGGAACCCTGATCCTTTGAACCAATCCAGGCCGCTGAACCCGATCGTCATCATCCCCGCTCGCATGGCTTCCACTCGTCTGCCCGGCAAGCCACTCGCCGACATCGCGGGCAAGCCGATGATCGTCCATATGCTGGAACGCGGTCAGGCTGCCGGCATCGGCCCGGTCGCCGTCGCCTGCGGCGACCCCGAGATCGCGGCCGCGGTACGCGCCGCCGGCGGCCGAGCCGTCTTGACGCACCCGGCGCTGCCTTCAGGCTCCGACCGGGTGCATGCCGCCCTCGCCGAACTGGATCCCGACAACACCCACGACGTCGTCGTTAATCTGCAGGGCGACTTTCCGACGCTTGACCCGGAGGGCCTTCGCCTCGTCATTACCCCACTGGCCGATCCGTCTATCGACATCGGCACGCTGGTGGTTCCCATCAACGACGAGATCGAGGCCACCACTGTCTCGTTCGTCAAGGCCGCCTGCGCGTTCGCCCCTGGCCAGACCATCGCCCCCGCACTTTACTTCTCCCGCCAAGCAATCCCCTGGGGGCTTGGCCCCCGCTGGCATCATGTCGGCATCTACGCCTATAGACGCGCCGCGCTCGACCGCTACGTCGCCCTGCCGCCAAGCCCGTTGGAGCAGCGTGAACAACTGGAACAACTGCGGGCACTGGAGAATGGAATGCGGATCGCCTGCGTGCGCATGGAACACGGCCCATTCGGCGTCGACACCGCCGAAGACCTCGAACGTGCTCGGGATCTTCTGGCAGGTCGCGCCCGCCGCGCCACGCTCGACCGATGACCATCTCCTTCCAAGGCCTGCCCGGCGCATACTCCGACCTTGCCTGCCGCCAGGCATACCCGGCGATGACATCCCTGCCCTGCCTGTCGTTCGAGGCTGCCATCGACGCCGTCCGCGACGGCACCGCCGCCCTTGGCATGCTGCCGTGCGAGAACAGCCTCGCCGGCCGCGTCTCCGACATCCACCATCTGCTGCCCGATTCCGGCCTGTTCATCATCGGCGAGGCATTCCAGCGCGTTGAACACTGCCTGCTGGGAATCAAGGGCTCGACCATTACCGGCCTGAAGCGCGCGCACTCCCACAGCGTCGCACTTGGCCAGGTCCGCCGCATCCTCGCCGATCTTCATTTGCAGGCGGTGGTCGAGGCCGATACCGCCGGGTCCGCCAAACTTGTCGCCGACTGGGGCCGCAAGGAAGACGCCGCCATCGCCTCCTCGCTGGCCGCCGAGATCTACGGCCTTGAAATCCTCCGGCACAACGTTGAGGACGCCGCCCACAACACCACCCGCTTCTATGTCGTCGCGCCGAAGCCGGCCGAGTACGACCCGGCCACGCCGAACCTGATGACCACATTTGTGTTCCGAGTTAGAAACGTCCCGGCTGCGCTCTACAAGGCGTTGGGAGGCTTTGCCACCAATGGCGTCAACATGACCAAGCTCGAGAGCTACATGATCGGCGGCGAGTTCACCGCCACCCAGTTTCTTTGCGACGTCGAGGGCCATCCTGAACAACCCTCCCTCCGCCGCGCGCTGGAGGAACTGTCCTTCTTCTCCACCGAACTGCGCGTCCTCGGCGTTTATCCGATGGCCGCCTTCCGCCTCGCTCAAGGCCACGGTAACTGAAGGATCGGCAATTGGTCCGCGTCGAAATCAATCCCGGCTGGCACCGGCTGGTTCTGAACCGCCCGGCTAAACTGAACGCCCTGACGACCGAGCTGATCACCCAGCTTCTCGCTGCCATTGACGCCGCCGAGGCTGACGTTGCCTGTCGCGTGGTAATCCTGACGGGTGAGGGCCGCGGCTTCTGCGCCGGTCAGGAACTGGGCCCCGAGGTCATGCCCGGCCCTGGCGGCCCACCTGATCTGCAAGCGCTGGCCGATCGCCACCATCACGAAGTCATCCGTCGCATCCGGGCTTCCCGCCTGCCGTTCATTGCCGCGGTCAACGGCGTGGCCGCCGGCGCCGGTGCCGGCTTCGCCTTCGCCGCGGATCTGGTCCTGGCGGCAAGATCCGCCACCTTTGTCCAGGCCTTCATCCGCATCGGCCTGGTTCCCGACAGCGGCGTGAGCTACTTCCTCACTCACCTTGTCGGCGACGCGCGCGCCAGAGCTCTCGCCATGCTGGGCGACGCCATTGACGCCGAGACCGCGGAACGCTGGGGCATGATCTGGAAGGCGGTCGACGACGCCGCCCTTCCGGCTGAAGCCGAAGCTCTTGCTCAGCGCCTTGCCCGCTCGTCCGCCGGCGCCCTGGCCAAAATCAAGCAGGCATTTGCCGGTGCCGCGAACAACACCCTGCACGCTCAGCTCGACCTTGAAGCCCGTCTTCAAGGCGAGGCCGGCCGCTCGGCCGACTTTGCCGAAGGCGTTCGGTCATTCCAGGAAAAGCGGCCACCGCGATACTCATAGGGCGGATACGCCGGCGCGTAGCCCGGCACCTTGGTATAATCCGGCGACGTCGCCGACGGCGGCCGCTGCTCCAGCGAGTCAAAGAACCGGTCCATCTGTCGGATCGGGAAACTTTCGTTTATCGGCGCTTTCGGGTCCGTCGTACAGCCCTCCAACGCCAAGCCAGCCATCATTATGGCGAGGGCAGCAAACCCGCGCATGGTCGTCTCCTGTTACGGACTCTGGTAGCCTCTAACCGACAGACGGCCCAGGCGTTGCAACCACCAGCAGTGACAGGAACCCCTCATGGCAAGTCTCGACGAACCCACTCCGCCTGCCAGCAAGCTGATCGCCGCCCACCAGATCCAGGGTACTACCGTCTACAACACAGCCCTTGAAAAGCTCGGCAGTGTCGAGGACATCATGCTCGATCAAGGATCCGGCCGTATTGCGTACGCGGTCCTCAGCTTCGGCGGCTTCCTCGGCATCGGCGATCGCCATTTCCCGCTGCCCTGGGAAAAACTGACCTACAATCATGAGCTTGGCGGCTACGTCATCGACATCGATCGCCAGGCTTTGGAAGGTGCCCCGTCCTACGCGAAAACGGCCACAGCCACCTGGGATGACGATGGCTGGGGCCGCGGCATCCATGCCCATTATGGCATGCCGCCCTTTGGGACGTGACGACCCAACCTTGCCCCTGACCGTCCGGCGTGCGAGGAATCTCTTCGCGACGTGATAACGCGAACATCATGTCCGGGGAGAAAACCATGAAGATTACCCAGGTCGAGACGATGCAGGCCGACGCTGGCTGGCGGATGTTCTCGTTCCTCAAGATAACCACCAGCGACGGCATTATCGGCTGGTCCGAGTTCAACGAAAGCTTTGGCAGCACCGGCCTGTCCGACGTGATCAAAGGCCTTTCACCTGCGCTGATCGGCCGTGACCCCCGGAAGTTTGAACAGGTGACCCAGCATCTGCATGTGCTGACACGCCAGTCACGTGGCGGGCTTAATCAACAAGCCATCGCTGCGATCGAAAACGCGCTGCTTGATGTCGCCGGCAAGGCCTACGGCGTGCCCGTGGCAGCCCTCTTCGGCGGCCCAATCCGCGAACGCATCCCGGTTTACTGGTCACATTTCGGCACCTACCGGGTCCGCAGCGCGGCGCTGATGGGCGTGCCCGAACTGAACACCTACGACGATCTTGCCGAACACGCCGTCGAAGTTCGCAATCGTGGTTTCCGTGGCTTGAAGACGAATATCCTTCCGAGCGCCGACGGCCGCCTGTCGTCCTACGTCCCCGGCTTCGGTCGCACAACCGGTTGGCCCGAGCTGAACTGGGACAACAAACTGGTCCGCGGCGTCACTGAGCAGTTACATATGATACGACAAGCGGTAGGCCCGGACATGGGCATCCACCTCGACATCAATTTCAACTTCAAGACCGAAGGCTTCAAGCGAATCGCCGATGCGGTGGCCGACGCCAACCTCACCTGGCTCGAAATCGATACCCATGATGCCCCTGCCCTGGCTGAGATAAAGGGCGCTGCCCCCTGCCCGATCGCGTCGTGCGAGACCCTGCACGGACGCCGCGAGTTCAAGCCTTTCTTCGATCATTACGCCACCGACGTTGCAATTGTCGACGTCATCTGGAACGGCCTGCTGGAATCGACAAAGATAGCCTCGATGGCTGATGTCCACGAAATCAACGTGGCTCCCCATAACTTCTACGGTCACCTGTGCAGTGCCATCAGCGCAACCTTCAGCGCGGTCGTGCCGAATTTCCGTGTCATGGAGATCGACATCGACAGCGCACCCTGGCGTGACGAATTCTTCACGGTCGTCCCGACAATCGAGAACGGGGAGTTCGTCCTGCCCACCGGCCCCGGCTGGGGCATCGACATCAACGAGAAAGCCGTACGCGCCCGCCCACCAAAGGGCTGAGCTCGGTTTTTTGCCTATACGCCTGTCTGTAAGAGGAGAGTTACATTGGCCAAGTTAAAGATCGCGACGCCCGCCGGGGCCAGCTTCACCGTTGCCGGTGGTGGTTATGACGATGAGATGCGTCCGCTGGCCGGCATCGACTGTGAAATTGTCGAAGGTCCGACCGACGAGGACGGCTTTATCAAGTTTGTTCAGGATGCCGACGTGATCTACGGAAAGGGCATCCGCTTCAGCAAGAAGATCATCGACAGCCTGCCGCAACGCTGCCGCGGCATCGTGCTGGGCAGCGTCGGCGTGGACAGCGTCGACGTCAAGGCAGCGACAGAGCGTGGCGTGCCGGTCACCAACTGCCCCGATACGTTTATCGAGGAAGTCGCCGATCACGCAATGATGTTGTTGCTGTCGACGTTCCGGCGGGCGATCGAACAGGACAGGATGGTGCGCGAGGGCAAATGGCGCGAGGGCCGTCCTGCCCTGCTGCAAATCCCGCGGTTGATGGGCCAGACCCTGGGGCTGATCTCGTTTGGTCACGTCGCACGGGCGGTGGCCAAGCGGGCGAAGCCGTTCGGGCTGCGGGTAATCGCCTATGACCCGTTCATCGAGGAACTGGTGATGGTCGAGCACGGCGTGCTGCCCTGCACCCTCGAAGAAGTCCTGTCACAATCCGACTTCGTCTCGATGCACGCACCCGCTCGGCCGGAAGTCGAAGGCATGCTGGGCGAAGAACATTTTCGTCAGATGAAGAAGACCGCGATCTTCATCAACACCGGCCGTGGCCCGACCGTGCAGGAGATAGGCCTGATCAAGGCGTTGGATGAGAAATGGATCGCCTATGCGGGCCTGGACGTGCTGGAGCAGGAGCCGCCGGGCGGCAATAACCCGCTGCTGAAGATGGACAACGTGATCCTGAGCGCCCACACGGCTTCGGCTTCCGCGCGGTTTGATCCGGCGCGCAAGACACATGTCGGACGCGAGCTGGCGCTGCTGCTGGAAGGCAAATGGCCCATGAGCTGCGTCAATCCGGCGGTGCTGATGAAGTCCAACCTCCGCCGCTGGCAGCCCATTTCCATGGAGCGCGGGCCGAACAGCTAACGCACGACAAAGGCCTGAATGGAATGATCCCTCGTGCGGAGCATACCGCTTCGCACGAGGGATCAGCAGCCTGACGGCTGCGGGATACTACGCCGTCCGCGGCGACCAGCCGTAAGCCTTGGCCGTGGCACCGCCCATCAGCATCGCCCGTTCCGTATCGCTCAACCGGTCGGTGCGGAGAAACGGCTCAACCGCCTTCTCATAGTTGACGACAGCAAACGCGCGCGTCCAGTCAGTCCCCCACAGACAGCGCTCAAAGCCCCACGCATCGAATACGCGCGCCAACGGGTCCCAGATGTCCGGGAATGGATACGGCTGCTGCGACAGGGTGCAGGCACCGCTGACCTTGATCACGGCGTTCGGACGTTTCGCAAGGTCCAGCACCTTGGGCAGGTCGGCCCAGGGCTGCGGCGGCGCGGGCGGCACGCGTGGCTGCATGATGCCCAGGTGGTCGATGATGAAGCGCGTGTCGGGATGGCGGTCGATCAGTGCGGTGCCGACCTCCAGGTTGCCCCAGAACAGGATATTGACCGGCAGGTCATAGCGAACCGCCGCACGCAGGATGCGATCGAGGCCGGGATCGTCTGCTGCCCGCCCCGTCTCCTTCGGCAGCATGATCCGGATGCCGACCGCGCCGGGGGTCTTCTTCCACTCGGCGATGACATCGGCCACCGCCGGATCGTCCGGGTTGACCGGCTTGACGATGGCGAACCGGTCGGGATGGGCCCGCTGCACCTCAACGGCATAGCTGCCGTCATACTGATACAGGCCGAAAGCGGAGATGAAGATCGCGCCGTCGACGCCGACCTTGTCCATCGCTGTCACCATCTCGTCGCCCGTGACATGTTCGGGCCAGTTCGGAACAGTGTGCCAGGGCCGCTTGGGCGTATTCGCCTCATAAGCGTGGACCTGTGAATCGATAATCGTCATCCTGGAACCTCCTCCTTAGTCGCCCCTAGCTTGGCGATCACAGGTGGTGTGTGTCTAGGGGGCCTCAGCCTCGCCGAGGCCCGACGCTGTGCGCCTATCGGCCCAAGCCGATGCCATTCACGTTGATGCACCGCTTTTCAATTTCTCGGTCGCTGTGGCTGAGAAACGAATATCCGGGCGTGGCAGGCCGTAGAGGTCGCGCAACGAATCGCCGCTGTATTCGACGCGAAACAAGCCGCGCCGTTGCAGCAGCGGCACCACTTCGGCGACGAATACCTCCAGCATCGCAGGCAACACCGGCGGCATCAGATTGAAGCCATCAGCCGCGCCGCTGCGGAACCAGTCTTCCATCAGGTCAGCGATCTGTTCAGGCGATCCGGCGGTGACAAAATGCCCGCGTGCCCCCGCAAGATACCCCAGCAGTTGCCGCAAGGTGGGCTTCTCCCGACGCACCAGGCCGACGATCACCTCCGTGCGACTGCGTGCCGCTTCAACCAGATCGGGGTCTGGGAAATCCTCGGGCGACAGGTTTTTATCCAATGGCAGGTGAGAGAAATCGTGCCCGCCAAACCGGCCGGACAGCCGCTTGCGTCCAACCTCGGGATCGCTGAGGTCGTTCAGCTCACGGGCAATGCGCAGCGCCTCGGCCTCGGTGGACCCGATGACCGGGCTGAGGCCGGGCAGGATGAGAACGTGATTGGGTGAGCGACCCTCCTCAACGACCAGCCGCTTGAGGTCACCGTAGAACGCCCGTGCCGTGGCCTTTTCCATTTGCGCGGTAAACACCGCTTCCGCATGCCGGGCGGCAAAGCGGCGGCCTGCCTCCGACGATCCCGCCTGCACGAACACCGGCCTGCCTTGCGGGCCACGCGGCATGTTCAATGGCCCCGCGACCCGGTAGTGCCGCCCGGCGTGGTTCAGCATGCGCAGGCCGTCGATACGGGCATATTGGCCGCCAGCCCGGTCGTCGTGCACGGCATCGTCGGACCAGCTGTCCCACAGCCCGGTCACCACGCGCATATACTCTTCCGCCCGCTCATAGCGTTCGGCGTGGCTGAGCGGGCCTTCGCCGCCATAATTGCCCGAAGCGGTTGCCAGCCACGTGGTTACGATGTTCCAGCCCACCCGCCCATTGGACATATGATCGATCGAGGCGAACTGCCGAGCGAGGTTGAAGGGTTCGGTGTAGGTTGTGGAGCAGGTTGCGATCAGCCCGATGCGGCTGGTTGCGCCAGTCAGTGCGGCAAGCGTGGTGACCGGTTCCAGCCAAGTGCGCGGCGCATTCGCCACGTCTTCGCCCACAGCCAGTGAATCCGCCAGGAAGATCGAATCGAACAGGCCGGCTTCAGCCTTGCGCGCGACATCGGCGTAGTAGCGGATATCGGTCAGCGGCAGCGGTGACGCGTCGGGATGCCGCCAGGCAGCCTCGTGATGGCCGCGACCATGGATGAACAGATTGAGGTGCATCTGCTTCGTCATTGTCATGCTCGCCTCCCCGTATCGGGTTCGCCGCCGCGGTTCCGTTGGTCAGCGCCGTAACGCAGGGATATTTACTGGCATGATTGGCCCGGCTGGCAACGCCTTCAACGCACAACCCACCCACTAAGGGCGGTAGTCACCCTCTGGAAACGAACATCGCCGATGGCCATCTGACAGGCTGACAAGACCTTCATTGAACTGGTGAGCGACAGTGGCAAGCGGCTGGGCCCCGGATGGGGCAGTGCAGGATCAGATCGACGATACGGTCACCGACGGCGTCATGCGGGCGCGGGCACGCATGCCGACGGGCGATGGTGAGACCTACTGCGTGGAATGCGGTGAGGAAATTGCGGAAGCCCGACGGCGCGTTGTCCCCGGCGTCCGGACATGCATCGTGTGTCAGTCGACCCGTGACAGCCGTCCGGCGACAGTGGGGTTCAATCGCAGAGGCAGCAAAGACAGTCAGTTGAAATAGTTCGGCCATCGGCAGTCATCAGCCGAAGCGCGCTGCCTTCGGGTGATGACTGCTCCAGCCAACCAGATACGCGTGGTGCGACAAGCCCTTGCCAGACACCGAGAACGCGGGCGATGACTTGCATTGAGCGGATATGTCCGCCGGAATAGGCTCCAGGGCCAGCCTTGAGGAAGGGAAACTGCGATGGCAAAGATGCCGACGACCGACATGCTTGACGAGCTGCGTAAGATCGACACGCCCACGATCACCAATGTCGTCGCGACCTATCCGAAAAATCCCCTTTGCCTCGGCCTCTACAATCCGTGGTCCGAGAACTGGTACACCGACACGTCGATCCGGTGCATCTACCCGGAAATGGGAGCAATCGTCGGCTATGCCGTTACCTGCGTTTTCGGGCTGCCCGATCCGAACTTCGCCGGCCGGCTCAGCTTCATGGACGTAGTGGACGCGCTTGATGCCATGCCGAAGCCGACCATCCTGGTGATCCAGCAGAAGTGGCCGGCTGAACTCATGGCCAAGGCGGGTCTGGCGGGCGAGATCATGGTGACGTCCATGAAGGCAGTAGGTTGCATTGGCATGCTGTCCAACGGCCCGTCCCGCGACGTCGACGCAGTGCGCCGGTTAAACTTCCAGATGTTGTTGGGCGGCGTCAGCGCGGGCCACGGTGAAATGGCGGTCCACGCCGTGAACGTGCCGGTCTCGGTCGGCGGCATGGACGTAGCCCCCGGCGACCTGGTCCACATGGACGAGAACGGTGCGGTAAAATTTCCGCCTGCCAAAGCCGAACAGGTGTTGGACAATGCGCGGAAAATGCTCGAAGGCGAGGCGGAACATCTGGCACGCTTGCGTAAAGCGACCACCGCAGCCGAGGTTCGTGCAGCCGGAGGCTCCTACGTGAACAAGCGCGCCGAATAATCCGCGAGGGACCGTCATGCTGCAAGACCGCTATGGCTTGGCCATTTCCACTTCTTCCGTCGCCGCGCGGGACGCCTACGTGCAAGGTTGCGACCTGTATCTCAGCATGTATCCCGGCGCTCTGGCGGCGTTTGACCAAGCCATCGCGGCCGATCCCAACTTCGCCCTCGCCTTTGCCGGCAGGGCTCGGGTGCAGCAGATAAGGGGGGACATCCAGGCGGCGAAAGCGTCGATGGCAGCGGCGGGCGCGCTGGCCGCCGGGCTGCCGCCGCGCGAAGCCAGCCATCTCGCATTCTTCGACTATCTCATTGCCGGGCAGGCCACCGCGGCACTTTCCACCCTGCGGACCCACCTTACCGCATGGCCCCGCGACGCCATGGCGCTAAGCACTTCGGCATCCGCCAACGGCCTGATCGGGTCGTCCGGCCGGGTTGAGCAGAAGCACGAGCTGCTGGCGCTGATGGACGGCCTCGCCTCTTCCTACGGGGATGACTGGTGGTTCACCGGCCATCACGCCTTCGCCCTGGCGGAGAACGGGCAGCACCAGGCTGCTCAAGCAAAGATCGATCGATCCCTGGCCGATAATCCCAACAACGCCTACGGCGCGCATACCCAGGCGCATTTTTGTTATGAGGCCGGGGATCTGGCAGCAGGCCAGTCCTTTCTACGTGCCTGGCTGCCAACCTACCCGAGGGATGGCGGCTTCTACGGTCACCTGCACTGGCATCTCGCGCTGTTCGATCTCCAGGCTGGCGACACGGATGCGGCATACCGGCTTTACACCGAGGCCGTGGCCCCCGAGGTCAACCGCGACCCCGCGCTCAGCACCCTGGCCAACGCGGCCTCGTTCCTGTGGCGATGGGAACTGGCAGGCCAGCCGCACGACCCGTCCCGCTGGCAGACCATGCTTGCATTTGCCCGCACCGTGGCACCACGCGCCGGCAACGGCTACGCCGACTGGCACACCGCCCTGGTGGAAGCCGCCGCAGGCGATGGCGGCGCGCTGGAAGCCCGTGTGCAGCAGATGGAAGACCTGGTGCGGGACGACCGCTATCCCTGCGGGACGGTGGTGCCGGTCATGGCGCGCGCCTTTGGCGCTTTCCAGCGGCGCGACTTCGCCACCGCGATCGACGCGATCGAGCCTGTGTGGGACCAGCGCGACCGCCTGGTCGGCAGTTTGGCCCAGACCGACCTGATCGAAGCCACATTAATACGGGCTTATGTCGAGGCAGGCCGACTGGACGACGTCCGCCGCATGCTCAGCCAACGCCGCAACGGCGCAGTTGGTCTACCGGTGGCCGGTCTCGTTCCGGCACACTGACCCGGGAAGGATCAGCCCGCGTCAAGCCGCTCCAGCAGCTGTTCCGCGCGGGCGCGCTTCGCCTCATTCCTGTCACGCTGGATGATGCGCAGGATGGCGTCTCGCGCCGCACGCTCGCCTCGCTCCGCCATTTCGAACGCCTGGGCATCACGCCGTTCGTAGTGGCTGCGGTCCAGCGGCACGATATCAAGCGCCAAGTCTTTCCAGTAATATTGCCCTGCCGAATGTTCCCATCCGGCATAGACGTCCGCCCAGGTGCCACAGCCGGAATAAGGCACCATGTTGACGTCGGCGATCGGTTGGCTCACCGGCTGATAGCGGGCGTCGAATGACATTCGGATCTCATTGGTCCGGTTCGGCAGCGCCTTGTGCACCGTGACGTCCTGGAAAATCAGCGCATCACCGGCCGTGAACGCGCCGGTTACCCAGGTGCCGGGGATTGGCACGGCGATGTCCATGCCACCAGCGCCGGAACCCACCTTGGTCGCCAGGATGCCTGACCGCTGGGACCCCGCCGCAACCGCCAGCGCGCCCTTTTCACACGGGCAGTCACCCAACGGCATCCACAGCGCGTAGCTTGTGGCGCCGCCGATATGAACCCGGTCCTGGTGCGCGCCTGTGGTGAAATCAAAGCCAACGGCCTGCGGAAAGATATTGCGCTGCACAAACATCGGGTGTGCCAGCGCCGGCTCATTGAAGATCCGGCCGAACAGAGCGATCACGTTCGGATGGATGCGCAGCCCATGCAGGTCCTCATCCGTCCACAGGTCACGGAACACGCGCATGTAGCTGTCCTCGGGATCCTTGCAGGCCGCCGCCGGATTGGCGACACCGGCTTGCACTGGGCTATCCGGGTCCAGCCAGCCACCCGCCGCGGCCTTGGCAAGCAGCCGTTCACGCACGGCGCGGATGGTGGTTGCCGGAAGCAGGTTGCGGATGAACAGATAGCCGTCGCAATCCAGCCGTTCACGCAGCGCCCGACCGTCGTTCAGTAGCTCGGTCGAGTCGAGAAATTCGGGATAGATTTGCATTGCCCGCGCCTTCACCATTCCTGCACGCGCCTGAACTATGCTGGACGACAGCTCTCCGTGCAATCGGCAGCCGCCGGCCACTGACCTTCGCATGCATTTCCCTCACCTGCAGAGGTGGGTCGGACATCGTGAGTCCAGTTGTTACATCATGCTGGACGCCTGTAAGCTCCGTGGTGCCCAGGACGCAGCATAAGGACCATGACGCATGACAATGACGCAGGGTGAAGCCGAACTGGCGCTGATGGAGCGCGCGCGGGAACTATTGCCGGCCGGCGGCCTGGGCAACATGAACGCCAGTGCCATTATCGCGCGCGGACGCGCGGGCCGTGTGTGGGACATGAGCGGACACGAATACGTGGATCTGCTGCTGGGTTCGGGCCCCATGCTCGTCGGCCACGCCCATCCCGAGGTGACTCAGGCCGTGCTGGAGCAGGTGCCGCTTGGTACCACCTTCTTCGCCAATAATGCGCCGGTGATCGAATTGGCAGCCACCATTGTCGACGCGGTCGCCTGTGCAGAGAAAGTCCGCTTCGTCAGCAGCGGCACCGAGGCCGATCTTTACGCGATGCGCCTCGCACGCGCCTTTCGCCGGCGCGACAAGATACTGAAGTTCGAAGGCGGCTACCACGGCATGAGCGACCACAGCCTCATGAGCATATGGCCGGACCGTCCCGGGAATTTTCCACAAGCGGCGCCTGACTCCGCCGGCATCCCGGCCAGTGTGCGCGACGATATGCTGGTCTGTCCCTACAATGATCTGGCAACGGCACAGGCGCTGATCCGGGCGCACCACGACGAGATCGGTGGCGTGATCGTAGAACCGATGCAGCGCCTGATCACACCGGAACCCGGCTTCCTGCAGGGCTTGCGCGACGTCACCCGTGAGTATGGCATACCGTTGATATTCGACGAGGTCGTCACAGGCTTCCGCCTCGCATATGGCGGTGGGCAGGAATATTACGGCGTTGTTCCGGATATCTGTACTTTGGGCAAGGTGATCGGCGGCGGGTTTCCACTGGCAGCGATTGCCGGGCGTGACGACATCATGGCGCATCTGGACCGTGGACGCGTCGACGCGGGCGACTTCATGCCACAGATCGGCACACTTAGCGGCAATCCGGTCGCCGCCGCCGCCGGGCTGGCGACACTTGCCATCCTGCGGCGTCCGGGCGCCTATGAACGGCTTTTCGCCAATGGAGAAGCGATACGCGAAGGCCTGACGGCGGCGCTGCGTGATGCGGGGATCGAAGCGACGGTGCCTGGCGAACCGCCGATGTTCGACGCCGTGTTCAGTAGCGGTCGCGTTCGCAACTATCGGGACTCGGTGACCGGCGACGCCGCCGTCAGCAAGCGGTTCAATGCGATGGTCCGGGAGCGGGGCGTGTTCAAGAGCGACAACAAGATCTACGTATCGCTGGCGCATGATGCGCAGGATGTCGCAGTTGTGGTTGATGCTTTTCGCGAGGCGGCACGCGCGTTGTAAAGTGCGCCTCGGCCCATCTTGCAGCGAGCACTTTGCCCCGTCAGTCGCCCGCCTGCCTGAAGGCGGCGGCCATCCCTGCGGTGAGCATGGTGAGTCCGGCGGCAAGGGCACCGGGAATACTTATCCTATGTAATAACCAAATTAACCTTTTTGGCGTCTGCTGACATCAGCGCCGCACGATCCTGCACGACCTACCGAATTATCCCCTCTTCAAGGGCGACCCTCGCCCGTCGATCCACCGAAGACCAGCGGCAGCATACCCGGCACGCCCGGCCGTGGCCCTTGCGTCAGTCGGCGCTTTGGGTTTGATAGCGCCTAATCCGCGTGTGGTATCAACAAGTAACATCAGGGGACGACAATGCGACCCAACAAGATCAAGCAGATGTGGCGCGCCGGGCAACCCACGACCCTCGGCTGGCTCTCCGTGTCGCACGGGTTTACAGCTGAGGTCATGGCGCGTCAGGGCTTTGATGCTCTGTGTGTCGACCTGCAGCACGGCACTTCTGAAATGAGCGACGTCGGTCCCATGCTGCAGGCGATCTCGCAGACCGAAACGGTCCCCGTCGTGCGGGTGGCGTGGAACGAGCCCGCAGCCATCATGAAGGCCCTGGACCTCGGCGCGATGTGCATCATCGTCCCCTTGGTCAACACCGCCGAGGAAGCCGCCAAAGCCGTCGCCGCGTGCCGCTATCCGCCGGTCGGCATGCGCTCCTCCGGCCCCGTACGGGCCATCCATTACGGTGGCGCCGACTATCAGGCCAAGGCCAACGACGAGATCATCATCATGGCCATGATTGAGACCAGGGAAGGCATCGACAACCTGGACGCCATCTGCGCGACACCGGGGCTCGACGCCGTTTATATCGGTCCGGCCGACCTGTCGTTCGCGCTGGGCTTGGCCCCGCGCGGTGACAATCCCGACCCATTGCATCTCGTCACCTGCGACAAGATCCTGGCGACGGCCCACAAGCACGGCATCAAATGTGTCATGCATTGTGCCGGGTCGGCGTTTGCGGCCGGCGCGGTGAAACGCGGCTTTGACATGGTGATGTTGACATCCGACCTGTCGTGCATGATCGCCGGCGCTCGGATGGAACTCGAGGCGCTCAAGTCCAAGACGGCCTGAGGATACCGCGATCGTCTCGGCAGGCTTGGCCAGGCGATCCTGAACCACTCTGACGTTGGGGCATTGGGCGGACACTCCCAGCCGCACTTTCCCCGGCGCCAGCGTCGTCTTCGGGCATCTCATGTTCGACCGGCGCTGAGCGTCAGGCGACCCTTGCGCCACGCGCCCTTCCAAGCGAACAATGCGGCGCCAAGCAATAATTTGCGGTTTATACCGCCAAAAGAAACGCCGTGAATTTCGGACTGGAACGCAGGCATGCGATGACGGGCGGCAGCCGGACGGCTTGCCGCCGAAATCACACGAACTGGCACGCCGGACGCCGAAAGACGTTGCAGGGAGCAGGAGGTCTCGATGAAGACGATCGACACGACAGACTCACCGGACCAGGCGACTCTGGATGCCCTGCGGGACGGCGTTGCCGGCGTGCTTGCGGAGCAGAGTGACAGTCTGGCCGTGCATGCGTTCATCGACGGCAGGAATTCACTCGACCGGCACCTATGGTCCCAGGCCGCTTCCCTCGGCTGGCTTGGCTTCGGCATACCGGACGAATACGGCGGGCTCGGTTTGGGCTGCCATGGCCTTGCCATCCTGCACAATGAAATTGGTCGCCAGGCCGCACCTGGACCCTACATCCCCACACTATCGGCCGCACAGGTCATCGCCGACCATGGCGCCGAGGCGGTCCGCACTCGGTGGCTGCCGCCCATCGTGAACGGTGAGGTCACCGCCGCCGTCCCAGCCACCGTCGATACGGCACCTCTGACATGGGCTGGCGCGGGCGTGTCAGGCACACTGCGCTGCCTGGGCGCGGGTGACGCCACCTTCATGTTGGCCCCAGCCGGTGATGCCTGGGTCATCGTCGAACTAGCCGGAGCCGATGTCAGCGTGGTGCCGATGTGGGACCGGACACGGAACGTGCTCGATATCCGTTTTCACAACGCAAAGCCCGTCTCGGTCCTGGACGATCGCGACGGCATCAGCCTGGCGCTGGAACGCACCATGGCGCTGGCGACGGCGGCGGACAGCCACGGCGGTGCACGCTCCATTACGGAGCGGACCATCGCCTACATGAAGACCCGCGAGCAGTTCGGCCAACCCATCGCCGGGTTTCAGGCGCTCAAGCACCGGGCGGCCGACCTCGCCACTAAACTTGCGGTCATGGATGAGATGGTAGCGCACGCGCTGCACCGCACCGCCACAGACGAGCCGGACGCGGATATTTGGGTTTCACTTGCCAAGGCCGAAGTTACCGAAGCCTTTGTCTTCATCGCCACCGACTGCGTGCAGTTGCACGGCGGCGTTGGTTTCACCTGGGACTATGATCCACAGATCTTCCTCAAGCGCGCTCGCCTGAACGAAGTGCTCGTCATGGCAAATCCAGCCCTGCGCGATCGCGCTGCCGCCGCGTTGGCTACGACGACACGCGCCGGACATTCGGCATTGGAGTTGGGCCTGTGACAATTCTCGATGCACAACATGACCTGCCGGCTTTTCGCCGGGAAATCCGAGCGTGGCTGGCCGAAGTGGTGCCGCCCGGCTGGAAGGCCCGCATGGTTCGGGCCTCAAACGAGGAATATATCGCGTTTCAACGCTGGTGGATGGCAGAACGCAGCAAGGTCGGATTGGCCATTCCGCACTGGCCGAAGGAGTACGGTGGCGCCGGGCTTACGTTACGACATCTGATCGTCATTGCCGACGAGATGGCTCGGGCAGACGCACCGCAAGCGCGCTTGTTCACCATCTCGCTGATCCATCTGCCCGGCACGCTGTTCCCGCACGGGACAGAGGCGCAGAAGCGTCGCTATTTGGCGGGCGTCGCAAAAGGTGATGTGTGGTGCCAGGGATTTTCCGAACCGAACTCAGGGTCTGATCTCGCATCGCTACGTACCAGGGCCGTGCGGGATGGCGATCATTACATAATCAACGGACAGAAGATCTGGTCGTCCAACTCGATGTACGCCGATTGGTGCATATTGCTCACCCGCACCGATCCGGACGCACAGAAGCACCGCGGCATTACCTATTTCATCATGGACATGCGCTCCCCTGGCGTCGAGGTGCGGCCGATCCGGCAGGCCAACGGCCGCGCGGAATTCGGTGAACTGTTCCTCACGGATGTTCGGATACCCGTTGAAAACATGATCGGGCGCGAGAACAATGGCTGGCGTGTGGCACAGGCGACCCTGGCCTCCGAACGTGGCGTGATCGCGTTCGAAGGCGCTGAACGTCAACGTTATGAGATTGAAGCCTTTTATCGCCAGGCTCTGGACAGCGACGCCGCGTGGCTGAAGGACGACCAGTTCCGCCGCGAATTTATCGGCTTCCTTGCTGAAATGCAGGCGGGACGTCGGTTGTTGCGCCGTGTGCTGGAGGAAAGTGAAGCGCCTGAAGCCTCCGCCAGTGTCCTGCCATCCATCGTCAAGCTGTCGGCAACCGTGCTGCGACAACGGATCTGCTCCTTCATGACCCGGATCGCCGGCGTCGAAGGCCAGGAATTCGCAATGTTGGCGGAGGATCCGTTTGGCAGCCCCATGTTCGATTTCCTGAGTGCGTTCTCCGGCACGATTGCCGGGGGAACGAATGAAATCCAGCGCAACATCGTCGCGGAGCGTGGCCTCGGTATGCCGCGGGTGTGACGCCATGCGCATCAAGGAGCAAACCATGCGTCTGAAGGATAAAGTCGCGGTCATCATCGGCGCCGGACAAAGCGCGGGGGAAACCCTGGGCAATGGCCGCGCCACAGTGCTGCGGTTCGCACAGGAAGGTGCGCGGATCTTTGCGGTGGATCGCGATCTCGACTCAGCCAACGAAACCGCCGCCCTCGCCCGCGCGGAGGGCGCCGAGTGTGAAACCGCACGCGCCGACGTGATACATGAAACCGAGTTGAAGGCTGCCATCGGGACTGCGCACAGGCGATACGGGCGTATCGACATCCTGCATTACAACGTCGGGATCTCGGTCGCCGGCGGGGACGCGCCGGTGACCGAGATTACCGAGGATGCCTTCGACCTCATCAGCGCCGTCAACCTTCGCGGCGCGGTCATGGCGTGCAAACACACCTTGCCGATCATGCGCGCGCAAGGATGCGGCGTGATCCTGATGATTTCTTCCATCTCCGCTTGGGAAAATTACCCGAACGTCGCCTACAAGGTGACAAAAGCCGGCATGATCGCGTTCACCCAGCAACTGGCGATCCGCAACGCCGAATATGGCATCCGCGCCAATGCCATTCTGCCCGGCCTGATGGCAACGCCGATGGCTGTCGATGTCAGGTCGCGGACCATCAACAAACCGCGTGACGAGATCATGCGTGAGCGCGATGCCCGCGTGCCGCTGCGGGGTCGGCAGGGCACCGCGTGGGACGTTGCCAACGCAGCGTTGTTCCTGGCCTCCGACGAAGCGAATTTCATCACCGGCGTATCGCTGCCGGTGGATGGCGGGATGCTGGTGGACATCGCCCCCGGCCGCCGTAACTGAGGTTATGCCAGGCTGAACCCTTCATAACCCCGCGCCACGACGTCCTCGCAGATCCCCCGGTACCGCACCATGCCACCCGCATACGGCATGAAAACCCTGGGCTTGCCCGGAATGTTGGCGCCCAGATACCAGGAGTGCGTCGCCAGCGGCAGCAGCGTCTTGTTGGCGACTTCGTTGACCTCCGCCACCCATGTCTCAACCGCCTCGGGCTTGGCTTCAATTCGCTCCAGACCGTTCGTGCGCATATGTGCGATGCAGTCAGCAATCCAGTCCGCATGCTGCTCGATCGCCACCGGCATGTTGCACAGGACCGAGGGGCTGCCAGGGCCGGTGATGGTGAACAGATTGGGAAATCCCGCGATCTGCAGGCCGAGATAGTTGCGCGGCCCCCCTTCCCAGACGTCTTTTAACGCAACACCATCACGCCCGTGGATGTTCATCCGCAGCATTGGCCCGGTCATGGCATCGAACCCGGTCGCGAAAACGATGATGTCGACCGGATATTCCGCATCCGTGGTGCAGACGCCCGCCGGGCTGATCCGTTCGATCGGCGCCGCCTTCACATCCACCAGGGTGACATTCGCCCGGCTGTACGTTTCAAAGTAATTGGTATCGATCGGCGGCCGCTTCGCCGCATACGGATGATCGATATCCGACAGGATCGCTGCCGTCTTCGGGTCCTTGACGATCGAGCGGATCTTGCGTTTGACGAAGTCCGCCGCAGTATCGTTGGCCGCCTTGTCGACCAGCATATCCTTGAACGAAGCGCGGAACTGCAAGCCGCCCCGCTCCCATGCGGCCTGGTAAATTGTCTCGCGCTGCTCCGGCGCCGTCTCGACAGCCAGGCGCTCCTCGATGCGGAACGCCATGCCGTTCAGCGTCTCGTGTGTGGCTGCCCTGATCTCGGCAGCGTTTTGCTTGATGTAGTTCTGGAACTCCGGCGTCAGCGGTGCATTGCGTGCCGGCACCGAATAGTTCGCCGTGCGCTGAAATACCGTCAGGTGTTCGGCCGAGGCAGCGATCACTGGCGCCGCCTGGATGCCGGTTGACCCCGTGCCAATCATCCCAACCCGCTTGCCGGCGAAATCCACACCCTCATGCGGCCACTGCCCGGTGTGATACCAATCGCCGTTGAAACTCTCCAGGCCGTCGAATTTCGGCACGTTCGCAGTGGACAGGCACCCGACCGCGGTAATCAGGAATTTCGCGACAAAGGTCTCCCCGGCTTCGGTCTGCACCCGCCACCGATTGGCAGCCTCGTCATAATGCGCCGCGGTGACACGCGTGTTGAACTGGATATCCCGCTTCAAATCGAAACGTTCCGCAACAAAATTGAGGTAACGCATGATCTCCGGCTGACCGGGATACCGCTCCGACCATGTCCATTCCCGCATCAGCTCCGGTGAGAACGTGTACCAGTAAACATGGCTTTCCGAGTCACACCGCGCGCCGGGATAGCGGTTCCAGTACCACGTGCCCCCCACGCCACCGCCGGCTTCCAGTGTCTTCACGGACAAGCCCATGTCCCGTAGACGCAGGAGTTGATACAGGCCGGCGAAGCCCGCGCCGATAACCAGCGCGTCGACTTCACTGCCAACGCTGGCGCTGTCGCCCGCGATTTTCGTTCTGACGTCCGCCATTCGTCGTTCCCCAACTTCCACATGTCATCCCGCAGGCGTCTCACGCGCCCGCTGTCGGCTGACGATATGGCGCCGGATCAGCTGTGGTATCAAGTCATCCAAGCCGACAGGCCCCAGGCGCCCTGCGGTTCGCGCTCAGCCGCCGGCCGGCAGGTGACGGCGGCGCAAGTTATTCCGCCGCCTGCGCGTAGGCCTCCAGCGGAGCGCAGGTGCAGACCAGGTTGCGGTCGCCATAGACGTTGTCAACACGCTTGACCGGCGGCCAGTATTTCGCTGCCGCCACCCAGGGCAGCGGATAGGCCGCCTGCGCGCGCGTATAGGCGTGCGCCCACACATCGGCCATGACCTCCCGGGCGGTGTGCGGGGCGTGCTTCAGGGGGTTGTCGGCACGATCCAGCCGACCCGCCGCAATCGCCGCAATTTCAGCGCGGATCGCGATCATGGCATCGCAGAAGCGATCGAGTTCAGCTTTCGATTCACTTTCCGTAGGTTCGATCATCAGCGTGCCGGCGACGGGCCAGGACATGGTCGGTGCATGGTAGCCATAGTCCTGCAGCCGCTTCGCAATGTCCTCGACCTGCACGCCCGCCTCGGCGACAAAGCCACGGCAATCGATGATGCATTCATGCGCCACCATACCCCCCGGACCGGCGTAGAGGATCGGGTACGAGTCGCGCAGCCGCTGAGCGATATAATTGGCGGACAGGATCGCAACTTCGGTGGCACGCTTCAGGCCGGCAGGCCCCATCATGCGGATGTAGGCGTAAGAGATCGGCAGGATCAGGGCACTGCCGAACGGCGCGGCGGCTACCGGGCCGATGCCGGTGGCGGGACCCGCGTCGGCACGCAGCGGGTGATTGGGCAGGAACGGGGCCAGATGGGCAGCGACGCCGATCGGGCCAATACCCGGCCCGCCGCCGCCATGCGGAATGCAGAAGGTCTTGTGCAGGTTCAAGTGGCAGACGTCAGCACCGATCGAGGCGGGCGACGTGAGGCCAACCTGCGCATTCATGTTGGCGCCATCCATGTAGACTTGGCCGCCATGATCATGGACCACAGCACAGATGTCGCGGATCGCAGCCTCAAAAACCCCATGGGTGGAAGGATATGTGACCATCAACGCCGCCAGCCGGTCGGTGTGTTTCGCAGCCTTGGCTCGCAGATCGGACAAGTCGACGTTGCCGTCACGATCGCACGCAACGACAACCACTTTCAGTCCGGCCATGGCGGCGCTGGCGGGATTGGTGCCGTGCGCCGAGGATGGGATCAGGCAGACATCGCGATGCGCTTCGCCCCGCGATTCATGCCAGGCCCGGATCACCAGCAGGCCGGCATATTCACCCTGGGAACCGGCATTGGGCTGCAAGGAGACCTCGGCAAAGCCGGTGGCGGCACACAGCCAGCCTTCCAATCGGCGGATCACCGTCATGTAACCGGTGGTCTGGTCGGCCGGCGCGAACGGATGGATATCGGCGAAGCCCGGCAGGGTGATCGCCATCATCTCCGCCGTGGCATTCAGTTTCATGGTGCAGGATCCCAATGGGATCATGCTGCGGGTCAGCGCGATGTCCTTGTCTTCCAGACGCTTCAGGTAGCGCAGCATCTCGTGTTCGGCGTGGTACTGGTTGAAGGCGGCACCTCGCAGGAACGCAGAGCCGCGCAGGATCGCGGCTGGGATCGACGCCATGGCGCTCTGCGGATCGGCACCCAGCAGGCTCGCCAACGACGTCAGGTCATCGCGGGTGACCGTTTCGTCGAGCGCGATGGCAACGCCGGTGTCGTCGACACGACGGAAGTTGAAACCGGCCGCCGCCGCGCGGGCGACAAGATCGTCGGCGCCCTCAACCACGATCGTGTCAAAGAACGCATCATGACGCAGCCGCAGGCCCGCACGCACCGCGACATCGGCCAGCATCCGCGCCTGGAGAGAAACCCGGCGGGCGATCCGACGCAGACCATCAGGTCCGTGCCAGACGGCGTAGAATCCGGCGATCACGGCCAACAGCACCTGGGCGGTACAAATGTTGGAAGTAGCCTTCTCACGCCGGATATGCTGCTCGCGGGTTTGCAGCGCCAGGCGCATGGCGGGATGGCCGGCCGCATCCAGCGATACCCCGACCAGACGCCCGGGCATCGCCCGTTTGAAGGCATCTCTCGTGGCGAAGAACCCGGCGTGCGGCCCACCAAACCCCATCGGCACCCCAAAGCGCTGGGCAGAACCAACGACGATGTCGGCACCCATCTCACCCGGCGGTGTCAGCAGGGCCAGCGCCAGCGGATCGGTCGCGACAATAGTCAGGGCATTGGCTTCATGCGCTATGCTGATTTCCTCTGACAGATCCCGCAAGGCACCGGTGGTCCCGGGATACTGCAGCATCAAGGCAAACGGATTGGCCGCGCCGATGGCGGCAAGATCGCCTGGCTCGACGGTCGTCAGCGTAATACCCAGGGGCTTGGCGCGGGTGGCAAGCACAGCAAGGGTCTGGGGATGAAGGTCGGTCGCCACGGCCAGCACGTCGGACTTCGATTTGCTCAGGGCGTGAGTCATGGCCATCGCCTCGGCGGCGGCAGTGGCCTCGTCCAGCAACGAGGCGTTGGCGATCTCCATGCCGGTCAGTTCGGTGATCATGGTCTGGAAGTTAAGCAGCGCTTCCAGCCGGCCCTGAGCAATTTCCGCCTGGTAGGGCGTGTAGGCGGTGTACCAGCCCGGATTCTCGAGCACATTCCGAAGAATGACCGGCGGGGTGACGGTACCATGATAGCCCATACCGATCAGGCTTTTGGTGGTCGCGTTCTTCGCCGCGATCGCCCGCAGCTCCGCGATCGTGGCAGCCTCATCAATCGGCGGCGGCAGGTTCAGGGCAATGTTGGACCGGATCGTGGCCGGAATGGTCTTGCCGGCAACGTCATCCAGCGTGGCTGCGCCCAGCGCAAGCAGCATCGCGGCAAGTTCGCTCTCGGACGGGCCGATGTGACGGCGAACGAAACCGTTGTTTTCCTCAAGGTCCGCGAGTTCAGCCCAAATCCCGAGACTTTGGACGTCCATACCTATAGTGTCTCCAGGAATTCGTCGTAGGCGTCCTGATCCATCAGCGCCTCGAACGAATCGGTCTCGTCGAGCTCGATGCGGAAAAACCAACCCTCGCCTTCGGCATCGCTGTTCACGATGGATGGGTCTTCGACGATCGTCTCATTGACTTCGACAACCTTGCCTGCCAAAGGCGCGAACACGTCAGCCGCCGCCTTCACGCTTTCAACGACGGCACAGGTCTCGCCCTCAGCGACGGCACGTTCAAGTTCTGGAAGTTCGACATGCACCAGGTCCCCAAGCTGTTCCTGGGCGTGGTCGGTGATTCCAACCGTGGCGATGTCGCCGTCAAGGACCACCCATTCGTGGTCCTTGGTGTAGCGTTTATCGGCGCTTTTGGGGGCCATTGGGCATTTCCTTTCAGCGAATGTAGCGGTGGGGAGTAAACGGCAGCGGTACCACGGTGGCGGGAATTGGTTTGCCGCGGACAATAAGGACCAATCGGGTGCCATCCGCCGCAAGGTCTTTTCGCACATAACCCATGGCCACCGGACCATTCACCGACGGTCCGAACCCGCCGGACGTCACAACCCCCGCCTCAGTCCCGTCCTCCGCCATTATCGTCGCCTGGGCTCGGGCTGGCACGCGGCCGTCTGCGCGGACACCGACCCGGCGCCGGTTTGGGCCGTTGTCGAGCTGGTCGCGCATCACCAGCCCGCCGCGGAAGGCCCAGTCGGTTTTGCGGCGCTTGCCGATAACCCATGCCAGCCCAGCCTCGATCGGGCTGGTCAGCTCGTCCAGGTCGTTGCCATAGAGACAAAGTCCGGCTTCGAGGCGAAGCGAATCGCGGGCGCCGAGGCCGACAGGGACGACTTCCGGCTGTTGAACCAGTATATCGGCCAAGGCTTCCGCCTGGTCAGCCGGCACCGAAATTTCGAAGCCGTCCTCGCCGGTGTAGCCGGACCGGGACACCAGAACGTCCACCGAACCGATGGTGGCAGGGGTAATGCCCATGAACGGCAGGGCAGCGGCCTGCGGCGACAGCCGCGCCATCACGCCCGCAGCTTCGGGTCCCTGCAATGCCAAAAGCGCTCTGTCCTCCAGCTCCGTCAGCGTGACCGATTGCGGCAGGTTGGTGGTAAGATGGGCGAAATCCACCTCCTTGCGGCTGGCATTGACCACCAGAAACAGGCGATTTTCATCCAGGCGCGCAACCATCAGGTCGTCGATGATGCCGCCGGCCTCGTTGGTGAACAGCGTATAGCGCTGGCGGCCTGGTTTCAGGCCGGCAATGTCACCGGGAACCAGCGCCTCCAGCGCGTCGGCAACGTTGTTGCCCGTCAGCATCGCCTGGCCCATGTGCGACACATCGAACAGACCCGCATGGGTGCGGGTGTGAAGATGTTCGGCCATGACGCCACCCTTGCAACGGGCGGCGAGGTCGCCGGTCAGGTCATACTGGACCGGCATGGCATAACCGGCGAACGCCACCATCCGCGCGCCGTGGCCACGATGCCACGCGTCCAGGGGGGTCGTCAGCAACGGGGTGGGGGTGGGGTCGTCTGGCAGGGCGTTCTGAACCACACGCGTCTCCGTGAGCAGGGCCATCCACCAGCACGATACTGGCAGCGATGACCCCCCTCTGTCACGGTACCTGAGAGATTCGGGGTTCGCGAACCCCTTACTCCGTCGGTGCGGGCCCTCGCTTACACGCGGCCCGGCTTTCCAGAGATCCCTACCCGTTGCGGTCCATTTGCCTGAGCGTTTCCGGGGGCCGGTTGCGCCTTCGGCGGCGGGGTGTAGCCCGCTGCTCTCCCGCGGCGGGTGCCTGGGACCCTACGACATCGCATGCCGGCAGGCGGTTGCCAAGGACTTTGATCAGGCCGCCCGTTAAAGACCTCAGGCCGTTCCCGGTCACGCCACCGCCGCGTCGACGCCCACAGCACTTAGGACCAGATCCCTGACAGGATGGCCGGCCCGTTCAACTGGGCGGATAGGTTGGGCTGGGCAGGTCGGTGCCACCGTCGGCGTAGGTGATGCCCCACCGGTCGGCGCCATTGGCAGGCGGCTCGCACCAGACCGGAACGGCGTTACGGGTGCGCCGGTTCGGTTCGTGGCCCATGGCGCCGCGCAGCGCGCGAAATACAGCGCCGTGCGCGACGATCAGCACGACCGGCGGGCGGGCCAGGCAGCGGTTGGCGGCAGCAACGGCGCGCGTGGTGAGGCCGGCGAACGGTTCGGCGCCTTCAGGCGTCAGCAGGCCGTCGATCCAGGGCTGGAACCACTCCGACATCGGCTTGCCTTCCATGATCCCGAAGGCGACCTCCTTCAGGCCGTCTTCGACCTGCACCGGCAGTCCAAGTTGGGCGGCGGCAATGTCGGCAGTGACCTTCGCGCGGGAAAGCGGGGAGGAGATGACGGCGGTGATGCCGCGGTTGCGCAGCATCAATGCGGCGGACCGGGCCTGCGCCAGCCCGGTCTCGTTCAGTGGTATGTCGACATTCCCCTGTGACAGGTTTTGGGCGTTCCAGTCGGTCTCGCCATGGCGCAGGTACCAGAAGGCGACGGGATGAAGCTTGTCGGCAGGGGGCTTGCTCATGGTCTCAGGCCAGGCCTTCCTGCTGGAGGGTTCGCTGAACAGACGGCCGGGCAAGCATGCGCTCGAGATGAGCGGCGCAATTCGCCGGCAGGGTGATGCCAACACGCCTGGACCAGAACTCGGTGTAGAAGATGGCGGCGTCGGCGATGGAGAACTTGCCGACGGCATAGTCCTTGGCTTCAAGGGCTTTGTCGAGCACGGCGAAGCCTTTTTCAGCAAGTTCCCGGCCGCGCGCCTTGACGGATTCCTCGTCAGCCGCGCTGGGGGTGAAGTTGGAGGCACGGAACTGTCGGCCGAAGCCCTGCATGTGGATGGTGGCGACGGCGTAGTCGGTGAGTTCCAACGCGCGGGCCTGTTGGTCGATGTCGTCGGGCAGCAGGTCGGCGAATGGGTTGGTTTTGGCGAGCCAGTATGCAATTGCGGGGAATTCGGTCAGCACGGAACCGTCATCCTTGACCAGGGTTGGGACCTTTGACTTGGGGTTCACCGTGGTGAAGGGAGGCTTATACTGCTCGCCCTGCTGAAGATTGACCCGTTCGGCCTCGTAAGGTTTTCCGATTTCTTCAAGCAGAACATGGATGCCAATCGAACAGGCGCCGGGTGCATAGTACAGTTTCATCGACGTACTCCCTTGCTGGGCCGATATTGGAGCTTGCCGGCGGCGAGCCGGGTTACTGGTGAGACGGGTATTGGCACAATGGTCGGTGGAATGGACGCCGCACGTTCAGGGGGCAGCTATAGCATACGAGGGCGTGGGCGCGAATGTGTGCGATTGGAGCCAATTGCGATTGGAGCGAATTGAGAGATCGGTTGAGGATCGCGTCCTTCGACCACCGGCCGGGAAACCAGCCTGATCAACCATAAAGCATCCGAAGCGATCGCGCGATCCACTTGCCCGCAGAACCCGGAAGCGGCCGATAGTGCGCGCCGATCGGCTGGCGGCGGGAGGCAAGCGCTTGGGGCCTTGTCATCTCCAGTAATCCATCCGCGCCGCGGGTCACGCCGAACCCGCTGTCGCCTGCACCGCCAAATGGCAGTCGCGGGTCAGCGGTCGGAACGATGACATCGTTGACCACAACACAACCTGCCTGCAGCCGGCGAGCAACCCACTGGGCCAGGCCGATGGGACCGAAGACGGATGCACCAAGTGCCTGCCGGCTGTCATTTGCCAGAGCGATTGCGGTTTCCGGATCGGGCACAGCCGTCAGTGTGCCAACCGGCCCGAAAATTGGCCTGATGCCTAAGCCCGGCTCTGCTGACAGCAAGACCAGCGGTGCCATCATCGTGCCACCCAGCAGCGATGCATTGCCAAGAATCCGGCCCGGAGCCGCTTCCAATTCCGCTTTGGCAAGGGCGGCGCAGTCAGCGGTGACGGCACAAAGCGGCAAAGTCGGCAGCAGGGTATCCAAACGATCCGCCAGGGCCGAAGCCGTAAAATCGCCGACGGCGAAAATGCGACGCGGCGCGATGCAGGTCCGGCCGCCGTTGAACTTCAGGCCATAACCGACAGCGCGGGCGACGATGTCGATCGGCGCGCCCGGCAGCACGATCATCGCGTCATCGCCTGACAGCTCCATGGTGGCAGGCGTTAGGGTGCTGGCGAGCTTCGCAAGCACATGCCGGCCGGTCTCGGTGTGGCCGGTCAACACGACCTTGTCGGCGCCCGCCTCCAGAGCCTGTGCAGCCGCATCCTCAGTATCGGGCAACACCAGAAGCAGGTTGTCCGGCAGGCCACAGTGTCCGAGCGCTTCAGCCAGCATCCGCATCGGAGCCGCCCATCCGGGTGCCGGCTTGACCATGACGCCATTCCCGGCCGTCAGTGCCTGCAACACCTGGATCGCCGGCAGCAGCAACGGGTAGTTTCCGGGTCCGAGGATCAACACAACGCCGAACGGCATACGGCCTACTATCAGGTTGACGCCGAAGAGCCAAAGCGGGCGGCGACCGGCAGGGCGGCGCGGTTTCAGAAGACGCGCGGCCTGATTTTCCAGAAACCGGCAGGCGGCCAGTGTTGGCATGACTTCGGCGACCAGGATATCGCCCAGGCTCATGTTCGGACGATTGACCGACGTGGCCACTGCCTGACAATTGGCAGCCAGATGCCGTCGCAGCCGGGCAATCACCGCAAGCCGTTCGGTTATCGGCCTGGCGGCCCAATCCCGCTGCGCGATGCGGATCGCCGACACCTGCGAATGCAGACCGGGGCAGCTCACCCAAGGGTCTCCGTCCGGCCTCGCCAGACCTGTGCCCGGCCACGCGTTGCACCCAGCAGCACGCGCCATTGCAGCAGCAGAAGAAGCAGCGCCCCAACCGGCAGCAGCGGCACCGACAGCAGGCTCTGCCGAAACCGGATGGCCAGGACCAGCCGGGCAAGCAGCAGAGCCGATAAGACGGCCAGTAACGCGTAAGCTGTCGTATCGCAAACGACCAGGGCAAAGGGTGCGAGTACGAACGGCATGACCAGACCGCCCCCCAGAAGCACGGTCCAAACAGGCAGAGCCACAGCCGTCGCCATGCCTTCCCGGGCGTTTTTCGCGAATCCGCGCCAGCTCTCGGCAAACCCGCGATACATGCGGCATTCAGCGAGCCCGCTGGCATCGAAGATATCGGTGCCATAGCCCGCGCGCCGGAAGGCACGCGGCAGCTGCAGGCCGTCGTGCCAGGAGCGTCGGATCATCGCGTGACCGCCTGTGCGGCGATAAACCGCGCTGTCGGCCAGCATGATCTGGCCGCACCCGGCGCCAAGGCTGGGCTGCACCGAACGTCGCATTTTGAAGATTGGCAGGTAGCCCAGCAGCAGGACGTGGATCAGCGGGATCAGCAGCGCTTCACCAGCCGTCAAGGTGCGTTCCCGCGGAAAGCCGGAGACCAGCGGGACACCCGACCCTGTCAGGTATCCGCACATGGCGGCAACGGCATTTGGCTTTAGCCGTACATCACAATCGATGAACAACAGGATGGGATGGCTGGCAACGGAGGCGCCGCTGTAACAGGCATGTTGCTTGCCTGCCCAACCCGACGGCAACGGCGGCGCGTCGCACAGGCGAACGCGCTCATCCTCCTTCGCCAGCGCCCGCACGACGGATGCGGTCCGGTCCTCGGAGTGGTCGTCTACGACGATCACCTCCAGGTTGATGCCGGTATTGGCCAGCAGATCCCGAACGCACGGCTCGACCGCCGCTTCCTCATTACGAACCGGAACAATTACCGAAACAAACGGCATCGACACGGAGGGTACCAAAATGGATGGGACCAAAACGGGCGGTTGAAACGCCGAGGCGTTTGGCCGGCGGAACAGGAACAGGTTTACCGTGATCATGGTGCAGGGGATCGCGGCCAGGATGGTCGCGAGCCAGCAAAGCCCGATGATCATGACTGTTCGTGCTCAAGCCTCGGCCGTTCGCCACGCAGCAGTGACCGCGTCCGGCGCCACGCGTCATACACGCCGCCGATGCCGGTTCGCCCCGCTTGAAGGCGCTGAAACCGCTCAGGATCGCGGGAAATGGAATCAGCGGCGAGGCAATCCATCGTGTTGGTCAAGTGCTCCACCAGCAGCGCTTGCCAAACATCCAGGCTTCGGGCCGCATCGGGCCGCAGCGGTTGGCCGAAACGCAGCAGAATTTCCGGGGTGCGCTCGTTCCAGAAGGTCAGTTCCATCGCCAACGGGATTGCAATGACGTGCTCGCGCCCACGCAGAAGATGAGCAACCCCGGGGCGCAGACGGACCGGGCGGTGGCGCGGGTCGGTAAATTTGCCCTCTGCGGTTACCCACAAGACTGTTCCGGCTGCATCCAGTACCTCCGATCCGCCATACAGAAAGCGCGATGCGCCATCGCGTGTTTCGGGATCCACGCCGAATATTCCGATACGTTTCAGCACGCCATACTGCCCGAGCGAGCGGGATTCCATCGGGCCGAAACCGATGCGGTCCGGAAAGACCGCGCGCTGCAGCAGCACGAACGCCAATGGGTCCCACCAGGATGGATGGTTGGAATAGACGATGACGCTGCTGGCGGGATCAACGGTCGGAATGGTGCCGCGCGCCAGCCTGACCGCATGGAAGTGGCGCCAGGTGTAGTAGCGGAAATACTGGGTCATGAACCACGTCGCCGCCGGGGAGCGCGCCGGCATCACCGGGTCGCGGTTCACCCTCAAGCCACTGCGGTCAGGTTTGACCGGGCGTCCTGGTCCAGCGAGTCGGCCGCGATCCAGCCAGACATCATCACCATCGGCATGCCCGGGCCGGGATGCGCCGCCCCACCCGCGAGATAAAGTCCGCCCACGTGGCGGCTCCGGTTGCCGGGCTTGAAGGCCCCCAGGAAACGCCCGTGACTGGCAAGGCCATAGATTGCCCCATTCAGGACCCGGTAGCGGTCATGAATATCCTGGGGTGTCAGTGCCTGCTCGAACACGATACGCTGCTCCAGGTCATGCAAGCCTGCGGTCCGGATCAGTTTGTCGAGGATGACGCGGCGATAATGCGGGAATATCTGCCGCCAGTCCTGGCCGGGACGGATGTAGGGCGTATGGACCAGCACATACAGGGCCTCACCGCCCGGGGGTGCAACCCCGGGGTCTGTGCCGGCCGGGGCGGCCAAGTAGCACGTCGGGTCTGCAGCCGGTTCGCCACGGCGGTAAATGGCGTCGAATTCCGCTGCCGGATCGCGCGAAAAAACAAAATCGTGGTGCAAGAGGTGGTCATACCGCTTGTTCAGCCCGAGGTAGAGCACCACCCCCGAACAGGCCGGCTCGTATTTGCGTGCCTTGTTGAACGCTGCCGCGGGTGGCCCACCGATAAGGTCGCGGTAGGTGCGGACTGAGTCCATGTTGGACACAACGGCCGAGACCGAAATCCGTTCGCCATCCTCGGCAACGACTGCGACAACATGTCCGTTCTCGGTCTCGATCCGATCGATTGAACGGCCAGGCTCGTAAGTTGCGCCAAGCGATTGTCCCAGCGCCAGAAGACCGTCAGCGACAGCCCGGGTGCCGCCACGCGGATACCAAACCCCGCCGTCTGTCTGCATGTGTGCGATCGAACATAAAACCGCCGGCGACCCGTACGGAGACGATCCGACATACTGGGTGAAATGATCCAGCATTTGCGCGACGCGGCCGTCCTTCACGCGCCGCCTGATTGTGCCCGCGACGGTAGCCCCCATGCGCAGCGTCAGCACGTCGTTGAGAGTGGAGGGCGTGAAATTCTGGCTCAGATCGAGCGTATCCCGAAGATCCTCAACCGACCGCCAGAAAAAGAACCGCTTGGATATTTCATGGAGCCGGGACGACAAAGCCAGGAACCGGCGATACCCGTCCGCCACGGCGGCATCGCCCGAGTAGCGCAGCAGACTCTCGGCCATGCTGGCTTCGTTCTCGACCAGGTCGAGCACACTGCCGTCGTCGAAAAAGCAGCGCCACTGCGGGTCGAGGCGAATGAGATCAAGTTCAGCAGCAAGATCTTTCCCCGCTTCGGCGTAGATGCGACGCAATACCTCGGGCACGGTCAGGATGGTCGGCCCCATGTCGAATGTGAAGCCGTCCTGTCGCAGTTGAGCGGCCTTGCCGCCAAGCCAGGGGTTTTTATCGAACAGGCGAACGCGATGCCCACGCGCCGCGAGCACGGCGGCCGCGGCAAGTCCGCCCAGGCCACCGCCGATAACCGCAACGGGTCCTTGCGCCTTCATTTTGCACCGGCGTCTTCAAGAACCGAACGAGCCGGCGCAGCGCGGCGGAATGGCCGAGGTTGCAAAGCCAAATCCTGCTCCATCAAGTCGGTGGAAATTCGTGCCGACTGGAAAATGACCGGCAAGCCGCTGCCGGGATGAGTTCCGCCGCCAACGAGATAAACACCATCCAGATCCTCATAGCGGTTATGCGGACGCTTGTGCAGCATCTGGTCCATGGAGTGGCGCAGACTGAAGGTGGCGCCGCGATAGATGTTCTGATCGGCTTCCCAATCATGCGGCGTTACAATTCGTTCCGTTCGGATACGCTGTTCGATGTCGGTCAATCCTAGTTTTGCCAGTTGACGGAAGACCCTGGCGCGATACGGCTGGATCTCATTCCAGCTGATGTGTTCGCTGCGATGGGGAACCGGTACCAGCACGTAGAGCGTGCTGTCGCCGCGCGGTGCGAGCGAGGCATCGCTAACCGAGGCGTTCTGCACATACAGCGACGGATTCTCGCTCAAGGTGCGTCCGGCTTCGATCTCGGCAAGGTTCCGACGATAATCGCTGGTCAGGTAGATCGTGTGGTGCGGCGTGTGTTCCTGCTGCCCCTGCAGGCCCAGGTACATCATGAACGTGGAGCAGGAATACCGCGCCCGCGCGATGCGGCGGTTGTTCCAGCGGCGACGGACCTTATTTGGAACAAGGGTGGTCATTGCCTGGGCGAAATCGGCATTCACGACGATCGCATCGGCCTCGTAGCTACCTGCGGCCGTACGCACGCCGACTGCGCGACGCCCGCGGACCAAAATCTCCTCGATCGGTTCGCCGAGGCGGATTGACACACCCATGCGGTCCGCAGTGTTGGCCATTGCGGTCATGACCGCACCGCACCCGCCGCGCGGATGAAAGACACCGTATTCATATTCCAAAAAAGACAAGATAGTAAAAAGGCTCGGGCAGCGAAACGGCGACATTCCAAGATATTTGGACTGGAATGAAAACGCCATCCGGATCCTAGGATCCGAGAAGTAACGTTTCAGCTCCTGATCGACCGACCGCCATGGAGCCAGTTGCGGCAGGGCGCGACGTATTTCCGGCGCCAGGAAGTCGGATGGGCCATGGAACGCACGGCGAAACGCGGGTCGGAATGCAATGAACTTCTTCCGGCTGTCTTCGAGAAATGTCCGGAAGTTTTTCGCGTCATCAGGGGCAATCGCAGCGATCTGGTCTTCCATGTGCGCAATATCAGGCGTGGCATCCAGCCGGGCGCCGTCTTCGAATTGCAGACGATACTGTGGGTCCAGGCGAATCAGATCGACTTCGCGATCGAGATCGAAGCCACAGGCGTGAAAGATTTCCCGCAGGGGTTCAGGATACAGAAAGAAAGTCGGTCCCGTATCGAAGGTGAATCCATCAACATGCATTGAGGCCGTTCGTCCCCCTGCGTGCGGCTGGCGCTCGATCACCGTTACGTCTGCATCAAACCGAGCGAGCAGCATGGCAGCAGCCAGTCCGCCGGGCCCGGCGCCGACGACGATAATGCGCGGACGCCGGTTCATGGATACACCATTTTTATGATGATATGACCCCCAGTGTGGGCGAGTTCGAAAAGCGCATCTGAGAACCTTGGAGGACCCATGCGTGGGGCTGGGTTATTCGAGGTGCCGCCGCCTTCCAGCGGTATTCCAAGAAAGTTGGTATCAAGCCGACCATTGGCATTTTCGTCGTGGAGCACGGAGACCGCGTGGCTTCCTGGTGCGACGTTCACATCAAAACGCACGGTCCCGGCTGTGGCTGGTAGCCGGCGGCTTATTGCGGCTGGATCACTGCGGCAGTTCGGAAAATTCTCAGCCGTGTCGAATACACAGAGATCGAGCCAGCCGTTGCTGCTGCGGACGCCGGTTACAGAAACGTAAAGCATTGCGGCGAAAGCGGGGGCGGCTTGCACGGTGGCCAGCAAGCTCATGAGCAGCGCCATACCGATCATATGACTGAATTTGATCCGGCGCATCCCCTCATCTCTTTTCGTTTGGCTTTGTCGAATTGGGGGCAGTCCCAAAGTTGGCAAGGCGAGCATAGAAAATAATGACAGCGGGCACGGTAATGCCCGCTCCGGCTCTCCATCAAGCGCGCGCTGCCATATCTTCCAGGATGTTCTGGTTGTCTGGTCCCGACAGACGCACCGCCTCAGTCAATAATTGTTATAAAGCAGAGACTTATGCGGAAACCCGACTATTTGGCCGTCGGGTTTGATCCAACTAGGCGCGCCAAGCCCCGACATCAGGGCGCTCAAGACCGAGGTTCTCCCGCAGGGTGGTGCCGGTGTAGTCGGTGTGGAACAGGCCGCGGCGTTGCAGCTCGGGGACGACAAGCCGGGAGAAATCTTCATAGGCGCCGGGAACGTGAGACGCGGCCACCACGAAGCCATCACACGCGCGTGTGGAAAACCATTCCTCCAGGCCGTCCGCGACGTCTTTGGGAGTACCGACAAAGCGAGGGTGGTCATGGAAGGTGCCGCGGCGCGTGATGTCGATAAAGTCGCGCGGGGTCGGCAGGCGGTTGCCCAGCTCACGCTTGATGCGGTCGCGCATACCCTGGACACCTGTCCAGCTGTCGAGCTGTTCCTGGGTGAAGGGCGTGTCGATCGGTTGCTTGGAGAAGTCGAAGTTGAGGACCTCGGACAGCAGGGACAGGCTGTCGATCTCCTTCGGCAGGGTGTCGATAAAGGCAGCGTGGTCCTCGGCTTCCGATCGGGTCTCGGCGACAATCGGATACACGCCGGCACAAACGAAGACTTTTTCCGGATCACGACCGGTCGCTTCGACCTGGGCTTTAAGGGAAGCATAGTCGCGCTGGGCTTGGGCCAAGCCATGATATGCGACGAAGACGCATTCGGCCCAACGGGCGGCAAATTTCTGGCCGCGCCCGGACTGGCCGGCCTGGATCAGCACCGGGTGGCCCTGCGCCGAACGGGGAACCGTGAACGGCCCGCGCGAGCGGAAAAATTCACCTTTGTAGTCGAGGCGATGGACCTTCTCTGGGTGGGCAAATAGGCCGGTTTCGCGATCGGCGACGATGGCGCCATCCTCCCACGAGTCCCAATGGCCCATGACGACCTCCATGAACTCGTCAGCCCGGTCGTAGCGGCGGTCGTGCTCGCCATGCGAAGTATGGCCCATGTTAAGGGCTTCACCGTCATTCATCGAGGTGACAACGTTCCAGGCGGCGCGACCGTCAGTCAGCAAGTCAAGCGTGGCGAAGACCCGGGCGACATGGAAAGGCTCGAAATAGGTGGTGGAGAAGGTGGCGCCCAGGCCAAGGCGTTCGGTTGCCATGCCCATCGCGGTGAGGATGGTGATCGGGTCCATTTTGACGCAGCGGATGCCGTTGGCGACGGTGTGGGCGTGGTCGCCCCCGAACAGGTCCGGCATGGCAAGGCGATCGTCAAAAAAGCCCAGGTGGAATTTGCCGGCTTCCAGCGCTCGGCCGATCCGGCGGTAGTACTCGGCCGACGTAAAATCCTGCTGAGCCTTGGGATGACGCCATGACCCAACGAAGTTGGTGCAGTTTTGAGCCTGGAGAAAGCCGACGAGGGTCATCTGGCGCATGTTTTGATTTTCCACGGATGATTGCCGAGAGTGTACACCTGGGTCAGAGGATCGCAAACGCAGTGCCTCAAGAAACCGTGTGAAGGTTGTCGCTGAACGACAAATCTTGCGAGGACGTCACGATTTCGGTCGATGACGTTGTCACACGAGGGCACGGATCGCTACTGAAGAAGATGTTCAGGATAGGTGAAGTTATGTGGTTGACGGGGTTGAACGCCCAGTGACGCACGTGCAGTCAGCCCACCGGCTGCATGACCCACGGCTTTGACTGTCCGCGATCGCCGGGTCGATTCCCACGCGTCGGTGTAGCGTTGGGAATGCAACCACCTTCCTGGCTGGCCGCTGGTGTAGGTAGACCTCTGGCTTAAATTCGGCATTGCGCGGTGGGTACCGGTTCACAACGCTATCTTGGTTTCGGCACTTCAGGATGTGTCTTGGACGCAGTGGCCCGAGTGTCCTGTGCGTGGGAGGGAAGCCGCTGTCGATAGCTAATTAACTTGTCCGGTTTTGGTAGCACGTCATGTGTCCACTCGTTGCCGTTTTGTCTGCTGGAGGAGCGGTGTCCCCAACGGTTATTTCCTGGTGAGACTGTCGGGACCATTTCCCGGAGCCGACCTGCTCCGTGCTATCGCGTCCCGGGCGGGGGCGGTCAGGGATGGCGAAGCCACCGCACTGGCGCGGCGCGAAGCGTCCTGTCAACGCGACATAAGAATGTCCCCTCGTTGCGCAACATAGAAATGTCCCCTGGCGTGCGGACAAGGGCATGTCATTAACGGCATTTGCAGCGCGCTTCCGGGCGTGGTGGCGGGGTCAAGCTCCAAGGCCGCGCAGCGGGGCGCCTCTAGCGCCGGGCTTGATGCCGCCGCCACGCCCGGAAACAATCGCACCAGCCGGTTTGCGTGCCGCCGCGATGGCGTCAACCCGGGCATCCAGCGTCTTTTCATCGGCGGCTGCGTCCGGAACCGGATAGGTCCCATACGCGGTCAACGCCAGAACTCGATCTTTATACACCACGCGCAGCCGGTCGTCGGCGAAGTGATGGACCATGACCTTCACGCCGCGCAGCGCGGTCCCAGGTCCGCCGGTGTTGACGCAGTATTTCGTGCCGCCGTAGCTGAACGTCAGTGCCTTTGACAGAACGCGTTCCTCACGTCGCGCCAACAGCAGGTCCAACGCGTCTTCGGTCTTCGTCCATGGCCGGTGCGCCGGAACAGGGTCACTCGGCGGAACAGCAAACCTCTCGTTCCAGGTAAGAATAAATGAGGGCAGAAATGCCTGCGCCGCCTGCATCGAACTGATGTTTCGTAGACGCATCTCTTTGATCAGCCGATCCTGCAAGGTTTGATTCGCCCGCTCCACACGTCCCTTTGCCTGCGGCGTCAGCGCGTTGATCAGCCCGATATCCAACCGGTCCACGACACGTCCGAATTCGGTCTTGCCGTCGCCGCTGGCCGCATCCTTGGCGTTGACCCGGAAAATACCGTGGCGGTCGGAATAAAGCGCCAATGGCCGGCCATGCGTCAGAACATGGTCACGCAGAGCCGCCAAATAGGCCGCACCCGATTCCACCGGCGCAAGCCGCAGCGCCGTCAGCCGGCCCGTCGCATCGTCGATGAACACAATCAGCGTGCAGCGCGGACCACGGCCCTTGAACCAGTCGTGGGGGCTGCCGTCGATCTGGATCAACTCGCCAAACCGTGGACGGCGTTGACGTAACTGGAACACACGCCGCGCCCGACGGGTCTTCGGCCGCCACAGCCCGAGGCTGATCTGGATCCGCCGCACCATCTCGATCGAGACCTTGATGCCGTCCAGCTCCAGCAGCTTCTCCGCCGCCAGAGTGGCACCAAAATCCGCGTATTTCTGCCGTAAAAGCTCTTCGATCCGACCCCGCGTCCCCTCGCTCATACGCCGGTGCGACGGCCGGCCGCGCTGACGGGAAACCAGCCCTCTGTCGCCCTCGTTCCGCCAGGCACGGACAAGGCGTTTGAACTGGCGCACGCCAATACCCAAACGCTGCGCGCATTCACCTTGGCTCAGCTCACCCCGTACCGCCTGCCGCACAAGGCACGCTCGCTCCCGTTCCAAACCACTCATCGTCAGAATTCCGTCGGACACGCCGTCCCCACCCCGAGCCACGCTCAAAAGGGGACATTCTAATGTTGGACGGAGGGGACATTCTTATGTTGGGCTAACACATGGGAGGGAAGCCGCTTGCAATTGCTGACGAACCCGCCTAGAATCCGCGTCCTGATCGGAGCGCGGGCGTAGCTCAGGGGTAGAGCACAACCTTGCCAAGGTTGGGGTCGAGGGTTCGAATCCCTTCGCCCGCTCCAGATTTTCTCAATGAAGTCAGAGACTTACACTAACTGTCAACGAGGCGGTTTGAGCGCCTGTAAGTTCTGGGGCCTTTTGGGGTTCCACTTAGAACCCGTTGGCTGGTTCCGTGCGCCAGACATTCTCTACGGCCTGTGCACCTCCTGGGCCGCGGACAGCGTCGAAGGTCGGCTCCAAGTTCGGTTTGGGAGGCATCCTCGCGGGAGTCCAGACCTATCCCAGTTCGAAAACGCCACCGCCTGCCAGGGAGAATGAGCGAGTTGACGCGTTTCCAATCGGGTTCCAGCTTGTGTTACGTAACGGCATGAGGCAAGGAGGCAGAACGAGAGGACGTTACCCCCGAGGGTTCCGATCCGCCAATCGGGGATACTACGATGACTGCCCTGCTCACTGCTGTCGCTTCGGTCAAGCCGCGTGAGAAATCTGGTGCTCATACCATGGCCCGATACGGGTTTCAGGTGCACGCCTCGATCCTGAAAATACTCGACCTTCATCGCGCTCGAGCAGATTACCGCGCTGTGTTTGACCACTTTGATGACCTGATGGTGTTCAACAAGTCGGATCTGCCCGACGAGGTCGGCTTCTTTCAGATCAAATCGAAGAATACCGGCACCTGGACGCTGAAGGAGATGATCAAGAAGGCGGGGCAGGGTCCGGCACCCGTCACATTCCTCGGCCGTCTTCACCACCATATGGCCACCTTTGGGCAGATGGTAAGCTGTCTCGGCTTTGTCTCCAACCTAGCGTTCAAGCTGAAGCTCACCAATGGTAGCGCGACAACAGCGGATCACCACGTGATCCGCGCGACCGACCTCCACGCCGAAGAAATTACGACCCTGAAAGCGGCAGTGGCGAGGGATAGCGCCAATCCACCCATCGTCGACGGCACCAACCTGTTTGTCTTTGAGCGAACTGGATTGGGGCTTATGGATCAAGATAGCTTCGTAAAGGGACGGCTACTCGAATTCGTTCACGAGCGAGATGACGCTGAACACGTTCCTATCATTTCGCTTTACGACACATTACGGGGTAGCGTGTTTACGAAGACCGGCGTTACACAGGAGTTCACTGCGACGGCGGAGTTTTACGACCGCAAAACCCTTTGCCGAGCCGACATCGAAGCTATGTTTTCGAGAGCGACAGCCGGGCGGCGCTTTCACGAAAATTGGACGGTTATTCAACGCGATCTCGTGGCCGTCGGCATGACGACGCGGCAGATCATCAGTCTGCACAGCAGCTGCATCCGCTACATCAAGGCGCGGTCCGCTGGCGAGAGCGGGGCTATCGCCTTCAACACCGCGGTCCGCCATGCCATACTTGTTCACCAAGCGGACGTCGCGGCATGCGAGAACGTGCCGGCGATAGCCGCCCGGCTGGATCATTGGGTAACGGTCGATTATGAGCATCGGCACGGTGCCCTATATGTTGAGGCATTCGAGGCAATATGATGAACAGACCGAACGTCATTGGCTTGCGCCGCCTACTTACCAGCCTGAAGGACGATAACCGTGCGCATGCTGCGATTCTCGCGTCTTTGCCTATTGTCTCAACACGAGAGGCGCGCGTTCCGGGCGAGCCTTCGCTCCGACAAGATCGTACTTCTAGCCCCGAACGGCTTCGGCAAATCCGCCGTACTAAAGAGCCTGTATGACGCCGTCGGAGCTGAGCCACACAAGATCGACAGAGAGTGGCGCGCGGCCCGTGTTGAAACGCTACTCCAGTTCACCGTTGACGGCATCCCCTACACCATCCTGAAGGGTAACGAGCGCTTCGCGATATTCGATGGCGCCGACAAGCTGCTGCTACGCACCACCTCAGTCGGCAGCGACCTAACAGCGTTCCTAGCGAACCTTATCGATTTCCAACTGGAGATGGTCGACAAGAAAGACGAAGTGATCACGCCGCCACCGGCTTACATGTTCGCGCCGTTCTATATAGACCAAGACAAAAGTTGGGGCGAGCCGTGGGTTTCCTTCAAAGGCCTCTATCTGAACAACTCCAAACAAACCCTTGCAGAGTATCACTCCGGGCTGAAGCCAAACGCCTACTACGCCGCACAGACCGAACGTAATCTGCTTCAGACGCAGCGTCGGACACTGGAAGCTGAACGGGAGGTGCTTCATCAAACCCTACAGAATATGCAGGCGCTTGTAACCGACGTGGTGCTGTCGTTTGACCTTAACGACTTTCAGCAAGAAAGCGATCAACTTCTCGAGGAAAGCCGACAGCTGCATGCCGAGCAGCTCGCCTACAGGCAGAGGTTGTCCGACATCGCAGACGAACGGCGGTTATGGCTGGAACAGCGTGACCTTGTGAAAGCGGCGCTTGCCGAAATGGACGAGGCCTTCGCTGCGGCGCTCGAACGTCCGGCCGAAATTGCTTGCCCTACATGCGGCCAACATTATGACAACGCGATCGCAGATCAGTTCGAGATCGTCCAGGACAAGGACGGCCTTTTTAACGCGCTGATTATAAGCCAGGACAAGCTCCACGAACTCGAAGCGAAGGCCCAGGTCGAGCGCGGCAACATCGCCCAAATTGAGAATCGCTTAGCAACGATCAACCACCTCTTTTCGGTTCGAAAAGCTAACCTGTCATTTCGCGACATCATCGCCATCCAGGGACGAAATGAAGCGGCCCGCTTGATTCGGTCGCGTGTCGCCGAGGTCGACAAAGCAGTCGGCGAGAGGCTTCGGGGCGAGCAGGCTGCGAGCGAGCGGATGAGGGCGGCGGTCAGCCGCAAACGAACCCGCGAAATCCGCGACTACTTTACCGAACGCCTTGTGGCCTACACTGATCATTTGTCGGTGCGCTTCGACGCCAGCCGGCGGCCGTCAATGACATCGATGCCCTTTGGCCGAGGTAGCGCAGGGCCACGAGGAATAATTTCTTACTATTACGCGTTTCTTCACACCGTGCGCAAATACTCGTCGGCTGCCTTTGGTCCCGTCGTCATAGACGAGCCGAATCAGCAGGGCCAGGGGGACATGCCACGCGTGATGCGCTTCATACTTGACCAGAAGCCTACGGATAGCCAAGTGATTGTTGCCACGCACGATTTGTATGGCCTCACCAAACAGGACGCCACCATCATCACTGTCGGAAAACGGAAAGACCAGCTGCTCGACGAGGACAGCTACGAGGAGGTTTCCGACATCTTAAGGCCATACCTCGGTCAGCTGATCTGAAGTGCGCTGCGACGATGCTGGCACATATACTGCCTCATGATGCGGCGTCGACAGATCCGGCCCGTCGTTCTTGACGTGGTTTACAGTCCGACTAGGTGCCCGCTTAAGGCGGCCACCTGCGTCGCGCTGGCCAATGGGTTCATCGACCGCCGAGAGGTAAAATTTACAATCCCGCGGAGCAGGACCCGTTGCACACATCTGTGGACCCAGCTCCGTGACACCTGATCAGCGATCCGCTCTTATGTCCCGCATCCGTGGCAAAGACACCCAGCCTGAGCTGGCGGTGCGACGGCTTGCCCATGCCTGGGGATTCCGCTTCCGCCTGCACCGCCGTGATCTGCCCGGGAGACCAGACCTCATTTTCCCCCGCCTCCGTTCGGCGGTGCTCGTGCATGGGTGCTTTTGGCATCAGCACGATGACCCTTCGTGCCACAATGCAGTGTTGCCGAAGACGAGGGCCGAATGGTGGCGCACCAAGCTGGCTGGAAACGTGGCTCGGGATAAACGGAACCTGGAGACGTTACGGGAGCTCGGTTGGCAAGTGCTCGTGGTCTGGGAGTGCGAGGTTCGTTCGGGCACCTTCATACAGAAGCTGCAAGCTTTTCTTGGTGCACGTCCCACGCACGATCAGCATCGCCTTGCACCACCTGTCGCTCCGCATTTATGACGTTGGGCACGGCAGTCAGCGCTCGCACGATTGCCTCCATCACCGGCGGCGCGACGCCGTTACCGAGCAGCCTGATCCTGTCCCGCCTGCTGCCGATGTCGTTCAGGTCGTAGCCATCGCTGAACCCCATGGCGCGCATCAGCTCCGGAACCTGAAGCATTCGGAGATGCGGTGTTGCACCCTTCCAGGTGACCAACCCAAATCTGTCAATCGTGGTAATGGTTCGAAGGGGCCGATCGAGGGTCTGCCATCCGCCGCTAGCATCCGAGCCGTAGTAGACAATGAGAAACGGCACCCCCTCACCCAGCGCGGCAATCGCCCGATCGGCTCTCTCCAAGGTGGGTCTCGCCCTGCCCTCGCGCCGAAGGGGCTTTGACCCCCAAGTTCCGTCAGGATCGAGGATATCCGCGACGGTGGGTGGCTTGGTAGGAGGAATTGGAACCGGCCAAACGGGGGGCAGCTCACGATCGCAGAGGATGAACAGACGACGCCTCCGCTGGGGAACTCCGAAGTCCCTGGCGTCGAGCGTCAGCGGCAGAAACCTGTAATCTAGCGCCTCCAGCCCCGCCAACAGTCCATCGTAGCCATTCCAGGCCTTCATTTGCGTAACGTTCTCGATGACGACCCAACGGGGAAGCAGCTCGGCGGCAAAGTTCAGGACGAAACGCGCAGTCGCGCGGCTGTGGTGGTTTATTGGCCGATTGCCGCGAGCCATCGTATGGTTTGTGCACTCAGGCGAGGCGAGTAGGAGGTCGATGCGGCCTAGATCGCCGAGCACGTTCGGCTTTGTGTTACGTGTCATCCTGAGGCGGACTGCACGGGCCGTCGGGAAGTTCTTCGCGTATGCGTCGCACGCTATGGGATCATCGTCGACCCCGCAGACGATTTGTGTGCCCGCAGCGTGGGCGCCCCAACTGCTGCCCCCGCCTCCGCAGAAAAGATCCAGTACCCGTACGACCATAAGGTCACATACCAGGTTATACGGCGCGCGCCAGGTCCGATCTGCAACACCGCAGAAGAAAACGCTTCGGGCTTTCATCTTGCGGTGGGTAAACCGGCCTCCTCGCACCGTCGCCGGACGGCGAGGAGCCGGGCAGCCTGCCAGTCTGTCGGTAGCTTTCGCGGCATCGAGCACGCAACACCCAGCACACCCTCGTCGTCAGGGGTGGTCAGCCGCCTTGCTCGCGCGAAGGTTCGGAGCGACGACCAGAACTCCGCGCCGGCCGCCATTACCTCGGCGACTGCCTGGACTCCATCCGCAATGCGCTGCTTCTCCTGGTCATCACGCACGGCCGACCTCGCTTCTTCCTTCTCGAGGAGGAAAGCATCAAAGCGCGGCTCCACCGGCACGTCTGTCTCCAGCGCGTTCTTTCGGCATGCCTGCTGCTTGGCCCACTCGGATACGTTTTGGCCAGCCAGCGGCGGATTGCGAAGGACGTGCATCATGACCTCGGCGATCGCCAGAAGTTGCCTTTCCAGCACATCACCCACTGCCTGGGTCGACCAGACCTTCAGGTAGTCCAGCCGACCGCCGCCAGAGCGCTTATTGGCCAGGGCAGCCAAGCGAGCGGCTGCGTAAGCCACTACCTGCGCCCTGTAACCACCCTCATACCAGGATGCCTTCGAAACGAGGGCTTCCGTGGCTCGGAAGAGAATGACTCGCGCGACCGCAGACCGATACCAGTCGTCGCCGTAGGAGCTGCGCCGACTTTCATCCTTCCAGTCCTCCGTCACACGCTCGGCAAAGGCGACAAAGGCCTTTTCCGCGCCCTTACAAGCGACGTCGGGGAGGAGGTCGAAGCAGCTCTCCACTTTGGCAAGATCAGTTTTCATGATGACCTGCCCCCGCGGATTGCGACGGAGGAACTGCTCCTTCCTTGCTTGCGTAAGACCGCTTTGGTCATTCAGGTGCTGGCCCCGCGCCCGCTCGTAATACCAGTGGGTCTGCGTCAGCGAACTGCCAACAGCTGGTGCAAGTATCCGCCGCGAGATCCCTTCCATACGCTGATGAAAGGGGTGGTTGGCGAAGAAGTCGCTCGCGCGCACGGTGTTCTGCGTGTTTGCGTACCGGGAAATACGCGGGATTAGCGTCTCCGCTACTTCGGGTGCGACAACGGACAGCTTCATTGGCACGCAGACCGCGCCCGACGGCAGCTTGCCCTCGCGACGTAAGGTGGCAAGTGAGGCCGTGGTCTGCGCACCGTTGACGATCTGCAGGTCGGCGATGCCCGTCAGCACGACGGTTCCGCCCGGGCCGATGACCTTCCTCACCTGGGAGGCTGTCGCGGCAATCCCATTGTTATAAGCGAAGAACCGACCGGGCTCGTTCGACAACGTGGCTGCAATGCCTCGATTGATGTTGCCGCGCCGCCCCAGGTAGGTGCGCACGTTGCCCTCCAGCAGGCGGCTGCCATGCTCGATGTAGATGTCGGCGAGGGTTTCCCCCGGTACAACTGTGAGGTACGCGTCGTAATCGCCGGCTCCTACTGCCGCAGGTAGTGCGCTAAGGCCGCCACCGGGCAGTTCAGACAGATCGACGAATAGGTCATCGCGTACGCTTTGTGCCTCGTGGATGCGCTTAAGCCTGGTCACGTCCCAGATCTGGAACGTGACCGGAATGCCTTCCTTCGTCCGGTCGGATTTGATTTCGCGGAGCCGCTCACTCATCGGCCGGTCGGTCAGCACGTGAAGACGGAGCGCGGCGAGCTTTCCCCCCGTCTGAATGCGCCGTGCAAGCGCCCAGAGGGGGCGGCTCTCCTCGATATTCGCTACCAGCCAGCCATCGCGTGCCTGCTCAAAGACACCAAGGACCCTGCCGAAACCCTGTTCCCGCGCCTCGGTCAGCGTAATTGCAGGAGGCGGCTGTGTGCCTCCGTCGCGGATGGAGACAAAGAGGTGGAGGGACTCGTCTGCGTCGTCGAAGGCGAAGGCGTCCACTTCGAGCTTGCGGCTCCGCTGCCCTGCTAGCGTCTCCGCGCAGGATTCCGCGTCGGGCACTTCCCCGGCCTCCCGTAGCCGCTCCAGGACCTCGAAGCAGAAGCCGTCGCGCAGGCTCGTGTCGTGCGCCTCCGCCCGTGCTGCTGCAGCCGCCATTAAGTCGGCCCTGAACTCCTCGTCGGTCACTTTTTGTGTCCGCCCGCGGCATCCTCAGGGCCGGGCAAGGTGATCGCGTAGTCGGCGTCGACCACACCCGGAAGTACCATCCCGCGCGTAAGCCGCGGGAACCCCTGCTTGACCTCATGGTCCTCTATCCTAATGACCCTGAGCGCAACCGCCTCGTGCGAACCGTGCTCGTGCCAACCCAGCCCGCTCAACGCGGCGTCGAATGCGACCACGACCTCTGGCTCAACGGCCAGCAAGCTGCGCAATTCCGCTATGAGTTTCGGCGCGCTTTCCGCGCCGCGCGCATCGGGGGCCGCGGCCTCCCCGCGGACGACGATTATCGTGAGCGGATCGCCGCACGGATCGAGTTGGGCAAGCCCGTTGATGTGTATCTGGTCCGCGTGGGGACCGACCGTCTTAACCTCGAGGCGGCGGCTGTCCGGCAGGACAAAATCCTGCGGAGCTCCGAGAGGGCCGCGCCAAGCACCGACAGCCGCGCGCGGTCCGAGCAACGGCAGCAGCCTGCCCCGTAGTACCAGCAGTTCCCCGATCAAACCACGGAGTGCTGCCTCCCCAAGTCCTGCGGTTTCGCGCTCAAGGAGCGAACGCCAATGAACCAAGCGCTGCATGACCACTTGGCCCAGGCGGGCCTCTTCAACTCCGGAGCGCGTGCACCCAATGACATCTTTGCAAAATGCTGCAAACACCGGCGTAAGCTGCCGCTCGAGCAAAGAAAGCCGCAGCGTCCAGCGCCCGTCCGCTCGCCGCCCGTTATCGACACACAGCGCCCGCATCGGCCGGACGTCAGGCGGCCTCGCACCGCAAACGACAACGAGGCCGACCCGATCAGGAGGTTGGACGTCCGCATAGATATCGAGGGGATGGACAGCGTCCACCCTTGTCTGCGCACCGCGTCCCGCGCCCGCGGCTAGCTGGCACCAAAGTTCCTCAATCGACATCGGCGTCGTCGCCATCCGTGACGTCGTCGTCATCGGCTTGATCCTGTAGCAGCTCTCTCTGCGCGACAGTGTTCAGTCGATAGCGAACGAGGTTCTTGGGAGCATCGGGGCTGTTATCGCTGGGAAAGTGCAGGCCAAGGGCAGGCAATAGCAAGCCGTCGCGGTAATCCAGTCGTCGCGCATTGGGGCGCACCCCAATTTGCTCGAAACCGCGCAACATGAATACAAGCAGCAACGGTTTCGTCAGCCGTTGTCTAAGTTCGCCTTCGTTGACCGCGGACCTCACCTCCGCATATTCCGCGGACGAGAAGCCATGTCGGAGATCGGCACGCCCTCCAACTTTGGCGCCCTTTCCAGAGATCTGGAGCGATCCGTCTTCGGTCCGGGACTTCACCTTCCTGTAGCCTGGCTTCACCTGGTGCGGCCGTAACGCCTCAATCTCGGTGACCTGCCGATCGTCATCGCCACCTGTCGGGACTGCGACTGTCCAGTGCGAAAGTAGTCCGTCATTGCCGGCGCTTCTGTTCCGGATAAACTTTGCGATGGCATCGGCCTGAAACTCAAACTTCAGCGGATGAGTGAGAAATTCCTGCAGCATGTCGGCAACATCCGCCGCGGGCACTTCTTGCCAAATGAGGGCGCCCCCGTTAGGCGACGGCTTTGGCTCAATACCCGCATCCCGAAGCCCAACAAAAAACTGATCGAGGGTAGCAGCGTTGGCTTCGTTGCGCCGCTTGTCCGCGAAAAGACGGGAGGACTCGACGCCGCGTCCGATGAGCGAGATGTCGCGCTCCACGGTTACGTTCAAGCCGCCGGCCATCTTGTTGCGGGCCGTAATCAGCAGTGTGTCGGGGTGAGTCCTTACGCGGAGGCCGAACTCACGCGGCGTCGCCTGCTGACGCCTCATTCGTGCAAAATCGCGCTTTAGCTCAGCTGTCGCCTCAGTAACGTGCTCGTACCAGCCGCACGCCTCCTCCGTTAGCCACAGCCTACAAAGGTCTGGGTAGCCATCGCGGTACCCGAACCATCGGCCCATCTGCAGGAGTGTGTCATAGGCGCGGGCGTCGCGAAGGAAATAGTTGGTGCTGAGGCCCTCCAAGGTCAGGCCTCGGGATAGACTGTTGCCACCAACTGCAATAACGCGGACTCCCGGTGGCGAACCTACAGCAGTGTAGTCAAGGCTCTTCGCGCCAGTGCTCTGATTGACGGGTTGTACACGAACCGGCGCAATCGCCTCGTGCAGCGCGTCCAGTACGTCCGACCAAACCACACCAGCCTTGCCGAACTCCTCTCCGAACGTCCGAGCAAGTGCCGCAATCTCGGGTGATCGCTCCGCAGCCTTCGTCGCCCCAAGAGCGCCATGAAGCCTTACAGCTCTCCGAATGTCTTCGAGCTCAAGATGCAGCGCATCCGCAACCCGGTTCTGCACGCCAGTGAAACGGGAGACATTGACGAGCATGGAGCGATGGATGCCGCCGCCCCCGGCGGGCTCACCCCGCCTTTCACGCAGGTCCCGGACCGCGCAGGCGATAAGGAAACAACGGAGGGCCTGGAATAGTGAGCCCGGCATGGTCCCTGGCTCATGGTCCTTCTTGTGGCCGCTTGGCAGCCAATCCTCCGCGTCCTCGATAGTACGTATCGTGTCTCTGAGGTCGGCTGCTGTCGCCTCGTCGCCCGCAAACAACCGATCCATGCTCACGTAGTTGTCGGGCGCGCGGAGCACATGGATGAAGTCGCGCGGGAACAGGTCATCGTCGAGCATCTCGTTGGTTGAGAACGGGTCGATGAAAATGTTGGCGAAGGGGGTTGCCGTGAACCCGACGTAGCTCGACCGCTCGAATAGACCGAGCAGGTCGCGGATCGACTTGTTGATCGCCGTGGTTTCGTTCGGATCCTTCTTTGTATTGATGGAGGCGTTGTCAGCCTCGTCGTCTATCAGAAGCATCGGCAGGTCTATGTGGCCCGTGCGGTCCGCATTTCTGGCGCGAAGCCAAGTGGCGAGCCGCTCCAGGACGGCCTTATTTTTCTTGGTGACAACGAGTACTGGTTCGTGGAGCACTCTCAAGGAGATGTTGAGGGCCGACGCCGCATTCTTGCGGAAGTCGTGCTCACGCGAGGTGAACACGACGCCGTCACGGCGACCGTCGATGAGCCCGACGCCAATGTGGCGCTTGTGACGGAGCTTGGCACTGCCGAGGAAGTCGCTGCTGTCAAAGCCGATGAAGGCGGCGTCAAGGCGCTCCTGCGTCTGGCGTCTTACGTTCTCGAGCATGCCAGTGAGGAGGATCACCATGCGGTACCCGGCGTCGGCGGCCTTGCATACCAGGGCGGCGTACGTAGCCGTCTTCCCAGACTGCACATCCCCCATGACAAGGCCTCTACGCTTCCACCCCTTTGGATCGGCCGGGTTGCCGAGGAGGTCGAGGAGTTCGTCAGTCGCTCGGTCGAGCGTCGCGGCGACGAGTGGCGGCCAACCGTTCCCGATCAGAAATTCGCGGTAGCGCGTCCAGTAGAAGGGGTCGATCTCAGCACGGCGTCCATCTAGCCAGGGAACGTGCTCGTCGTCAGCCGTAAGGGTCTCGCCCTTATCCATGCGGATCGCGAAGCGGGCGTGAATGAGCTTGCGGGCTTCGGCAATGAGGCCCGCAGATAGTTGGAAAGCTACCGCCATGCGGGCAAGGAAGTCGTCGATCTCTGTCTCGGTAGGCGGCGGTTCCTTCGGGAGTGCCCGTGCCGCCATGGCTGCAAGGCTCTCAGGAGTAGCGTCAATCATGCAGCAAGATCCTTGGCGATGCGACGTGCGGCATCCGGGTCGCGGTTGAACGGATCAGTCGTCGGCAGGTGGGCGAGAAGGGAACGTACCATGGCTGGTTGATCGGCGAACGCCGACACCATGCGTTCGGCGAGTGTGCGCAACTCCTCGAACGGCGGCACCTCCAGCTCCGCAACGGGCAAATCGTTACTGATGTGCAGATGAATTTCGTGCGCGGGAATGGACTCTTCCAAGAGGTGCAGCAGCCGCTCCAGGTCGACATCAGAGCCACGCGCCAAAAGCGTTGCTGCGACTGCGGGATGCTCGCGGTTCACGACCCAGGAGGCGGCGCCGTCCCTGCCGTCGTGGCGTTGCCAGAGTGGAACCCGGTCGGCGTCTCTCTGTGGAGCCCCTTTGTAGGTGTAGACGCGCCTGCTGCGGGCGGTGACATCGCCGACAATGCGGCGGAGGTGTGGGCGCAACGCCGGCGGCGGGTCCGCGCTGGCCTTGCGAATATCCACTTTCCAGATGTGGTCCAATGCGACCGGCACGTCCACACGCACTCGCGCAAGGCGCACAAGTTCGTCGGCCGGCACAATGCGAAACCAGCCGCCTGGCACGACGAGCCGGCCGCCCCGATAGATGTAGAAGCCGTGGCCTGTCTTTAGGGTGTCCCTCCCTCCCGCGCGGTCGATCTCACCCGGCTTCAGGCGGGACGGAAAGGGGAGGACGAAAGGCGATACGGAGACCGCATGCCCCTCGACATCAAACGTCTCCGCGTGGAGCGTTTGGCCGCGAGCATGGCCTGCGAGGAACGGATCAAGGTGCGGCAGGCGCCTGCCGTTCAGCAAGATGTCGAATGAGCCAACGATCTCTCCTGCCAGGAACCGGTGGAACGTCAGCGCGAGGTGGTCAGCGGCATCAGCCATGATACGGTCAAACGCCCGCGCCACGTCGCTCCCAACGGCGGGCAGGCGATCGAGCCGCTCCCACAAGACTGCGGTTCCACGGCCTTTCGCCTCGAGCGCAGCCACGACCTCGCGTGGCAACTCTGAGGTGGACGGCCGCTCCAGCCACCACTTTCCTCGCCGCTCGCACTCGTCGAGGTCCCACCGCGCGACCGACAGCGCGCCCGCCTGAAGCGAGGCCACTGTAAAGCGGCGGCACTGAGAAAGCGACGCGGTCTTCAGGCCAAGGCCGAAGCGGCCGAGGTCCATGCCCGATCTGACCTCCCGCGGGTCCCGGCTCCCGAAGCGCATAGCCGAGACGAGGGTGGTCTCATCCATGCCCCCACCGTCGTCTACGATCACAATGTAGCCTGCGGGCACCGCGTCGAAATCGATTGCGATGGCTCTGGCACCGGCAGCTATACTATTGTCAATTAGGTCCGCGAGCGCTGTCTGTAGAGTGTAGCCTACGGCTCGCAGCGACTGCATGAGCAGCGGTGCAACAGGCGGGAGCTCCAATCCGGCGGTGTCCAAGTCAGGCTTCCATTCCCGTGCCGGCGCTGTGTGACTTCCCGGCGATCTCTCGACTTTTAGATCGATCACCCTAGTCACGTTCACATGGCCGTGAAAGGGTTTTCGAAGCTGCGCCCTACGGCTCTCGACCTTGATGGCCGAATGATGCGAACTGTCATATTTTGAGCACAGGCTCGAGGCAGCGACGGTGACCGGGAGCTTCTCATCGGAGCGGCCTCCAGCGTAGATGGTGCTTGGCTTTCGATGGATGCAGAAATCGGCGAGGAGCGGACTGCGTTCCCGCTGAGAATGGCCGCCGGTGTCGGACCGCGCCTGCCAATCTGGACGCTGGACACGACACCCAGGATGTCTCCGTACAGCACGGCGGTCCTTGCGACTTGCTTTTGCAGGGCCCACCAAAATGGCAGGCTCCTCGATGCGTTATCTGCTGGTCAGACCGGCCGACCTGTAGGACGCACTACCCGCGCTCAAATCTGCAAGTTGCCGACGGCCCGAGCGATATCACACAGCGCCGAAGCAGGAAGAGCGTTTCCTGTGCAGGATACCGCCAACCTCTATATCGTCGCGTGACCAGCACACGAGGCACGATGCGGGACAACGCGCCTAGCACAGCGGGGCCGACTGCCGGACGCAGGGTCGGGCAAAAAAATTGCCCTTGCAACTGTCCAAACTCGCTGTGCACAGCTAAATGTATATAACGGCCCTGAGAACTGACTGACATTCACCAACAGATACACTGTCCCTCACACAGACAAACTGACTGTCTGACTAGAACAAACTGTCTGACTATCTTGAACTGTCTGACAAACTCTCTCGAACACTCAAACAAACTGTCTTTCACTTCCTGCAAATGGAAAAGTGCGACCTGAGCACTTCCTTGCCCGCCGCCACGCTTGACCAATCCCACGAGGAGCCAGCCATGACCCAGTCCACCAGTCCCGCAATGGCCGAGGCCCAGGCTTGGCTTTGTGTCCGAGACGTCCCGTACCGGCCGCTCACCCGCTACCAACTCAAGATTGGCAAACGGGTCAGCTACTACCCCACCAAGGGCACTACCTTTGTCGATGGCGAGGAGGGCGCGCGACCCCGCACCGGACTGCGCGGTCTGGCGGAAGTGCTCATCGAACTCGGCTACCTCGAACCGGATTGCACCCCAACTTTGTCACGGGCGACCACGCCCGCCGGGCGCTGACATCGCACACGGCTGTGACGAAGTGCGTGGTCACCCGCCACCCGCCACCTGCCGGTGTATCCGCGAGGTCTCTGTGCAGAAAGGCGGTCCTATCCGTCCTGCCTCCGCCAATTCCATGAAAAACCCCGCTCTCTCAATAGTTTATCTACCGGTCGGACAGACCCATCTGTAAGACGCCTGCTCAACGCCCAAATCTGCAAGTTGCCTTCGCTTCTACAACCGGCATCGAACAGGGTTGGTGTGATACGCCGGCGCCGGACAACTGGTCGCGCTTGGAACCAAGCGCCCGATCGATTATCGGCGGGCTACCTCAGCCAAAGGCGCGAAACGCGACGGGCGATCACGGCCCGTGACGATCCCTACAGTTTATCGTCACGCGGTGGTTGATCCAGCAGTCCATTGAAGGGGTTAGACGTCGGCGGGCGCGCTCCCGCCGAGTGTCCCCCGGTTAAGCCCGAGCCGCCCAATAGCACCCTCAGTCGCGCGAGCACCGCCGGATCAGGAAGCGGCGCCGCCACAAGCGTAGAGGCCGCTGGCCTATTTCCGGCTGACGGCCGGACTGGTGGCTCTGGCCTCTGCCGTCCTGCCGCCTGATCGAGGTAGTAATCGGTATACAGGTCCCGCCAGTCCAGCGCCTCATTGGCAATTTGCCAGTCCAACAGCGAATGGAAAGCGTGGCCAGCACCATCACGGAAGGTTTTCTGCCGCCCCGGTCCAATCGTCTCCGTCCACCCCCAAGGCTCGCCCGCAAACGGCTCACCGGGATCTTCGTAACGCCAAGGCGTAACGACACCTACCGTGACGACATTACTGTTCACGTTCAATCCAAGCCCCGCCCCCGGATTAACCCCCTTCAACATATAGGTCACTCCGGTCCACTGGTCGTGCGTGATCGGCCAGCGACGACCCGGCGAGTGAGCGGCCACCTTCCGCCATCTCACCCACAGGACACGTTTGGGCAGTTTGTCGCGCCCCACTACGCGCAACAGGGCCTTGCTGACGTAGCTGGTGAACGCCTCACGCAACGTCTCCGGCACCGCCAACATCATGTGGGTGTGGAACCGATCAGTCCCTGCGCGATCCGCGCGCTCGTGCACGAAGACAAGTGCCGGGTACGGGTTCTTCAACCCGTTCGCGGCGAACCACTGCACCAGGTTCTTCTTGAACTGCGCAAAGTAACCCTTGCAGTCGTCCGGCGGACAATTCGGCAGATTGTACCACGATACCCCCACCCGTGCGTTCAACACCAACCCTTGGCGGTTGGCGAACGCAACCGCATTGTAGATCCCGCGAAAGGCCGACACCGGAAACGCGTGGTCGTAACTGACCGTCGCAGAAGGCTTGTTAAACCAGTCCTGTATCTTCGCCCGCCGCTTGACGAGGCACACCGTTGGATCACCCGCCGCTAGAGACAGCATGCTGTCTCTGGCGTTGTGACCGAACGTCGCCCGCTCGATGCTGCCGTGTAGCCCGACCGGCGGCAGTGGCTCTCTGGCTGTCGCCCGCATCCACCTTTCGCGACCGGCTTTGTCCAAACCCTCCCACAATTCCGCGCCCGACTGCCGCCGCGTCAGCGCCGCCGCCTCCGCGTCACTCTGGGGTCGGTCATCGTCATCGTCACAGGCATCGTCACCACGTTTCAACGGCGGCCGGCGTAGATCATCAAGCGACACGATGGTCCCGCGGCGACGTCTTTCCTCAACCTGATCGACGCGTCGCCGGAGCAGGGAGCAGGCGATTTCAGAGACAGTGCAGAAATGGCCGAAAAGCCGCTCGAAATGCGCCTCTGCAGGCGCGGATGGCGGGGACGGCACACCCGCTACACCCGCGTAGCACGCTAGCCATGCGTGGGCGCTGCCAAACGCCGGGTAGTCAGCCTCTAGTAGCCGACATGCTTCATCCGCATCAGCTGGGGCCTTCTCGTATAGATCCACAAGTCTCCAGTCCGAGAACATTACGCGTTCATCGAAGCTGTGCCAAGCCGCATAGCCACGCTCACCTATCTCAGTCGCCGTAGGCAGACTTGCCCGCTGCAGCCAACGCCGCAGGTGCAGACAGACATTGACCTGGGCGAGGCCCAATTCGGCATAAGTTTCAATACAGGCCGCGCTAAACGGCCTCCCCCTGAGGTCCACGTTCCAGCCCATGTCAAGTGTCCTGAAGGCGTCTGACGGTTCAGACCACCGCGTCTGAGCACCTATGTCTATCAGCCCACAAGTATAGCGGCCGATCTCGTCAAGTGCATGGTCGCCAATCCAGTACGGCACTGCCCTTTCCCGAGTACTAATTAGCGTCAGCACTTTGTCGGCACAAGCACGTAACCGGTGCAGGTCCGCTTCCAGCGCCTCCTTATCATGTCGTGCCATTAGCTAGACTTCCTGGCTCGCTTGCGCGTCGCGTTCTAAACCCGCAACGTGTCGATACAATTCCCGAGCGATGGCAGCCATGCCGGCATCTACTCGAGCGGGTGACAGTCGGCCTGCTAAAAACAGCTCCGACGCCTCCGGAAGGTTAGCCTCACGCGTTTCAGCCAGCGTTTGCAAACGGTGCAAAATTCTTTCTCTGCCACCGGTCCTCCATATGCCCCAAGTCCCCGTCACCCCCTGGACCTCACCTGTCCGTTCGTTGATCTCTTTGACAATCTCACCGAATAGCGAATGGAGCACCTGGGCCGCTGGGCCAGGGGGGGTCAAACAGAACTGCCGAGGTGCCTTCCCCAGCAGTGTTGTCAGGTTATCTTGGACGACCCAGAGACGCGCGTGCAATGAACGCTCGCCCGAGGATGCCGGCCATCGCGGATCGTGCGGCAGTTCGTGTACAACCTTCGCAGCGCCCTCAATCCACTTGATGGCTTTCTCCTCCGGCGTCGGGGGCCGCTTTGCAGACTTTCCCCGCTTCGACGGCTTCTCGGTGTTGCTGATCGTCTCAAACGGGAGCTCAGGCGGTGCGTTGCCGCTGTCGGACGGGGACTGCCCTGTCGCCTCTCTGTTACGCTCTGCCACACCACAATTAACCGGTCCCGTGTTCCCTTCAGGCGCCTGCGCAGCTGGCCTCTCGCGAGATGCTGACAAATCCGTGAGCGGAGTCTGATCTCGGGACTGGTCGGAGTTTGTATCGGACTTCTCGATCTCATTTCGGGTCTGTTCGTCATCAGTCATTACGTACGTTAATTCCTCTTAGCGTGTTCCACCCGTCGACCTCCGGCCACGTGGCGTCCCGGTGGCAGATCACGAAGTCGCGTCACCCTCCACCAAACTACGCGTGAGGTGCAACGTGAGCCGCTCGGCTCTCCTCTGTTGGAAGGCCAGCTAGCCACCACGAGCGCTGACGCGCAGCGGGCGCGGGTACACATGTTGCAAATTGAACCGGCTCACGCTGCCGTTAGCTCGTATGTTCCGGACCCGGACGCATTTTTGGGCCTCAGTTCACTATATTACCCAGTTCACCGCGCCGGACCGGGGTGAACGTGCACGGACCTGTCTGCCGCCCTGGGCAGCGTCCGGAGCACAACATCAACTATCTTGCCGGAGACGATCTGACGATGTCGGAAACGAGCTATGTGCCACCCGGGTTCCTATCGGTGCGAAACTTCTGCGGTTGGTCCGGCCTCGGCCGAACCAAAGTCTTTCAACTTATCAAGGTCGGCCACCTCCGTCCCCTCTACTGCGGCCGCCGCACCCTGATCCCGATGGAAGAGGCGACGCGCTGGCGTAATGCACTTCCGTCTGCGCGCTGACTTAGCCGGCGACAGCCTGGACCCGCACAGGCTGTCGCCGTCCCTCCACCAAATACGCAGCGCACTGCTTCTTCAACGATACGATATGAGGCTCTGACGGCAGATTGTTCGGCCAGACCCTGACCACATACGCGCCACCATGGCGCGAACATTCACTGCCAAAACGGTATGCGTAACAGCCTATGTTTGTACTACTCCCACCGCAGGGGCGGTTCCGACCCTTATCCGCCAATTGCCCGCTCTCTAACCTCCGCGACATCCTATCCGTCGTTGTCCGGCTGGCACCACTTCGGCGTCACGCGCCCACCATGGATGAAGGTGACGAAGTGGATCTGGCCAGGCAGGCGATGCTGAAGAAGCCCTTCAGTTCCCACGCCGCTACCCGCACAACGATTGAAGCCTACTCGGCCTGCAAAATGACTTTGGCTTTGTAAACTTCCCGCTGGTCCCGGTGAAGCGCCACCATGACGAAACTCCGCACCCAGCCCCCACCGCCCACCCTCGCACCCGCACAGCAGGCACAGGCGGCCGCCCTTATCGTCACCCTCAAGCAACGGCTCCTCGCCGAGTGCCCCGACCTCGATGAGGACCCGAAGCTCTGGCTCGACACGCTCGATGGCCAGACCGACGCTGTGGACACGATCCGCCACCTGATCCGCGCATCAATCGACGCCGACGTCCTCGCGGAGGCCACCCGCCAGCGCCAAGCCGAGATCGCCACCCGCGCCGAACGCGCGGAGCGCCGCAAGCAAGCCCTTCGAGCCGCCGCCGTCGCCCTCATGGACCTCGCTGGCATCGCCAAGTTGCCCGAACCCGACTTCACGGCCAGGGTCCAGGCCGGCCAACAATCCCTCGGCCAGATCGACCTCGACGCCTTGCCACCCGAGTTTGTCGACACCGAGGTCGTTGTGACGCGTAAGCCGCTCAAGGACCGTATCACTGCCGCGCTGAAGGCCGGCCAGACGGTGACGGGCGCACAGCTCCGCCAGGGGTCGCCCTTCCTTGTGATCAAGCGCAGCTAGGAGACCCCAGCCATGAATGTCGTTACGATGCCGCCAGTGGGCCAGTCCGTGCCGTCCACCGCCACACCGATAGCCACTCCCGCAGTAGCAACCCCCGCACAATCCACCCTTGCCCCCGCCACCTTTGGCGAACTGGTCGAGTTCGCCGAAATCGCTGCCCGCTCCCAGTTTGTCCCTAAGGACTACCGCAACCACCCTGAGGACATTCTGCTCGCGGTCCAGCTCGGCAGCGAAGTCGGCTTGCGTCCCATGCAGTCGCTTCAGAACATTGCCGTCATCAACGGGCGGCCAGCCGTCTGGGGTGACGCACTGCCCGGTTTGTGCAGGGCCAGCCCGGTTTTCGAGGATTTGATCGAGAGCTTTGAGAGGGAGGACGACCCCGACTTCCTGATCGCGGTCTGCACAGCAAAACGCCACGGCTCTACCCCGGTCACGGCGCGCTTCTCTGTCATGGACGCCAAGCGCGCCGGTTTGTGGACCAAGCCCGGCCCGTGGCAGACCTACCCACGCCGTATGTTACAGATGCGGGCTCGCAGCTTCGCCCTGCGCGACTGTTTCCCTGACGTTTTGAAAGGTCTGATCAGTGTGGAGGAAGCACAGGACCTGCCCGCACCCGCCGGCCCGCTACCGCCCGCTCGTACCATTGACGCCACGTCCGCGCCGCGACCATCGACACTCAGCCTGACGATCGACAGCACGACTGAGCCATTCGCACCTCCGCCACCCGCTAATCCGAGACCCGAGCCGCCAGCCGTCGCGTCCAAGGTTTATCCGCTAACCACCAGGCAAGGCACTACGACCTTTCAGACGGCCGAGGAATGGCTATCAACCTGGGCGAAGATCGTACGAGGCTGCAAAGCCGCCAACGCGCTGGATAAGCTTCGGGCAGCACGTGACACCAACGCCGCCCACGTCGCCGCCGTCGCCGCGTTCGACCCCGAACCGGCCGCTACCCTCACGGCCGAACTTGATCGCGCCCTCACCCCGCCATCCTCCTCATGAGTAGGCCCCGCCATCCCACCGGCCGCCACCGGTCAGCGCGGACGGCACAAGCAGCTTTGTCGGACAATACAATGCTCGACGAGGCCGCAGCCCTACTTGCGGACATTGAGGGTAAGGAGGCGCTGGACGACGTGCGGTGGTCGGCGGCTGAAGACGACCAGCGGCGCGACGGTCCACCAGCCCCATATCAGCCGCAACGAAACCATCGGCGCAGGCCTATGCCAGATACCACGCCCTCGATCGGCCTCTTTTGGGCTGTCACCGGCCCTGACGGACGGATCTGCTTGCTTACCTACCCCTGCGCCCTGGCCGACGCGGAGCCCTTCGGCGAATGCCTCACCTCTCCCGCCGGGCACTACGAAACCTGCCAGGGCTGGCGTCGTGGCCGGCCCAAGCCACCGCTCACCCTGCTGACGCCCGATCGGTTTGTCGTCTACGCCGACCGGCAACTCCTGACCCCGTCGTGGCTCGCCCAGGTCATGGCGCACTTCCACCTACCACCAAAGCGAACAACTGCCCGCTCCGACCTGCACTACCGCAGCACACGCGCCATCGGCCCGCCATAGCGCGCGGGCGTCAGCGGGCAGGCAATACGACCAAATCGCCGCACCGGCCTGTCGCCCCGCCCGCAACGCATTGACAAGCAGGCCCGAAAATCCGCCCCTTCTGCCCGGATGCCCAACTCAACCGGGCCGGCGACCTCCAGCACACACCCCGCGATCAACCTCGGGAACGACCGGACAAACCAGCGAACCGACCCCGTTGAAGCCCGCACGTCCGGGTACCGCCGACACCGCCGCTACGCCTCTGACCGCTGGCCGGTATGCCGCCGCCGATGGATACGAAGATAGGGTTTTCTTCATCCATACTGACTGACGCGCAGGAGGACGGTCGCCATGGCCGACACCCCGGCCCGCCTCGAACATCCTGCCTCCTTCAAACCGGCACGAGCCTCCGTCCCACAATTCCTGCCGCCACGTCACGCGCACGAATGCGCCTGCTTTACGAATGGTTTGTCAGCCTCGGCAAGTTCCGCCCGCTAGCCCGACCGCCGCTCACTAACACCTCGCAGTGCCGAGCTGCGCAATGGTTGGCCATTGGCGGGAGTTGACCGGAAGCGGACTCCTGCTCTGAGGACCAAAAGCCAAAGATGCAGACACTGGTCGGTCGTGTCGGTACGTCCTGGTCAAACTGCGCCTATGAACCGGGCAGGATCACGCGACGAAGCGGTTGATCAATTTCACGTCCCGGATACGCATGGCAATGCGCAATAAATTTTCACCGACCGCATTGTTGCGTTTCTGATCCGCTCCTTGGTCGAGCAAAAAATCGACCATATTATGGTTCGCTGAGGCAACGGCGGCGATCAGCGGAGTTTCGCCATAGTTGTCGGGGACGTCCAACCCCGTGCCTGCTCGCAGTAGATAACTGGCTTTGTCACGGGATTCCATCTCGTCGCCACCATAACGCGCCGCATAATGCAATGCGGTTCGCCCGTGGCTATCGACTGTCCGAGGATCAACACCAGCACGTAACAAATAGGCGACTTGGTCGGTGGAACCGCGCTCGACTGCTGTCATCAATACGGTGGTGCCATCCCGGCGGCGGGCGCCGCGGCCCGCTGACAGCAGCCGCGCGGCGATCGATGGCACGTGCCACAACCGGGAGCCTCTGAATATGGCCGCCTCACCACGATTATCAAGGGCATTTACCGATTCCAAAGTCGCGCCCCGATCTAGCAGTAATGTCACGCAGCCCTCGTAATCTTCGTTGCTGCCGTTGAACGAGTCAAGGCACTCGTTCAGCGCCGTGCCACCTTGAGCATCGCGTGCATCGATCGCAGCCCCGTGGTCCAGCAACAGGTCGAGCATTTTCGGTGACAGAACATTCGCGGCCATATGAAGCAGCGGGCTTCCAACTGGGTCGACTGTATCTAGGGGGACTCCAGCCCCCAGCATCTCGACGACTACCGCTTCATTTCGTTCGATGATGGCACGGATCAACCGCGCTTTCCGGCTTGGTGCATGGTCCGAGGCGCGCAGCGACGTCGCAACCTCGGTCCGGCCGTAGATGATTGCATGGTCCAGCGCGTTGAAACCATAATCGTCACACTTCGATTGTTGCGCGCCCGCTGCCAACAGCCTCTCGGCCATAGCCACAGATTTGCAATTCATGAGCGCGGTGCGGCCCTTCTTGCTCGCGGCATCCGGATCGATACCCTTCGCCAGCAGGAGTTCGACGGCATCGACTTCTTGGCCCTGCACAAGAAAGTGCAGCGCAGTCCAACCATACTTATCTTGCAACGAAACATCGGCATCGCGCTCGAGTAGTAGTGTCAGACATGGCACACAACTTCGCCGATCGGTCGGAATTAAAGAATTCCAGTTGTGCGCAAGTTCCATCAGTGCCCCCGGCACATCTCCGGACACCGCCTTGGAGTCGACGCCGGCATCCAGGACATCTTGAAGAAAATCGAGATCCCGATTGTACGCCGCTCGATGTAGAATCCGCGCCTGGTCGGCCGGATCGTGTGGCAGGCCGCGGGCCAGCAGTTTGCGCGCGATACCGCCCGATCTCGGCGAGTGCAGCGCGCTGTCAAGAACAGTTTCGCCTTCAGCGTCGCGCCGGGCCAAATCGATCTCAGATCGCCCAATGAACTCTGTTGCTGCATCCTCCAGCCCCTCTTTTGCGGCGATGTGCAGCGGGGTGCGCCCGATGCCGTCGACGGCATCGATGGATGCCCCGTGTCGCAACAGCATCCGCAACATGTCCAGACTATACACATCCGCTTCCGTATACATCATTGCGTATGGCCGCTCGGCGCGAGCCAGCAACCGGTGCAACGATGTGCCGCCAGGCCACCAAAAACCCACTTCCGAGTCGCGGATCGGTTCGGATGGAACAATGCCCAGGAGGTTGGCATTGACAGGCACCTCAGCGGCGAGCAATTGCTCAACCAAATGGACCCGGCCTGTAGATGCCGCCCAAAGTAGAATCCAAGCGCCAAACGCAGGAGACGGCTTCCTGGCTTCGCGTATCAGTAAATCCGTCCAGTCTGAGGCAGCGTCACCGTACGAATCATCGTCGCGGCGCATTGCCCTCGCGGCCAGCGATTGTCCGGTGTCATCCCTGGCCTCCACTTCGACCCCGGCTCGTAACAATGCGATCAATCTGTTTCGCGCCGATTGCGCGAGCGCATCATGGGCTGCCTGGGCAACGTCTCTCGGACCCGCCCTGACCACGATACGCAGGACATCCGTGCGCACTGCGGGGGGGGCGCCGGTCCGGTCGCCGCACAGACGCAGAGCCAATTCGAGCGGCGGAACGCCGTTGAGCAACGTGTCAGGCGAAAGACCTGCCCCCAGGAGATTGGCCACCACCTCTGGCACACCGGATTGGATGTACAGATCCAGACTTTCGGGCGCCAGCGGGACTTTGAGCTCGGCCAACCACTTACGCGCCTGCTCCGCGGGGTCGCCCAAGGCGGCGGTGATCCCGCCGGGCCCCGAACCCGTCCTCGCCGGCGTCGGGCCGACACCGAGTTCGGTCAGAACGGCCAGCAACGCGCTGTGGTCCGGCGAGCCATCTGGGTGTTTGGCGACGGGATAGAATAACGGCTCAGCGTCGTATTGGTCGGTAAACAGATCGCGCAGGAACGGGGCGTAACGTTCATCGTCCGGCAGACCGATCAGCGCGATGTGCCTTGGTTCGGTGGTGCGTTTGCCACTGGTCGTCAGGACCTCGTTGGCGATGAACTTGACCCAGTTGTCGGCGAAGCTGAAGCCGATGAACACCAGATGCTCGGTCGTCCACAAATGCTCGAACAAGCGGCGGAAAGCACCGGGGCGATAGACCTCCCGATACTCACCCATGCCGAGCACGATCGAGTCGCTTTTTTCCCACGATCCGTGCGCGAACAGGGTGGGACAAGGATCTTCGGCGAAGATGGCGCCATTCTGCCAGCGAGCGACGGCGTCGGCGTCCTTCCAGGTGGCATAACCGGCGCCGAGCAGGTCAGGTCGCAGGGTGCGCCGCGCCATCAAAAGGCCGGGATCAAAATTGGTCGTGATATGCGCGCGGAACGTCAGGCGCAGCAACGCGGCATGGATCGGCGTGAAGCGATTGCCGTCTGGCCCAGCTTTAACTCCAAAGATCTGGCGTAGGACATCGGTGTAGATGCCATTACCGAGCGCGGCCTTGATGCCGCGCACCACCTGGTCGGGATAGGTGTCCCGCTGCTTTAGCCAGGAGGCACGATCGTCCTCGCTGGCACGGCCCCGTTCCTTCGCTTTCTCAGCCAGCAACGTGATCAAGGCACCCCAGAGCGGGTACATGCCGGCGGAGGCACCCGCGCCAATAAATGAAATTGCCTGGCCGTCCCGAAGACGGTCGCTTAGGTGGTTAAAAACATGTTCGTTGCCTGGAATGTCGCGCCAGCCGGTCATCGTCAATCATCCGATGGTTGTTGCCATTTATTGAGCTTACCGCGTTGGCGAATACTGAGAAGCCCTGGGAATTTCCTGGTGGCAGTCTCCAAAGTTCGCCGAATTTCCCCGCCACCATCCAGCGACAGGATCGTCAACGCAAATGTCTGTATTAGCATGAGAGCTACGGTGCTTGTCTGAGCGGCCGTCATGGGCGCAGAGCAGACATACGGGCTGTGCGTGGACATAAGCCCGGAACCCGGAAATCATCCGGTCAATCTCAAGCAGGCAGAATGGGTGATCGCCAAGGACCCGGCACCACACTGCGAGATGACGCCCGGGAGAGGGCATGTCGCGGCCGTGTCACTGACCGGGGCAGCCACTCCATCAACTTCGGCCGTCCTCTATATTAACCAACCGGAGCAGTCGTAGGCCGCGCAAACGTGGCAACGTAGCCGAACCCAACGCCATAATGAAAAGCCGGTCCTATCCTCCCGAACCGCTTTGCTCGACTTCAGTTGCTGAAAATACGAGACGTTTTCTGGTTCTACTGGCAGCAATCTGCAAGTTCCAGCACATCGGCCGGAAATCTTGCCGGTTGGAGCGGGGTCTGCTGCAGCCCTCATTCAACATGCGGCCTACAGCACGATCCACGCGAAAACCAAATGCGAACGGCAGCTTCGGGCGACCCAGACGCTGTTTTCGACGCAGTCTAACGAGAAGGCCTTGCTTCACCCGCCGGCAGGCGGAGCACTCCCCAGGCCACAGGCTTCTGTCCGCGTGCCCGCGCCTAGCGCCATCGAACAGCGCCGGGATGTCTCCCCTCGGCTGTCCAAGCCATCTATTGCCTTGCCATCGCCGTTATTGGCTGCCGCGACCGAACTGTTGTATTCAAGGACAGGGTTACCCCACACATACTGACTAACGCGCAGGAGGACGCCCGCCATGACCGACACGCCGCAGGCCTGTAAATCCCCTGTGTCGCTCAGCCCGGCGCGCGCCTCCGTCCCCCAATTTCCGCCGCCGCCCCCGCCTCCCACTAGGATACGCCGGCTCTACGAACGCTTTGTCCGTTGGGGCCAGATCAGGGTACCATCTTCGCCTGAAGAGGCGCTCCGGCACTCCGCCGCGTCGATCAGCGGTGGGGCGCCGCCTGCATTCTAGTCCCCACCGTCGCGGACCGGCAGGCACGATCCACCCTCATTCGCGTCACGGCGGTAAACATCGCCCCCACTCCTGTGAAGCACTCACACCGGCACCACCCTGCCGGCTTGTCCAGCGGTCGCGCCCCAGCCCGCACCGCTGGTCGCCCGTTTGCACCAACCACGCCCGAACCAGGAGGACCGTCCATGTGGGTCTCGCTCTCCGACAGCTTTCTCTCGATCGTCGCGCTGGAAGGCCCGGCCGCCGATCCCGCACAGCTACTTGTCCGCGCCCGCGTCGCCGGCGACATCGAGCGCGTCTTCCCCGCCGCCACAGTCACGTCGCTCCCGAACGCCGACTACGCCTACCGCGCCGTCGTGACGCGCGCCGACGTCACGGCCGCGCTTGCCGCCGCCGTCGACGGCATCCACTACACCAACTTCAAGAACTCGGTGTCGGATCGTGCGCGCCATGACGCCTACCTGGAATGCTGGATCGCAATGCACGAGCTGCAGCGCCGGAAAGCCGGCCGCCGCGTCCGCCGGCTGACACAGCAGCCAGAGGGGAGCCAACCTACACGCACCAAATCAGCCACATCAGTGCCAGCCGACCTCCCGGCCAAGGCCGCTCAGATCAACCCCAGGCCGCTGAGCCGCTTTATCGGGCAGCCCGAGGACATGGAGTTCCTTCCGCCCAGCCGTGACGGGCTGGCCGGGCCGTTCGAGCCTACGCCTGCTGCACCGCCGGCTAAGCGATTGCAAAAAAAGAAGCCCCCGGGCTGATCCGCTCGCCTCTCACCGGTTGGCTAGGTAGGGGCGCGCCCACCTCACGTCAGCCAACCATCGGCGTCCGCTGGGAGAATACCTTCAAACAAGGCCGAGCCCATTCTAGCCGAACAGCAGGGCCGGGCGGGCTTCTCTTACGCGTGCGCCGCCCGCGCTGCCTGCACCCGAAACGGCCGGATCTCCAGCCGGCAGGCAAGCCGAACAAATTCGCAAACCCGGCCAACCTCCCACTGACAACGCATTGTAAAGCGGAGGCAAAAAGCCGCCCCTTCTAGCCGGATGGCCGGTTCAGCGACCGCAACGACCTCCAGCCGGCACCAGCCAAACTCAGACGCCCCGCGCTACTCTGACCAGCAACTTCGCCAGCCCGCGTGCGAACCCACCCCAGTCACCGCCCATATCCCAAGGAGCTGTACATGGCCGCTAGGCCCGTCAGTCCGAAACCCGCAACGGCATCGCCCCCGCGAACCAAAACCGCTTTGATCGAACCCGAGCAGGCCTTTGTCGACCCGCTGGCGGACGTCCCACTGCTTGGCCCTGTTACCGACCGCTTTGAGATCCAGCCCGGCGACATCACCCTGATCACCGTCGGCTCGATCGAGGTCGTCATCCATTCGTCAGACGGGGAGGGCGAGACCAAACCCACGACACCGCCGGGTGGCAGGCAGGGCAGAGGCCCAAGGACGCGACCTAGCGATCGCAACCCTGCCGGCACCGACCTTCATTGCAGACGAGCATTTATATTTGATGCCGAAACAGATGGTGCCGGGCCCATTGCAACTCACCGAGGCGATCGACGTCCCGATCATCGTCCGCCGGGCACGGATAAGGGCATCGCCGCCTCCCCGAACAAAGCAATCATCGCACGCCGTTGTTGGAACGACCTATGCAAGAATGGCGGCAAGGGATGCAACTTTGCGCTGTCGGAATGCGGAACCTGGCGCTATTTAAGGTGTATAGATCCCCGGAACCAAGCGCTGCAGAGCTCCGCGAACCGCGCACCCAGCAGCCCAACCGTGTCCTGGTCCGTCGCGGCGGCTCACATGAAAGTCGCTCCTACCACCACCTCGTTGTAGACCATGTGCAGCGTGATCGCCGGAGCCAGGAGGCCGCTGCGCTTGAACAACCCGGCATTGACGACTCCCTACGATGCAGACTGGGATCCAGGACAGCACGGGATGATAGATCGCGAAGAACGGCGAGCTGCTAACAACGGCTTTCCAGCGGCCCCATTCGCGGTCCAGCAAACAGACCGCCACAAGCGTTGCGGCGTTGGCGGCCGCTCCGACCATCAGTCGTAGAGGAACGGCAGCCGCGCGCGACATCCCTGCCACTTCGCTGCCGCGGTCAGGACCGAATAGACGACGCCAACGATGACCACGTTTCAGTGCTGGGACAGCATCACGCCTTTGCTACGCCAATGATCGCTCTCCGACGATGTCGCCCTGCGTGGGCCAGAAGTGGCGCCAACCGCCAAGCCACCCTACAATGACATTGTTTTCGTCACGGAGGATCGCCTTCCATGAGCTATGGCGCGTCGCTCGGGCCGTCTGCTTCCCTTTGTCCCGCGCGCGCCTTCGTGGCGACGGTCCACCGCCTCCGCCAACCTCGGACGCCGAGGAGGCCCCCGGTAAGCCCCCACTGACTCGTACCACCGCCAGGTCTCTGATCAGCAGTTGGAGTGTAATGAGTGAAAGTCGAATTCCTCGGGAGAGTTTATCCTGACTACAAGAAGCTAACCATTACTGATTCACAAAAGGTACATTGGTCCTTCGATAACCCAAACTACTCAGCGGAGATAGAGGTTTTCATAAGGGATTCCGAAGTGCGCGCCGTCTGCGAGGTCGAGCCTTTCACACCACAGATACTGCGGCATCTTCGAGCGCGTGCACAGGATTGTACCAGTCTAGCGGTAGACCTGTTCACGTTCGTCACCGGATTGAGCTTCGTGATCGTCCTTGATCGGTGGGTAAATCCCCACGGGGAGGCCGGACCTATTCATCTCCAGGCCGATGACGTTGGAACGGTGGTGAGTGCGCTGAGCGTCAAGGAGAATGAAACACTCGACGGTTTCAACGACACATACAAAATTTTGATCTCCGAGCCACATGCGGCATTTGCCATGAACGATCTCGCCACGTGCCTTTCCCATCCAGACATGACGGCGGTTAACTGCGGTCGCGTATTGGACGCGCTCATGAGGCTGGTTTGTCAAGGATTGCCGGAGAAGCGCGCCTGGGCGCATTTCCGGCAGCAGCTACGTCTCGACGAATCTTACATCAAGCCAATATCCGCATTCTCAAAAGGGCCCAGACATGGAATTCGATGTGACCTAACCGAATCCCAAAGAGCGGCAATTCTGCGTCATACCTGGATAGTAATGAATCGTTTCATCGAATACCGAAAGCGAGGCAACGCGCTTCCGGCCGTTGAGTTTCCGATGTTATCGGGCTGATTCTGGGTCCGCCGACTGACCCCGACAGGAACGAACTCAACTGCGCTAGGCCTTTGTCGTAACGAGGTGGAACGGTCCGAACTTTCTGACCAGTCGTCACTACAAGACCCGCGGTCACCGCCTCGAACGTTTTTGGTCGGCCAGGTCTGGCTGCGCGGGCAAGGTTGTGTACGTCGCCGCAACCCAGAAGCTGCCCGGCGATACGGCGAACTATGCCATGACCAGCCCAGCTGACCTGTCGCGGTTTGTCCGCCGCGCGGCCACGTTGACCAACCGCACCTCGACCGGCCGGCATGTCGGCGGGGACGTGAGGGCGCGGTCGGCGCTGTGACCCGTGCGGTCAAAAATGCGCCGGCGCCGTGCCGAAGCTCGATAAGCCGGACCGTCCGGCGCAGCAGCCAGCCCAGCGCCGCGACCGTGGCCAGAAACTGAGACAGCGATGAACGGTCGAGAGCGCAAGTCGCGCGTCCTCAAATCGCCCTGATCGTCTTGCTGCTAGCAGTCTTGGGCGTGACAAGCTGGCAGTGGGCGAAGGCTCACATGCTGGCGCATGCCGCAGAGGTACAGCTGCCAGCGGGCGACCTCGAACATCGACCGCCCCTGCTCATCCAATGAGGGTAGCGGGACTTTTGCTGCTCCTGGCAGCCTACGCGGCACCGACACAAAAAGGAAACTGAACGTTGTATCTGCTAGGCTGTCGGCACAGACGCAAGTAGCGTCCTATACCGGCTTTGCTGACGGGACGGTTACCCGCTGCGCACTGCCGGAATGCTCCTCCAATCTGCCCAGAGGTGATAGCCTTCCTCTTTCAGCCAATACGTGTCCTTATGGCAATTAGCCTCAACATTGGAAACCCTGAGCCTGAGGATCGGAGGCACAATGCTAGGATTTCTGACCACGATCTTGGAAAATGCTGCCAAACAGCTGTCCGTCAAAGACTTCTGGGGTGCCGGGAAAGATGTGGCCGAATGGCGTGATAATCGTCATATCGCCAGCATCGGCGTGAATATGTTCAAGCTCTATGTTGCAGCCGAAGAGATCGTCGAACAAGGCTTTGGTATCATCCCGAGGCTAGAATGGATGGCTCGGAAACACCGTGAGCAGGTTTTTGTGAACGGCTACATAGCGCCAACTCTTGAAGCCCAGGTACCGAAGGTAAAGGAGGAAATACGCTCGCAGATTACTCGCATATTCGCTTTCTCCGATCTTTACAATAGACTTCAGTCGACTGTGGCTGCCGTTGATCATGAATCGGCGCGCAAATTATATACGCTTTCAGCGGGTAAGGCGAACCTTCTCAGTATTCTGACCGGAAGTAATCGGCCAAACAATGTGGCCGAAGGACTCTATGTTGGCCTCGATATGCCCGCAATTGAAACGGCAATCAAGCAAGAGCTTGAGAACTTTTCGGGCGGAGGCCTGGACATGATTGCGCATCTAAGGGGAGGAGATGCTGAAGATGCTATAATATCGCCGATAACGACACTCGATGTCCCGTGGCCGAAACCAACATTTGAGGTGATTCAGCAATATTTGACGGCGGGGTTACCACGCCGTCGTCTGGAGGCTCTTCATCAATCCGCCGTCTATTTCAGAGAAAGTATTGAAAAACATTTTGACTTACGTCTGGTCATGCTCGCTATAGAACGTCAACGAATCAGACCAACTGCGGCAGACACGCCGACGTATCCTCCCTGATGATTCCAACGCGCGTCACCATCGATCTGCTGAGCGCAACATTAGGTGCTGTGACCTCGACGGTATGCGCCGGACCGCCGCTCACGCTAAGTCACCAGGACTGGTCGCCGCGGCTGCCACGCCGGCATCTGGACCTGACCGGCGCCACCGACTTTCCTCACAGGTCTGATCGCTCTCGCCTCGAGCATGAATGTGAGGCTGCGCCGATCGATGACACCAATACGTTGGCAGCGGCATAGAGCCGCCCCTCGCACGGTCGTCGTGTGGGTTCTGGCGGCCTATTTCCCGCCACTGGACAATCAGCGCACGGGCAACTGGGACAATCCGGAAACCCCGTCTTCATGCTGCCAGCAACGGATTGAAAAGCGACCGATACGGACGGCACCTTTCGGCCGGATGGCCGTTTCACAAGCCGTCGCCAAGTCCAGCTGGAGCCTGCACTCAGCCAACGAGATGGTCGGGATCCGGGGCAATACCATCTCACGTTCGCGAGTAACATTCACGCCCGCCCCCTGCCGCGGTATTTGAGCCGCCAAGGTGGACAGCCCCGGCGCCCACGTCCCGCGACGGTTCGAAAAACTTGACTGTGCGATGACGGTTCGCGCCCCCGTCAGTAGAACGCCGGTCCTATCCGCACCGCCCATACCATCCGGCACCCAACCTTCTGACAACGTGTAATACTTTATTCAGTGACAAGCGGTCGTCTGTAAGTTCCTGTGCCGCGACCCGTAATCTGCAAGATCGTGCCGCGCGTCTTACCGTACCTAAAAAGAGCCTCAACCCGGTAAACGTCACCTCCGCTCCTGAGAAGCAGACACGCCGGCAATCAGCCGGTTTATCTCACGGAGCCCGCCATGCACCCGCCGCCCACCCCGCTGCCGCTTCTCCCCACCAGCCTGTTGCGCCGCTACTATTGCGGCGAACCCAACGACACCCGCTTCCGCTCGGCCGCCCGGCTTCGCCAATCCCTGTGGCGCGAGGAAAATGGCTACGCCTGCGGCCGCTACGTTCATCCCGACGGCCGCACCTGCCGCCTCGGCTCAATGGTGTCTGCCCGTATCGGCCAGCGCGGTGTCAACCTGATCGACACCAGCCTGATCCCGCTGGTGCAAAGGGAGATCGCTTACAGGGAAGTCGGCGCCGTCATCCAAACGGACCGTCTGTGGAACAACCTCCTGACCAGCCAAGCGCTGACCTTCAACCTCTTTGGCCCGTTCAAGCAGCGCCCCGTCCTTGCCACCGCCGTAATGCGCCGGCTGGTGCCCGATCTTGTCGGCGAAGTGACCGAGGTTCTATTCGAGCACTCCCCCGGCAGGGGCCATCCGCGCTACACCGCCGATCATACCGCCTTCGACGCCCTGCTCCGCTGCACCACGCCGCAGGGCCGGCACGCCTTTGTGGCCATCGAGGTCAAGTTTTCAGAAGCGCCCGGCGGCCTCGCCTCGCCCGAACGGCCCCGTTACGACGCTCTGTCGCGCGAGGCCGGCGTCTACCGCGACCCGGACGCGCCCGCCCTCCGCTACGCACCCATTGAGCAACTCTGGCGCGAGCAACTGTTGGTCACCGCCATGCTCAAGGCCGGGAACTATGACGCCGGCCGTCTGCTGGTCATCGCGCCCGCCCTCAACACCGAGTGCCAGACGGCCATCACCCGCTACCGTACGGAACTGATCTCGGACGAACCGACCGAGACGCACTTTCAGGCGATCACCCTGGAGGACGTGGTGACCGCCATCGGCTGCGCTGGCGCGCACGCCACCGCCGGCCGCCTGATCGACCGGTATCTCAATTTTGAGCCTATCCACCGCGCGCTGGTGGAGACGTTCCGCCCCGCCCAGCCCGCTGCCTGAACCCTCGGCACCATCATACATCGTTTGCATCAAGCAACGGACACGCTCACACGGGCGGGTCTGAGGAGGTCCATCTATGCCCAATCCCAACCACCCGCGCGAGCAATCCCGTGGCCTGACCTGGCTGCTCTTCCGCCTGCCGGGCGCAGTCATCCTTTGGCTCGAATACCATTTCCCGAAGGCCGGCGACGCCTGGGGCAGCGCCCGCCGCTTCGGCAAGCCGGCCTTCGAGGTTCTTTACTCCCTGGGCTTTTGGGCCGTCCTCGTGGCGGTCTTGTTGATGCTCGTCTTCGGCGGTGACGCCCACCACTAAGCAATGTAAGCTCGATCAACCACAAAGGTCGACGCTGTCGGCGGCGGGGGCCTTGTGCCCAGAGCCCATGAGGCCCCCCTAAGTCTCTTCGGACCCAGCACAATGCGCCCAGCCTCTGGCGAACGGCCGAGCGAACGCCCGCCAGAACGCCGCAGGTCAGGATCGAAACTAGCCGCTCATTCTGTGGGAGGCGACATTTCGATAGTTCTAAGCGTTTATCCCTGCGCCACCTTAAGGCTTGTCGACATGGAGTGTCCTATGCCAACGCAACGCGATCCGCGATGGGTACTTCTCGCGGAAACCGGCGAGTATTCTACTCTCGGGCGTCACCGCGAGCCAGACGAGCAAGACGTTGTCGCCGCCGAGGTAGCCCTGGCGCGAGCGGGTCTGTCCGGTTGGATTGCGGTCATGAGCCACTCTGTGCATTCGCGCACGATACCTGAACTGATGATGGTTCGTCCTCTAAGGGAGCCTCGGGTCCCATTTGAAGAAGCAGTCCAAGCGTTCCGGCGCCTGTTGGCTTGATCCAACCCCAATCACCAGCAATTATTGGCGGCTTCCGCCATACGGACGCCGCCCTAAGCGCTGCTTGGGCGGCATGCGCCCGCTTTGGTCTCGCTCATTTGACTTGGCACATGGGCTAACAGCTCGTCAGCCCATGCCTGCAACGCCGCCGTCTTCTCCGGCAGGTAACCATAGTGCCGATACGTCCCAGCTACACCCTTCAGCACGTGCCCGAGGCAGACCTCGATCACGTGCGGCTCGACGCCAATACGTTCCATGTGCGTCGCCATCGACCGCCGGAGATCGTGCACAACCCACGGCGGCAATTCGCCAACGCCAGCGGTGGCTAGGTGGCGGTCCAACCGCGCCTTGGCCTTGCTGAACCCAGACACTGGCGTTGCCCCTCCATCGCTCGAGAACAGAAACGGACCGGCCTCCCCTCGGGGCAGTTCCTGGACAATCGCTCGCGCCTGACTACTGAGCGGAACGACCTGCGCCTTGCCGGTCTTGTACTGAGCGGCCGGGATCTCCAGGCGCTCCCGCTCCGTATCCAGCCAGTGCCACTGAGCTTTGGCCCACTCCCCGCGCCGATCACCAGTCAGCAGGATCAGTCGGTAATAGGGACCCCACGGGTAGCCCATCCCACCCGCTGCCCGCCAAACAGCGGCGAGTTCCGGCATCGACAACACCCGATCCCGCGACCGCTGTTTGTCCCGGTTCTTCACGTCAGCGAACGGGTTGTCCGGCCGCAGGCCGACCTCCACCGCGAACTGAAACATAGCCCGGGTCCACTTTCTCACTTCAGCTGCGGCGCCCGGTCCGCCCCGTTTACGAAGTTCGACCCTGTCGCCGTCGCGCACTTCGATCTCAAACGGTATGCGCACCTTTTCGAGTAGGGAGACAAGGTCCGCCCGTGTGATGGACACCACCGGCTTGGTGCTCCAGGCACCGCCGACATGCAGCCGCAGCTGCTTCTCCGCGTTCGAACCGGCTCGGAGGCCGTTCCGGCGGAGGTGGTCCGAGACGTAACGGTCGATCAGATCGGCGACAACCGGCACGCTCGCCTGACTGTCCTCTTGATTTCCCGTGTCCCCCGCGTCGATCCCGCTGCGGGCCAGGCGCTTTATCTCCGCAGCCTTCGCCCGCGCGTCAGCCAGCCCGACAGACGGGTACTCGCCCAGCGTCAGCCGGCGTTTGTCACCGGCAAGCCTGACGACCCGTTCACCCGGCACTTCGCCCGACCCACGCACCCGGTAGACCACGGTCCACGTCTTCTGCCCCTTGGCGGACACGCGCAGGGCGAGCCCAGGCGCCCCAGGATCGGCGAGTTCATACCGCTCGCCGGTGCCCTTCAGGTTCCGGAGTTGGGTGTCGGTAAGCGGCCGAGTTGCGGGCATGAGCACCTTCTGGGGTTCCTCTTGGGGTGCCACTTTTACCCGGCTGGCCACGATCTGTCACGAACGCAGGTGAACAACTCTCCACACAACTCATTGAAACATAACATTGTTCTGAACGCTGCCGGTCTCCCGCGAACGACGGCCTCAACCTTGCCAAGGTTGGGGTCGAGGGTTCGAATCCCTTCGCCCGCTCCAAATTATCAATAACTTAGAGATGTTGTCCGCAGAGTCCTAAGGGCCTCTGTAGGGACCAATTTGGGCACCAGTTGGGCACGACGGCTCGGCCGCGTCGGCGACATCATTGCTCCGGTCTCCATGGAAACGGGCCGCTGACGGCTGCTTGCGACGCTGAGGACAAGGTGCGGTCGGCAGGCTGGGGTGCTGCCCGATGGAGGCGTCGCCGGATTACCGGCCTGGGCGCGTGCGATCCCTCTGAGGCTCTTGCCCAACTGGTGCCCAGGGTTTCGGTGCGGGACGTCGAATAATTGTCACATCGCAGGTGGGCTCACCCATTTTTAGTCGTCCTCGTCTCAATCATGGTGGAACGGCGGGCAACCGCCTCCGGATCGTCCGGCGCATCACCTGATCACAGCGACCATCATCCGCCCCCAAATCGTCGGTTGACCGCTTCGCCGTGATTGCCGCCCACGTCCGGGATGACGGTCATCGCGACCGTTGCGGCGATGATCCGGCGGTGACTGAGGCAACGATCAGGATATCGTTGCTGATTACACCGACCACGAGCCACACGATCGCCCGGCCATCAGCATGCGGTTGCCGGGCGGTGTTGGCCGCGACCTCTGCGATGCACAGGTTGGGAGCGATTCCGTCGAAAGCACGCTTGCCCCACGGGCGGCTCACCCGTCGCTAATAGGCGTTGTGGTGATCTCCGCCGCGCGGGTCGGTTCATCGGTTTCGATCGGCCTCAACCCATCACGGTCGGACGGTGGCGCAACCGCCGCTGGATCGTCCGGCACATCACCTGATCACCATAAACCGCCAGCCGCCATCGTCGCCGCGTCGGTTCAGATGATCGTCGGCGCGACCTATCGCTTGGGTTCTCCGCTCGCATTTGGATAACGGTCGTCCCGACCGTCGCGGCGATGATTGTCGCGAGCATGGCCGCCTGGACGGCGTCCCGTTGGGCGATCCACCGTCGGCGAATAGCCACGTCGTCCGCCTTCGGGTCGGTCGTGACGTAACCGGCACAGCGCATCCGCGCTGGCATCGGCGCCCAGGGCGTTTTATCGCCATGGCTGTTGGGTCGCCCGTGTAGCCGCGCAGCAGGTGCTGACGTACTCCGTCCTGGTCGAGTCGGTGAAGGCGGCGGTTGCGACGCTGCACGCAGACCGTGACGGTTAATCAGCACCCCGGCTCTGCGCCAGCACCGGCGCGCTGCCCACGGGATTTCACCACCTCGCCCGCTGGCATGCCCGCGCGCCGCGCAGCAGATACTGATGTAATACAGCGCCGGTCGGGTGGCACAGGCGACGGATCGCGACGAGCAGCGCGGACGACGCTGATCAGCAGCCGGGCCGCGCCGACATCGGCGATTTCACCGCGTTAGCGGCTGTCACGCCCATGCAGCCGAGCAGCAGGCGCCGATGCCACCTCGATGCGTTTGCTCATGAACTCGCCCCTTATCGATATGTCCCGGCGATGTACAGTTCGCCGCCAGGAGGTCGCGCCGGGCTCTCGCGTCAGGGGCGCAGCACCGCGCCCCCCTTCCTTGCCCAGTCCGATTTGCTGACCCGAGATGTGACTGGATACGACCTGGATACGACCCCACTTGCGACTGGAAAAACCTCAGACTAAGGCCGATCTCGTCGCAACTTCGTATCTTTTTGTATTATTAGTAGTAGTACAAATAATATATATGTCGGACCGGGGTATATGTATTTCTATATACAGTGCCAGAATCGGCACGAAAGATGCGACTTGCGACGAGACCGGCCTTAGTCCTGGGGTTTTTCCCTTCGCATCTCATTTAGGATGCGAAGGGATGCGATTAGTCAGGGCTGCGCCATGCTGTCACCCGGCCTCAAGGCCACGTAGCCGCGCCCCTTTCCCTCCGGCTGGTGGTTACGGAACGGCACGTATTTGCTCCGTGCCAGCCGTGCCAGCGTGTTGGTGAATTGCTTGTAGGTGGTCTTCATCGCCGGTCCATATACCGATTCCCAGTTGGTGAAGTCTTGGAACATCTCTTCCGACAGCGTAAAGGCCCCCGGCAACAATAGAGGGCTCTTTTTGCCATGCATGTGTTCAACCCAGATTTCGATCTGGCTGAGACTACGCTGTTCCGTCTGGATGCCCCGAAGCCGCTCCGCCATCACGCCAGTCGGATCGGGCAGCGTGTCGTCCACCGCGCGCCACAGCCCGACCCAGTCGAATCCATTCACCGCCGCCCAGAACGCCTTCAAGTCAGGGTGCAGAGGGCTGATCATATCGATTTGGAGCAGCCGGCGGTTGCCGGTTTCGTCGTGTACCGTTTCGCGCACATCCTTGTTTGCGGTGCCAATGAAAGTCAGATTCTGCCGCACCTTGACCAGCCGGTTCGTGGCCATCGGTCGGCGATCCACCACCGAGGCGGTGATCACCTTCTTCAGGGTTTCCACATCCGCCCGTGCCGCCTTAGGGAGGCGAGGCCAATTCGTCACACTCGAACCATTGATACGCTGATCCGAGCAAAGACGGCTGGCCAAAGGCGTTGCCGCTCGGGCATTTTTGTCTAGACAGGGCTCACCGCAGTCCTGGGAAAAAAATCCGGCAAGGAAGACTTCCGGCCGGTTCAACTGGTTGGTATCCCTATACGAGCAGGGTCTGTTGCAAATCGCGAGTCTGACTCTCTATCGGGGAAGCAACAGAGACCGCCGAAGATTGCACCCGGCGGTCTCTACATCCGGTTCACGCCCTTGCTCGCTTCCCAGCCAGGGGTTCTTTACTCAACCGCCTCGGCGATTCGCAGGGGACAACAACCGGTCCAGCGGCGGCAAGCCGATATGCTTTTCACCCAAACACCTTCCTTCGTCCGTTGCCGGATGGTGGTGCCGGGCCACCGACCCGATATCCGTCCTACACCGCCTCCTTCAGTTCCTTCGCCGGCCGGAACGCGATCTTCTTACTGGCGGGGATCTGGATCGCCTCGCCGGTCGCTGGGTTGCGACCGATGCGAGCCGGCCTTTCCCGCACTTGCATAATACCCAGCCCGGCGAGGCGGATTTTGTCACCGTTCGCGAGATGCTTTGTCGCCATCGTCACCAGATCGCCCAGCACGGCTTCGGCGACCTTCTTCGGCAGTTCATGGCTCTGGGCCAACTCGGCTGCCATCTGCTTCAGCGTGATAGTGACCTGCGGCGCGACCGTCTTGGCAACCAATTTTTTGACAGGTGCGGCGGTCTTCTTTGCTTAGGTGGTCCCCATTCCTTGGACAGGAATCCGGGTGAGTTAAGAGAGACTCCCGCCAGTTCCAACTCCCCCGACCCGTGCGCAGGGGCAACGAAATTATAGCGCCTCTTCTAATTCGATTGAATCCCTTTCTTGCTGTTGATGATGGGCCTGTGGGGATGTGGACAACGCGTTGTCCACATATCCACAGGTTGCCGACGCCCGGAATACTTCGCACGGGGTCCGATAACCCAGTGCCTGGTGAAGGCGCTCATCGTTGTAGAAGCTCAGCCAGCCGCCGATGCCACGGCGCGCCTCCGGAACCGAGGCGTAAGCTTTGATGTAGATGTCCTCGTACTTCAGGCTACGCCACAATCGCTCAATAAAGATGTTGTCGAGGTAACGGCCTTTGCCATCCATGCTGATACGGACACCGCTCGCCGCTAGCACGCCGGTGAACGCCGCACTGGTGAATTGCACGCCCTGATCGGAATTGAAAATTTCGGGCGAACCATGCCGATTCAGCGCCTCCTGCAAGGCCTCGACACAGAACCCGGTGTCCATGCCAGTCGACAAACGCCAGGCGAGAACCCGGCGACTGAACCAGTCCATCACCGCGACCAGGTACACGAACCCCTTCGCCAATGGCACATACGTGATATCGGCGCACCACACCTGGTTCGACCGCTCAATCGCCAGGCCGCGCAAAAGGTAAGGATAAACAATATGATCCGGGTGACGGCGGCTGGTGTTCGGCTTCTGGTAGATCGCCTCGATCCGCATCACGCGCATCAGCCGTCGCACTCGCTTGCGGTTGACCGTCCAACCGTCCCGGCGCAGCACCGCCACCATGCGGCGCGCGCCATAGAACGGTGTCGCCAGATACTGCTCGTCGAGCTGGCGCATCAGCCGCATATCGTCCTCGCTCACAGCCGCAGGGCGCCAATAGAGCGAGGAACGAGCGACCTTTAGCAGACGGCACTGCGCCACGATCGATAGATCGGCGTCGGCGCGATCGACCAGCGACAGCCGCGTGACCTGGTTCATGGACCAGACCTTTTGCGAAAAAAATCCCGCTCTACCGTCAGTTCCCCGATCTTCTCATAGAGTTTGGCCAGCCGGGCGTCGTCGACCGAAACGCCGTCGGATGGACCAGCCCGCCCCTTCGCAAACAGCGAGCCAACACCGTCGATGACCGTCTTCTTCCATGCATGGATCTGGCTGGCGTGCACGCCATATCGGCTCGACAGTTCAGCCACCGTACTGTCCTCGCGAACCGCCGCCAATGCCACCTTCGCCTTGAAATCAACCCCGTGCTTCTTGCGAACATTCGCCGTTCGTAACCCCTGGCCCTCAAGCCGTTTTAGGGCAAGACTCTCTCTTAGCTACCTGTCCAAGATTCCGGGACCACCTCATCCCGTTCGGCTGACTGCTGTTCCCCATGAGCATTCGAAAAGATATTTCCGTCGGCGTTGCGGCTGGAACTTTGGAGCCATCCAAGCAGCGTGGGAAATCTCACCGCCCAGCTTCTTTCGGACTTTGCCGTTCCTGTCGTTCTGGGTGGAGTGCGTCCGTACTGATTTCGATGACGAGCCATGGCCGTGAGGTTGGAGCATGCTCCGACTGACGATCTGGAAGATCGAGTTCCGCCTCGACCTCGATCTGAATATCTGGGGCATCGGAGTATCATGGGTTGAATTCAATGACCTCGGAATTACGTCGGGCGGTTCAATACCCAGATTGAAACAGGCAAAAGGTTCGACCCGGACTTCCCGGCCGGCGTTCCCACGCTGCGGTTGTTTTTCCCGGCCGACCATTCGGTCCGACGGTGGCCGCCCCGGTGCAGCCGTAATCCATCTGAGGAATAATTGGTCGTCGAAAGAGGTGATCTCCGAGAGGACCGACCTGCTTCTATCTTGGGGGAAGGTAGCGTGGTTGACATCACCAACCACCGAACCAGACGCCAAGGTCATGATCATCCCGGGCGGGAAGAATATCGCGGCAGTGATGAGTGAAGAGAATTCATTGGCCGCCGAAGCGGTCGGCTAGCCCGCATTTCTCACACGAATCAGGTGCATCGGGGCTCTGATTGAGCGAAAGTTCTTCTGCAACAAAGCCTTACCGCTGAGCAGAGGAGTTCCCCGATGCCGACAGACTGTAGCCCAACGTTGTTCGAATTTGCACCTGTCGAAAACCGTGCGGTCGTCGCCTCATTTGACGGTGGGCGCATCACCAGCGACGCCGGCGCGTTGCTGCTGGGAGCGGCTGATCGCGTCATCGGACTGACCCGCCGCTTTGCTGCCTGCTTCAAGGACAGCCGCAACAGCGACTTCGTCGAACACAGCGTGCAGACGCTGGTGACGCAACGGATCGTTGGCATCGCCCTTGGTTACGAGGACCTGATCGATCATGACGAACTGCGCCACGACCCGGTGATGGCAGTGCTGGCCGGCAAGCTACAGGCCAGCCGCGGCGATTGCGCGCCGCTGGCCGGCAAGAGCACGCTCAACCGCCTGGAGCTCAGCCGGGCCGAACCCACTCGTTACGCCAAAATCGCCGCCGACACAGGCGCCATTGAGGCGCTGCTGGTCGATCTGTTCCTCGACGCGCACGCCAGGCCACCGCGCCAGATCACGCTCGATCTGGATGCCACGGATGATCCGTTGCACGGTCACCAGGAGGGCCGCTTCTTCCATGGCTATTACGACACCTACTGCTATTTGCCGCTTTACGTGTTCTGCGGACGGCATCTGCTGGCCGCGAAGCTGCGGCGCTCCAATATCGACGCCGCGGCCGGTTCGGTCGAGGAGATGACCCGCATCATCAGCCAAATCCGGGCGCGCTGGCCCCGCGTGCGCATTCTGCTGCGGGCCGACAGCGGCTTCTGCCGCGAGGCGTTGATGGCATGGTGCGAGGCCAACCGGGTGGACTACGTGTTCGGCCTGGCACGTAACGACCGGCTGGCGGCGGAGATCAAGACGGAGATGGCAACTGCGCGCACCGAGGCCGAAGCGACCGGAAAACCGGCCCGCCGGTTCAAGGATTTCCGCTGGTCTACACTGGAAAGTTGGAGCCGAACCCGACGTGTCATCGGCAAGGCTGAATGGACGCAGGGCGAAGCCAACCCTCGCTTCATCGTCACTTCGCTGCCGACGGCCGAGGTCGCTGCGCCGTCGCTATACGAAACAATCTATTGCGCTCGGGGCGAGATGGAGAACCGGATCAAGGAATGCCAGCTTGACCTGTTCGCTGATCGCACCTCTGCGGCGACGATGCAGGCCAACCAGTTGCGGCTGTGGTTCGCGTCGTTGGCTTACGTGCTGCTGTGTGGGCTGCGCCGGATCGGCCTGGCGCACACGCAGTTCGCCACTGCGACCTGCGGCACGATCCGGCTGAAACTGCTGAAGATCGGCGCCCTGGTCAGGGTCAGCATGCGCCGGGTCACCATCGCCATGGCATCGGCGTGCCCTTGGCAGCATGAGTTTGCCCTGGCACATGCGATGCTGCGACGAGCGGCCGCCTGAGCCGGCACGAAGCAGACACCGCAAGCCGCCATAACGCCTCACCGACGCGGTTCAGACACCGCGTCCGGAGAATCGTGCCTGGAAGTCCTCCGGCGGACCCGGACAGAGCTCCAAGTCCGCGATGTTGATATCGTGTCAGAACGAACGACTTGCGATCGGCGCACGCTGTGAGAAATGCGGGCTAGTCATGTATCCGCCGGATTGGCCAGCGAATTACGTTACAGAGATCAGAAAATGCAGACGTAAGAATCATTGAACAAATTGCTGACCGCCTGCCATAGCCGCAGATCGGCTGTGTGCCGTAGCTCCGGCGCCGGCTGCGGGCGGTTGATTTTATTTTGTCGTAGCCGTTTCCGACTGCTCACAGCATACGCCAACCGTGGCGCGGCACCGTTCACCAGCGCGTCATCTCAGATCAGGCGGTAATCCATGATCGGTCAGCAGCGTGTCGATCACGGTGTAAAGCTGGCGATAGCTGAACCCGGTGCAAGCAAGGAAATAGGCGTCTGGTTCGGCTGGCTCCCATTGTAACCACGCGCGCGTTTCAAGCACTCGCTGGATCAGCGGCAACATGCACTCTGGTACATAATCCACCATCCGGTCTGAATTGTATTCCAATTCATTTCCGAGACACATGGCGAACTCAGGACTGCTGATCGGGTGCGGATCAGCAGGTCCCAACATCGGCGCGAACGCAAAACGGGCAACCCGCTTGTGATGGAATGGTCCAGATCGTTTCATGGCGTCAGTATAGCATAGGTCGCCCGCGCGCTGCACCATTCACCAGCGCGTGAACAAAGATTAGCCGCCCGTTTGACTGGCGGCTGCGAAGACCGCCGATGACCCCTTGCTTGGTCGTAGCCGGACAACGCCGGCTGTGCGGGATCGACCAATAAGGCTGGCCACAAGTCCTCTTGTCGTGGCCGTCACCGGCGCCTGTCCGCATAGTACGAGCCGTTTGGCTCGGTACCGTCCATCAGCGCGTGAGATGAATTGACCCGTCGTACGACGCGCGACTGGACATCCGTCGCGGTCGAATGGCTGCCGGAACTACAGCCATGCCAACAGGAAAACCGTCATGTCAGCATCAGACGCAAATTCAAAAAAGGTATCAACCTTTCTACTCGCTCGACGTGCCGTCAATGACCCTACGTAATGACGCAGGCGCCATGGTCGCGATAACGGACTAAGTGTATCCTGCCACCACGAATGAATCTCCGGGCGCAGCCCACGGCCGGTCTTTGCGAACAGCGCGTCGAGGCGCGGGCGTGGGAAGTTGAGCCGCCAATTTTGTTCGCGAGTTCGAAATCGCGCGGCCATTCCGTGCAAGCTCTCGTGCCGGACAAGCAAGCCAGCGCGTTGGAAAACCACCTGCACCGTTCCGTCCGGGATACCATCCTCGACCAGCAAGTCGGCAAGTTCATCTTGATCAAATGCTTGGAAGCGGTGGTCTGAGAAATCGCAGATCGATCGGTTGCGGGTGGCCCGAAAGTGATATTTTGTCGTCATCTGGTCCAGGTTGTTCGCGAGATGATTGTCGGACCATCGAAGAGGCATGGGATGGGTGTGCATGGGAAATCTCGTATGAGCGCGTTGTTTTTGGCCGCTCGGCCGGACGGCGCAGCGGCACACCACCAGCGTCATCGACGCCTTGCGTCGGAGAATGATCTCCAGCCGGTATAGATGATGTCGAAGGCGTTCTGCCGGGTCGGAAAGTTCATCCTCTCGGGGGTATATATCGAAAATATCCAGTCTCCAACTGAAGTATATTTCGCCTCGCCTCTTGAATCTGGAGGGTGAAGACATGCGCGCTTCTAGCGAACGCATGCATGGCTGCGGCGGTGGGGATCAGCGCCGGCATCCTGTTCCGCAGCCTGAGCGGACCGGCGCGAACGGCTGGTTGCCACCCGCCTCGCGCGGCAGCCGTGTCTAACGGGGTGTCTGCCCCTGTCCGACCTCAAGCTCGGTAGGTCGGACAGGTCGCATCTAAGCCGTAGGCCGGCTTGCCGTCTGGTAGACCGGCGCCGGCCACCCGGAGATTACCCCGCAGCAAATCCTGGTACAAAGAGGTGACACTAAATGCCTCGAATGCCGCCACTGGATCGACTCCGAGAAACTCCAGAAGCCGTTGCTGATCACTGCTGAAGTTGATCACCGACAGCAACGCCATATTGGAGTGGTCTCGCCATTCATATAGTCCGAAACTTCTTCCCGGTAGCCGCAGCTTGGGATTGAACGCAGGGGCCACGATTTCCAGAAATCGGTTTTTACCCCACCGTCCTCACGTGGTTGCGGCAGGCTCTACAGGAACTGCCGATCACCAAAATGCGCCGCCACCGACCGGCACATTGCGGCCTGCACCATGCCGCCACTCTTCGGCTCCTTTCCCGCAGGGAGCGCGTCACTCGGTGTTGCCAAAAAGGAATGGATCGTCAGGCGGTGGCCGTTCGCGTGCCGCGCCGGCAAAGCATCTTGCAACGGATGGGTCCCAACGTCATGATGAAACAACACGGACCAAGGCAAATGCAGCATTGAATAGGTGGCGCGGGCGCTCATAATGTTGCGTTTCGCCGCTGTCTGAACTAATTTAGGTGCACGATGGTCAACACCTCATGTTGGCCGGCGAATATGCGGCGCGCATAAGGCGTTACCAGATCAAGCCATTGATCCTGCAGGACGATCACCGACCGGCGGGCGTCGGTGATCGACGCCGCTAGTTTCGAAAATAGCTTGTCCACCTCGTCGAAGGGCCATTCCTCGCAATCAATGCCAGACGCTCGTATGAATTGCCCAGGTCGTCGGCCGGATGCAATCGTAGCACACCGGTGCAATATGGATCGGCCGCAACGAATCGACTAATCCATTGAGTCCCCGCACGAATTGGCGTGCCTCGGAAGTATAAATATTCGGCACCTCATCGATGTACAAGTCAAACAAATCAGAGCCGGGAACCGTCGTGACCTCCAGTAATGCGGCATGTGAGCGCACAAGAATGCCACCGCGCTTAGGGGGGCTGCTTGTCTATTGCTCGACCACTTGCCTATCCTGTCTCGCACCGCCTGACTGTCGCCCTGATCGGAGTAATCGCGGTGATTTGGACGCTCGCGTGGTTTCGATCAGGATGGTACTGCTTGGCAAGCTGGTGCCAGGCGGTCCTGATTGTCTTGAGATCAGCGTCCTCCGGGCCACCGATAATTTCGTGTGGCGTCATACCTGTTGCTCCCATTATGTTTAGGAGCGCGCCAGCATCAGCACGGCGATCAGCCCTTGCACGGCGAGGGATTGCCGCGCGGCAACATTCTTGCAGGTTGCGCTTCAAGTCATTGTTTGCCTTACCGGTAAGCGCAACGAGATGCCGCAGCCACGGTATGGGCCGGCGACCAAGGCCGTATGCTCCCACGCCCTCGCACGCCGGCTGGTAAACGGACCGACGGCCGGAAGTCGGCGCGGGGGCAGGCGGCTCGCCGTGAGGGTGCGGCGGGGACTTAATTCGGCGCCGGTCAATCACGTTGCCGAAAAAACTGCCGCGCTCCGGCAAATTAAGTGGGCTCAGAGCGCGGCTGAGGGTCAGTGCACCTTGATATTGGGAAGCCCAAAGTCCAGCGGCAGACAACCCGCATCCTGAAGTTTTGGGATGATCTCGTGATAGAAGAGAACTACCTTCCTCTCGAAGTCATCCGCCCTTGTTTGTTCATAGGTGATCTGTTCTTTAAGTACATCAATGCGGTTAAGCAGCCGGTCTTCGCGCTGCAGGACCGACTTAGCCGTGTCAGCATACCAGGCGAGGCGCTCCAACAACAACTTAGTCAACATCCGTTCGCTCTTCACACCGGGCATCAGAGCTTCAATGTCGCCCTTCGTCGCAATTGAATCATCCTGTGCAACATGCGTGGCTTCGACCAAGTTCCGAAGAAGGTCATGTTCTGAATTCATATAATCACCATCGAACGATCTTGTAAGAATAAAAAAAATAGCGTCGGTATTGATTGAATAACGACGGTCATGCGGGTGGACACAGTCTTGAGCTTCGCCCGACCGGTCATCCCAAGGCGATGACCCTTCGCGACGGAGTGCTACCTAGTTGTCGGTCCCGCTGGCGAGCCGGTTATGCACCAACGGCTCTCGCCGATCCATATGAGAATTTTTCTCGCGGGCCCTTGTATACGCAGGCGCACGATCCACTCCGTTAGTGTGGAACGAAAGGATAACACGAAAGCCGAAGTCTGTTGATCCTATCTGCGAGACTCCTGCTCCGGCTACTGTGTACCTTTCACGCTCCGGCCGCCCCTCCCCCGTGGCAAATCCACCGTCGAAATAGCGCCGATCGGGTCAGCGATGTCGTCTGGGTCGTGCACAATCTGTCTTCCTCGCTGCGGTTCGCCAACCAGAGACCCACACGCCAAGCGATGAAGGCCCCCACGAAACGGTGGTCCCCCGCGAGCCCAGACAGGACCGAGTGGCGAACCGGCGCGAACACCTCGCAGCGACCTCCGTGGTACGCCGGCGCGAGCGGCCGGCGCGCTCCGGCATCGCGGGCTGTGATGGCGATGCAGCAGGGTTTGGCCCGCAGTGGGCCGCCGGGATCAGACGCGGCGCGCTGTTCGCGCGGCGGATCGGCGCCCAGGCGCTGCTGCCACATCCGATGGCCTGATCGTCGAGCGCGCCAGCCTGTGTCCGCCCCCATGTGCGACCCTGTCCGCCCCGAAAAATGCGGGAGGTCGGACAGGCAGGACAGGTGGCAGAAAACCGCCACATTCCGCGCTAGCAGGTCGGACGCTGGGTCGGACGGTGTCCGACCCGGTCTTCGCTGTCGCCGAGCATCACACGGATACCGAGACCGATCGCGATCTGCGCGGTTCCTGCTGACCCAGGTCGTTCAGGATGGTGATCAGGCGGATGACAGTGCGGTCCCAGTGCATTGCATGATGCTGGAAATGGCGATTCCATCGGCGATCATGGTCTCTTACCGTTGAAAGACGCTCCGCCTGAGGCGGTCCCGATGCTGATCGGCACCGGGTCGTCTTTTGGTTGACGAGGCGGTGGCATAGTTCAGTGGCTTATCCAATCGGCGGCGCGGCAGAACATCGCCTCATGATCGATGAGGCTGAGACTGCTGTCGCAGCACGCGGCCATCACACAAGCTGACTGCTGGCGATCCGCCGGCGTTCATCCGCGCCGCACTCTTTGTACTCTTGGTGCCCTGCTGGGTCGGTGCGACCGGAGGCTGAAAGCGGGGCCGGACGGAGCCACCCACTACAGTTCAACGGGCATGCAGCGCCGCCAGTTTTGGGAGTGACATGGCGGTGTCGGTCAAAGCCGTCGATGACGGGAACATGCGCCCCAAAATTCATGAAGGAATTTATTTGCAATGTGGGTCACGAATTTTCCTGATTTCGATCTGGGCCGGCGCTATCTGTATGTGCCGAACGTAGTCGGCCGAAGAGGTGAAGAATTTTTTTGGGATATTGATTCTCTTTCGATGGCATCAAGTCTGGTTTCAGTGTTCGCCGGATCGGAAACTTCGCGAGGTGGAACGGCACGGCAAAACCGTTCTAGCTTGGCGTAAACCACTGAGGGCCGCCTTGGCCGATCCGAAGGATTGCCTGTTGGCTGATGCCGGACATTGCCCGAGACCGCAAGGCTGAGCCCCGCACGCAGCAATACCGTGATGGTCCTGGCAGAGTCTCCGTTCAGATGGCGGGGATAGGTGTTGCTGGTCTCCCAGACCGGAGACACCTTATTGAAAGAACGGCTGGCAGTAGACGACAGCCCATCATGATGTGGAGCCTCACCTCATGAAGGCGCAAAAGAATATTGACTGCGACGACCTAAAGGTAGCATGGTGACTTCATTAAAGGCGGCCCACGCCGAACTGTTGTCTATTCTTATTGCACTTGCCTAGGCTACTTGATATAATTCTCAGGTCAGTCAAAGCCGTAAGAGTAGCAGATCAGCCGTCGTGACGTGGGCCGTTACGACGGCTTTTTCATGTTCATTTTTTCGTACTGGCACATCATGAAAATTGTATTTGATATTGAGACGAACTCGTTCGTCGAGCGGCAGCGACTGGTCCATTGCCTGGAGGTCCACGAACTGCAAACCGACCTGATTTGCGGCTTCAACGACCATGGGTCGCCGGTCACCCTGGCAGAGGGATACGAACTGCTGCAAGCCGCCGACAGCCTGATCGGACACAACATCGTGGCGTTCGATCTGCGCCAGATCAGCAAGGTTTCGCCTGATTTCCGCTACGATCCGAAATGCGCTGTCGATACGCTGGTGCTGTCGCGCCAACTGTTCCCGGCGATCGAAATTAAGGATCGTAGCGAAGGCTGGTTGTACCAGTTTAATAGCGACAACGAACTGGTGCTGGATGGCGACGGCCGCCCGATGCCAATTTTGTCGTCCAAGGGTAAATCGCTGATTGGGTCGCATTCCCTTGAAGCCTGGGGGCACCGGCTGGGGTTTCTGAAGGGTAGTTTCGGCGCCACTACCACCTGGGCCTGCTGGACGGAGGAGATGCAAAGCTACTGCCGTCAGGACGTTGTGGTCAGTAAAGCGCTTTACCATCACCTAATGGAGGTATGATATGCTGCCATCATACTACCCCCTTGAGCGGGACGCGGCGCACATTTGTGCCATCATCGGCGAAGCCGGTTTTCCGTTCGACTCGGAACAGGCGGCCGGGTTGCACGATGCCTTGATCCAAGCCCAAGCCGAGGTTAACCAGGGCATCGCGGCAGCCTTCCCGCCGGTCGTCCGCGAAACCGAGTTCATTCCGAAGCGTGACAATAAGAGCAAGGGGTATGCGGCAGGCATAGCTATCCTGCGGCGAGTCAGCACGCCGTTCAACCCGGCATCATCGCAGCAGATTGCTGCCTTCTTCATCGAGAAATACGCACACGAATGGACGGTGAAGACCGACACCGGGCTGCCCTCGACCGGAACCAAGGTGCTTGCAACGATGGATTTTCCAGAAGCCAAACTCCTGCTGACAAGCAAGATCGTGGAAAAACGCATCACTATGCTGGCCACTGGCGACAGCGCATTCATGGTGAAGGCGGACTGGGCGGGGGATGGTCGCATCCACAGCACCTACAACGCCCTTGGTACTCGCACCGCACGGGCAAGCTGTGCCAACCCCAACCTGCAACAGGTGCCTAAGGTCATTACGGACAAGGCTACTGGTCCTCGCCGTGGTCGTGCTGGTGGCTGGGGCTATGAGTTTCGTGTGAGTCAGTGCCTTTGACAGAACGCGTTCCTCACGTCGCGCCAACAGCAGGTCCAACGCGTCCTCGGTCTTCGTCCATGGCCGGTGCGCCGGAACAGGGTCACTCGGCGGAACAGCAAACCTCTCGTTCCAGGTAAGAATAAATGAGGGCAGAAATGCCTGCGCCGCCTGCATCGAACTGATGTTTCGTAGACGCATCTCTTTGATCAGCCGATCCTGCAAGGTTTGATTTGCCCGCTCCACACGTCCCTTTGCCTGCGGCGTCAGCGCGTTGATCAGCCCGATATCCAACCGGTCCACGACACGCCCGAATTCGGTCTTGCCGTCGCCGCTGGCCGCATCCTTGGTGTTGACCCGGAAAATACCGTGGCGGTCGGAATAAAGCGCCAATGGCCGGCCATGCGTCAGAACATGGTCACGCAGAGCCGCCAAATAGGCCGCACCCGATTCCACCGGCGCAAGCCGCAGCGCCGTCAGCCGGCCCGTCGCATCGTCGATGAACACAATCAGCGTGCAGCGCGGACCGCGGCCCTTGAACCAGTCGTGCGGACTGCCGTCGATCTGGATCAACTCGCCAAACCGTGGACGGCGTTGACGTAACTGGAACACACGCCGCGCCCGACGGGTCTTCGGCCGCCACAGCCCGAGGCTGATCTGGATCCGCCGCACCATCTCGATCGAGACCTTGATGCCGTCCAGCTCCAGCAGCTTCTCCGCCGCCAGAGTGGCACCAAAATCCGCGTATTTCTGCCGTAAAAGCTCTTCGATCCGACCCCGCGTCCCCTCGCTCATACGCCGGTGCGACGGCCGGCCGCGCTGACGCGAAACCAGCCCTCTGTCGCCCTCGTTCCGCCAGGCACGGACAAGGCGTTTGAACTGGCGCACGCCAATACCCAAACGCTGCGCGCATTCACCTTGGCTCAGCTCACCCCGTACCGCCTGCCGCACAAGGCACGCTCGCTCCCGTTCCAAACCACTCATCGTCAGAATTCCGTCGGACACGCCGTCCCCACCCCGAGCCACGCTCAAAAGGGGACATTCTAATGTTGGACGGAGGGGACATTCTTATGTTGGGCTAACACGCGCGAAACTGCTGGCTGACCCGGTCGAGCGGGCACGGCACCGAGTGGTCGCGGTGCGTAGTCTTCACCGTTCTGCCGCGCACCGCCCGCGCGCGAAATCCGCGACCGGCTACAGGATCTCGGTCTGGTCAGCTTCTGCAAGACGACAGGCGGCAAGGGCCTGCATGTGGTCACGCCGATTGACGCCAAGGGGATTGACTGGAAGCTGGCAAAGGTCTGCCAGGCCATGGCCGCGGACGCTCCAGACCGTTACTTGATCAACATAGCGAAAGCCAAGCGCAACGGACGCATCCTTCTGGACTATCTACGCAACGACCGGATGGCGACCGCCGTGGCGCCTCTTTCGCCGCGCGGACGTTCGGGGGCACCGGTTTCCATGCCGTTGCAGTGGAATCAAATAAAGAAGGGACTCGATTCGTCCAAGTTCACCATCCGCACCGTGCCGCGTGTGGTGCGGAAGATGACGGCTAGGGAGGATTATCGGATGGGGAAGCGTCCGCTCGCTGAAGCGATGAAGCGGCTTGGCGGAGAATGATGACGACCCCGGCGGCATACATGCGACGCAAGCATGATTTGTGACCGAATGGACAATGTTCCCGGCAGCGACCGCCAAGCGGCTACAGCCCGAGGTCGGACAGGCTGGGATGATCGTCTGGCCGCGGGAGGCTGCTGTCCCAGTGGAACAGGCGTTGAGTGGCGGTGATAGGAAGATCGTTGATGCTGGCGTGGCGGTGGCGCATCAGGCCGCTTGCATCGAACTCCCAGTTCTCATTGCCGTAGGCGCGGAACCAGTTGTTGGAATCGTCGTGGAATTCGTAGGCGAAGCGGACCGCTATCCGGTTACCGGTGAAGGCCCAGAGTTCCTTGATCAGGCGGTAGTCCAGTTCGCGCGTCCATTTGCGGGTCAGGAAAGCAACGATAGCCGGACGGCCCTGCAGAAATTCGTTCCGATTCCGCCAGATGCTGTCGGGGGAATAGGCCAGTGAAACCCGTTCAGGATTGCGGGTGTTCCAGCCATCCTCGGCGCCGCGGACTTTCTGAATTGCGGTTTCCAGGCTGAAGGGCGGGAAGGGTGGACGGGACTCGGACATCGGCGGCTCCTGATTGATCGTGCGCCACCATAAGCGATCCTGCCACGTGGCGGCAGTCGAAGGCGAGACGATGCCTCACACGACCAAGGTTCAGCCCCCAAGGTTCAGCCCCCGGTGATCGTGTGGCCGGTCATCTCCGCGGGCTGGGGCAGGCCCATCAGTGATAGCAGGGTGGGAGCGAGGTCGGCCAGACGGCCCTCATGCAGCGCGTTGGCACCACTGCCCATCAGCACGACTGGGACCGGATTCGTGGTGTGGGCGGTATGCGGTCCGCGTGTCTGCGGGTCCTTCATCAGCTCGCAGTTGCCGTGGTCGGCTGTTACCACCAGGGCGCCGCCCTGGCGCCTGATTGCCTCGGCGATGCTCCCAAGGCCGGTGTCGACCGTCTCCACGGCCTTGATGGCGGCAGACAGAACGCCAGTATGGCCTACCATGTCGGGATTGGCGAAGTTCAGCACGATCAGGTCATACTTGCCGCTGTCGATTGCCTCGACCGCTTTGGCGGTCAGTTCCGGCGCCGACATTTCCGGCTGCAGATCGTAGGTGGCGACCTTGGGGGACGGGACCATGATCCGATCCTCTCCGGTGAACAGCGCCTCCCGCCCGCCGTTGAGGAAGTAGGTAACGTGGGGAAATTTCTCCGTCTCGGCCATACGCAACTGTGTCTTGCCGGCGTTGGCGACGACTTCCCCCAGGATGTTCGGCAGATGGTCCGGGGCGAACAGCACACCCAGGAACGGTGCCAGGGCGTCGGAATAGCGGGTCATGCCGACCGCGGCTGCCATTTTGTGGACGTGCTTGCGCGGGAAGCCGTCGAATGCGGGGTCCAGCAGGGCCGCCAGGATTTCACGCACCCGGTCGGCGCGGAAATTGAAGCACAGGATCGCGTCGCCATCCTGCATGCCGGCGTAGTCGCCGATGACCGTGGCGGGAACGAATTCGTCGAATTTTCCGGCGCTGTAGGCCGCTTTGATGGCATCTTCCGGGGTGGCTGCATGGGCGCCTTCGGCGTCCGCCATCACGGCATAGGCCTGACTGACCCGGTCCCAGCGCTTGTCGCGATCCATGGCGAAGTAGCGGCCGGTGACGGTGGCGATTGTGACGTCCACCGGCAGGGCGGCCTGCAGGCGTTTGAGGTCTTCACCGGCCGATTGTGGCGGCGTGTCGCGGCCGTCGGTGATTGCATGGACAACGGTCTTGCAGCCAGCGTTGTGCAGGTAGCCTGCAATGGCGGCACCATGATCCTGGTGCGAATGGACACCGCCCGGCGACACCAGGCCGATCAGGTGGCAGGTGCCGCCTGACTGCTTCAGGGCGTCGACCAGGGCGGTGAAGGCAGCGGCCTGGGTGATGCTGCCGTCCTGGACCGCGTCGCCAATCCGTACCAGTTCCTGCTTCACCACCCGGCCGGCCCCGATGTTCAGATGGCCTACTTCGGAATTGCCCATCTGGCCATCCGGCAACCCGACATCGCGGCCCGAGGTGTGCAGGAACGCGTGCGGGCAGGACTGCCACAGGCCGGTGAAATTTGGCGTTCTGGCCAATCGCACAGCGTTATCCGCGCTTTCCTCGCGCCAGCCGAAGCCGTCGAGTATCACCAACATCACCGGCCGGATCGCCATTTCGGTCTATCCTTTTGTCCGCATAATCTTGTTTATCCGCACGGGCGTGCGTAGCGCCCAAGGGGGTGTGGGACAAGCCATTGCATCGACCCGCAGGGCCGGGAGGCGGCTACGGGGCCGCAGCGGTCTCGGGGTTTTGTTCGCCCAGGGAAGCGAAACGGGGGAGGCGCGACTGCCGGTGCCGCGCCCTGGCGTGGAACAAGGGCTACTTCTTCACCCCCTGTGAGGATGGTACGTCAGCGGTGTCGGTGGCCTTGCCGTACTGGGCCGTCTTGCCGTCCTGCAACCGCTGCGTCGTCGGCGCGCCGGGCGTGTCGGTTGCTTTACCGTATTGGGCGCTTTTAGCGTCCGAATGCTCTGCCGGCCCATTCTTGGAGCCGGTTGGTCCAGCCACGCCTGCGGCACCGCCTTGCATGGTCTGTGGCTTCACGGCGCTGCCTGCCGCGGGACCGGACGTGGTACCGGTGGCGGCTTGATCGGCGGCAAGGGCGGCCGGACCAAGGGCAAACAAGGTGGCCAGGCCAGCAATCGCGGTTTGGGTTCGGAACTTCACTGGTACGTCCTCCATTGTGGTGTCGACCTCTGCAGGGCCGAACCTTTAGCCAACGCCTCGCCGGAGATCGCGGTTGCAACACGAGGGTGGATCCGCGCGTGGGATGGCCCAGGCGGATTGGCCGGCGCAGGTTCAGGGGTTTGATGGGCGGAGACCTATGTCGCCTATACCCACTGGGTGGCGCGGGCTTTGCGACAGCAGTTCAAGGCCGGTGGGCTGACAGCTGCAACTGATCTCTACAGCAGAATACAATGTTCCGGTGAGAAGCTGATCTTGACCTCGGCCCCCTCGGCGATCATTTCGGTCGGCGGTCGCCGAACCAGGAGCTGACCGGCAGGCCAGTCGACCACGTACTGGATAAAGTCGCCATGGAACATCCGCCGGTGAATGGTGCCGTGGGCGACATTGGCATCCGCATCGGGTTCACGCTGCAGCATGATGTAGGCGGACCGCAGTGCCAGTGTGGTTTCTGCCCCGTTCCCTGGTCTGGCTGCCTTCAGCCGGAGTCCGCCAGCCGTTTCGAATATGCCGTCCGGCTGTACCTGGCCCTTGATCAGGTTGGCCGCCCCGACGAAATCCGCCACGAACAGGCTACCGGGTCGGTTGTAGATCGTTTCGGATGATCCGATCTGTTCGATCCGCCCATGGTTCATCACGATAACCCGGTCGGAGATTGCCAAAGCCTCCTCCTGGTCGTGCGTCACATATAGTGAGGTAACATCCAGTCGCCGCTGCAGTTCGCGCAGCTCGACCCGCATTTCGGTCCGCAGCTTGGCGTCAAGGTTCGAGAGGGGTTCATCGAACAGCAGCACCGTCGGTGAAAAGGCGATCGCGCGGGCCACGGCAACGCGCTGCTGCTGGCCGCCGGAAAGCCGTGACGCAGGGCGGTCGGCGAACTGGGTCATCTGCACCATGTCCAGCACGCGGCGCACGCTTTCGACCACCTCGGCCCGCGGCAGCTTGCGAACATTCAGGCCGTAGGCGACGTTGTCGAACACTGTCATGTGCGGCCAGATTGCATAGGACTGAAACACCATCGACAGCCCGCGCTTCTCAGACGGCACGTTGCGGCGCTGGGACGATGAATAGACCGTTTCGCCGCCTAGGCGGATGGTGCCTTCGGCCGGATCCTCCAGCCCCGCCACCGCGCGCAGCGTCGTGGTCTTGCCGCAGCCCGACGGGCCCAGCAGTGTGACCAATTCTCCGGGCTGTATGGCGAAGCTGATGCCGTCCACCGCAACCACATTGTTATAGCGAACGATCAGGCCAGACACCTCGATACGTGGATCGGCAGTCATGTCAGGGTTCCGGTCAGTTTACGTGCAACGCTGAACAGCAGGATGACCGCAACGAAGACCGTCGCCGTCAGTATCATTGCCATGGCTGCCGAAAGCTCCGAACTCGACGAGAGCCAGGCGTTGATGATCGATGGCGAGATCACTTTCGATTGCGGTCCCACCAAAAAAACCGAAGCCCCCAGCTCACGAATTGAGGCGATGAAGATCAGCAGCCAGGCAGCGGCGATGCCTGGCCGTAACAGCGGCAACGACACGGTGCGCATCTGGTGCATCCAGGATGCGCCGCAGACACGTGCGCATTCTTCCAGGCTGCGGTCGATCTGCAGCACGACGCCGGCCATGGTGCGCAGGCCCAGCGGCAGGAAGACGGTGAAGTAAGCAATGCCCAGCAGCCACAACGTCCCGTAGATCGGAATGGGAATGTTGATCCACGCCCAAAGCAGGCCCAAGCCAAAGATCAACCGCGGCACCGCCTGCGGGAACATGAGGACGTATTCAACCGCGGTGCGACCACTCAGTTTGGAGCGATAGATGATCCAGGTCAGGACGCCGATGATCGGTACGCCGACAGAGGCGACGGACAGGCCCAGGATCAGGCTGTTGACGAAGGCTTGGCCGAGCGTGCCGGTACTCAGCGCTGTCTGGTAGTTGGCCGCGGTAAAGATACTGTCGCTCAGCACAACGGTGGCGAATTTCTGAAACGACGTCAGCAACAGCGCCAGGATCGGCAGGATGACCGCCAGGATGATATATCCCCAGGCGAATGCCAGTAGCAGCCAGCGTGCCGAACCCGCATTGATCGGGCGCGGGCGGAAGGCCTTTCCGGTGATCGTCGCATAGCTGCCGCGGCGCATGATCAGCTTGGCAAATGTGAGCGTCACCACCATTGCTGCGAACAGCGATAATCCCAGTGCCGCTGCGCGTCCATACTGCGGCGGGAAGGACTGCGTCGCCTCCCAGATCGCCGTTGTCACAACGTAAAATCGGCCGGGGATGCCCAGCACGAACGCCGCGGCGAATGCACCCAGCATTTCGGCGAACACGAACACCGCAGCACTGAGCACGCCGGGTGCCACCAGCGGCAGGGTTACCTTCAGCGCCGTGTGGATCTTGCCGCCGCCGAGGACGCGAGAGCTTTCCTCAAGCGACGGGTCCATTGATTTCATTGCTGCCGAAATCATGACGAAAGCGACGGTGCCCTCGAACAATGCCATCACCCAGGCGATGCCAAGTGGCGAGTAGATGTCAAACAGGTCGTTGCGGAAACCAAGCAGATGCCAGATTTGGTTCAACAGGCCATTTTTCGGCGCGGCCAGAACGCCCCAGGCCATCGCACCAACCAGCGGTGTCATGTAATATGGCAGCTCCATCAACCGTTCCAGCCACGACCGGCCAGGGATATTGGTACGGGTGAGAATCCAGGCCAAGATGAAGCCGATGACCACCGCCATGATGGTTGCGGCGAAAGCCACCAGCAGCGTGTTGAGGATGACGTCCAGATCCTCGGACATGCCGGCAAAATTGCGCAGGCCAATGGCAGGTGGAGGGAACACCCCAGCCTCACCCGTATTGATCGATTCAGCGATGATGAACACCACCGGGTAGATCACCAGCGCCACGCATAGTGCCAGCACCAGCAGCATCAGCAATCCGGCGACGCTGAGCCGTGGCAGCGCCCTGAACAGGCCTTTCATCGTAACGGGTGCCCTATCGGGTGCCGGTGACCTTGGCCCACACCTTCACGAACTGATCGTGTGTTGCCAGATAGGCCTGCCAATCCTTCGGATAAAGCAACTTGACCTTTTCCAGCGCGGTGCCGCCGGGGGGTGGCGGTGCATCGGTCCGCGGGGAATTCAAAGACGAGATCGTGTCCCAGGTCTTCTGGCCCTGCACAGAGAGGAACCAGTCCATGAACAGTTGCGATGCGTTCGGATGGGGCGCTTCGGCAACCAATCCAAACACGCCTGGCGTCAGCGGCAAACCTTCCTCGGGGAAGACGAACTCAATGGGCGCACCCTTGGCCTTTGCCAACAGGTAGGCGGAGTATTGTGCGGTGTGGACGAGTGTGTCCTGGCCGCTGACCATGCGGTCAAACTGCTGGACGTACGAATCGAATCCACGCGGTTTCAGTTCTGCCAGCTTCTGGAAATACTCGTCGCCGTAGATCGCGTTCAGCTCATACCACGTGACATCCTGCAGCCCGGATGTCGAAGTCTTGGTGTTGATCACGCCGGCATAACGGGGGTTCAGCGCGTCTTTCCAGCTTTTCGGGGCATCTTCCGGTTTCAGCAGCTTGGGGTTGTAGGCGAGTCCGGCGATGATCATCGACCCCCAGGTCCAATAACCTTCGGGCTGGCTTTTGAAATCGGCGTTGTAGCCGGCCATCTCCGGCGAGACATACCGCATGTAGCCGTCGCGCTTCTGGAAATCCAGCACGAATCCCATGTCAGTCAGTTGCAGTACATCGACCTGATAGATCTTTGCCCGCCGTTCCGTCATCAGTTTTTGATACAAGGCGCCGGTCTGCAGGCGAATATAGTTGGTCGTGATCTTCGGAAACAGTTGATGAAACGCCTCCATCAGCTTGGCGGAATTTTCCTCAGGATCGGGCGAATACAGGACGAGGCTGCCTTCCTGTTCGGCCTTGGCAACATCAGCGCAGGTCTTGAAACCGTCGATCTGTCTTGGGTTTGCGCATACACCCTGCGCGGCAGCCGGCATGACAAGTGCCGATACAAAGATCAGGCAGACAGCCAGCGCGCACGCCCTGACACCAGCGGCTCGAATCACGGCATATTCCTCCCAGCAACCGGATTGTCCGGAATTAACCCGCACGGTAGCGCCCGCCTTGGCGCGCTGCAAGGCGCATCGCCGCCCCAAGCAGACGCCTGGCGTGTGGCCCTGCCAGAAACCACCATATCAACCCGCTTTACTGGCCCGCGATCGTCATGCGGGGCTGGCGCGCGTGACACCTCGTCATCGCATCGGCGCCCCGCGAGTTGTCGAGCAACCCCCTTCCCACACCGCCGACAAAGAACGCGCGCGACCTTGAGCCGGCGTGGCGGAATTTCAACCGCTGCTCGATGGGAAAGCTGTCGTACCAAGCCCGAGCGGCGGCGATTCGAGGATCGCAGGGGGTCAGACCTGAGCCAGGCCGCCGTCAACGGGAAGATCGATGCCGGTGACGATGGTCAACACCTGGCCCGCAGTGAGCTGAAAGTCGCCCCCGACCTCTGTACCAAGGCCGCCGGAGGCGTTACTGCCTGCATCCTCATTGCCACCTTGGGCGCCGAAAGCGGTGATGTCGTAGAGGCCGGTTTGCGGCATGATGTAGGTGACCGTGGCACCGGTATAGCCGATGGTGGTTGGGCTGGTGATGAAGGTTGTTGCTGAGCCGGGCATAATGGGACTTTGGAGCCGAAGTGCATAATTTGCGTTTCCGCAATCGCACCGGCCTGCCGCAGTTCGGTCGGCTTAACCGTCGAGGAGCATGTATTGGCGAATCTGTTCAACGACCTTCCGGTTGAGTTGCACGATGAGGAATTCGTCGAGTTGCTTGCGCGGAAAGGGGTCCGGATCGAACGGATCGTCTCGACGGGCCAATCGACGCCGGAGGATGCACCCTATGACCAGGACCACGACGAATGGATTCTACTGCTGAAGGGCGCTGCAGGCCTTTGGATCGAGGGTCAAACGGAATATCATCTTTGCCCCGGTGATCATCTGCTCATCCCGGCTCACCATGTGCATCGCGTGACCTGGACCGCGCCCGGCGAGCCGACTGTCTGGCTTGCGGTTCACTTCCCGACAAATGGGGATCTGTGTGCTGGCAGCGGCAAGACTTCGCCGTTCACTGGCTGAAACGTGCCGCCGAACTGGCGCTTAGCGCGGGCGATCGCCGCGCACGAGCATCCGATACAGGCGCCGATGCTGGCTGTGGTCATAGTCGAATCCCGCTTTATGCAGCGAGGCGCGGTCATCGACGATCAAGAGGTCGCCGGGCTGATACTCGTGCGCATAGCAAAACTGCGGCTGCGTGATCCTGTCGGTCAAATCCTGCAGAAAATCCTGGGTTTCCTCGGGCGACATGCCCGTGACGGTCTCGGTTTTGCCTTTATGAAACCAAACCGCCCTGGTGCCGGTCTCCGGATGAGTGCGGACCAAGGGGTGGACCGTTGGCGGCTTCTTTGCCTCACGTTGGGCCTTTACGACATCCGGGTTGCCCGTCTTCATGCGCGCGCTGCTGATCAGCGTATTCTCGGTCTTGGCGTCCGCGATCCTCAGTTTGAGGTCTTCCGAAAGGGCTTCGTAGGCTGCGCGCGCGTTGCATACCGATGTGGCGCCGCCCTTGTCAGGCACTGCCACCGCATACAGCATGGTGAATTTCGGCGGCAGTTCCTGGTTGGTGTGGTCGGTGTGCCAGGTGGCGTTGGCGCCGACCTTAGCTGGCTGACCCTTACTGTCCAGGTGACGGTTGTCGAGCACGCTGATTAGCGGAAAGCCATCAACCAGATAGCGCCGGTTCTGGTCCTCCATCAGGTCGCCAAACATCTCACCGGCGGCTTGCAACTGGGCTGGGGTGATATGTGCCTGGCCACGGATCACAAGGACCACGTTTTCAACCGCAGCGTCGTAAAGCGCCTTCTGCGTCGCGGCGTCGACCGGCTGGGCAAGGTCGATACCGGTGACGATGGCGCCGATATGCTCCTTGACCTTCGCAATCTTCATGGATTGTGCGGCAACCGTAGACGCGACAGCGCTCATGTTCCTGGCTCCTCATATCTCAATCCGCGGGATGCGGCAGACATACTACCGGTGATCACATTCATTGGCAGGATCGGCCCTATTCCCGTATCCAGCAAGTGCTGGGGCCTGATGTGCTGGGGCCTGATGATGACCGATGGTGACGTTGCGTCATCGCGTACATGTGGAGAAATCCGCGTGTCCGGCGTGACGACGGGAGGGAAACTCGCTACGGTGGCGTGTCGGCGACCGATCGGATCTTTAGAGGACCAGCCATGCGTGACGGCATCGATCCCTGGCATACGGACGACCTCGTCTATCTGGAGCGCGAAATCAATTACTGGACGGGGCCGCTTGGATACCAGACCTGCGCAGCAGGCGTCCAAGCAACACAAGACTATGCAGCCAGGCACGGCATGGATCGCGTTGTCGTTCTTCCGGCCTGGGCCTGCCGCTACAGCGCAGCTTTGCAAGACGCTGTCGCACAGATCGACCCCGCGGGACTTGTCGCGGACTGTGACGGCGCTGAAATCGTGGCCATGCCCACGGAGAAAAGTCTTGAGCGCTTCGTGAACTGGTGCAAGCAGCACGTGACCTGGAAATAGGGCTGATGTCACCGAAAATACGCCGGAAGGCGGGCAGTCTCGGCGTGCGGTCAAGACCGGATCAAATCCGCCACAGTGCCCGAATCCCCTCCGTATCGAGTAAATAACATACTGGGTTGGCGGATCCTGCCGCACCCATTCATGCCTCACCTCCATGTAACACGATCGTCGGCAGCCTGCTGCACTTCCGCGTTTGCAATGGCTGTCAGATGGCTGTTAGCCTTTCTCCCAGATGACGGAGTTGCCTGTTCATCCGGGGGCGCCGGTCAGCGAGCAAAAACAATGGCGCGAGGGAATTGTAAAGGCATGGCGAAGCAGGAAACATCGTTCCGGGCGGAACTGCGGGCGGCGGACGACGCGACAATCGAGGACGCCATCGCCCACGCCGATCCGATGGTCTTGCGTGGCCTGGTCTACCAGCTCACCGGCGATCCGGAAGTCGCGGCGACAAGCGTGAAGACCGTTCTGGCCGGCTATTTCGATGTCGCTGTGCCGGCGACTGAAGCAGACGTGGCGCTGCTTCGGCGCAAGGCTGCCGCATTCCTGAAGGCCTATCGCGACAGTGGCGCGGGGGATATTGCCATTGGACCGCCAGAGCGGCTGGCGGCCAGCCTGAGCCTGATGCTGGGGCAGACGCTGGAGGGCGAGAACCTGCACCACCACGTGGAGGAGCTGGCGCTCGACCCGGCGGTGCGCTCGCTGCATTGGCAGGGGACACCCGATCCGGCGCGGCTGAAGGACTTCAGCGTGACGGTCATCGGCGCCGGCATGGGCGGGTTGAACGCGGCGCTTCGGCTCCGCGAGGCTGGGTTTCCGTTCACCGTCATCGAGAAGAACACCGGCGTCGGCGGGACCTGGTGGGAGAACCGCTACCCGGGTGCCCGGGTCGATACGCCGAGCCGCTCCTACACCCACCTGTTTGGCGTGGACTTCCCGTATCCCAATCCATTCTGCGCGTGGCGGGAGAATGTGAAGTATTTCGACTGGGTCGCCGATCACTTCGACCTGCGCCGACACATCCAGTTCGAGACCGAGGTCAAGGCGATGACCTGGGACGAGGCTGCCGGTGAGTGGCGGATCGACATTGAAGGGCCGGACGGGGCTCGCACGATCCGCTCGCGCGCGGTCATTACGTCCGTCGGTTTTCTCAGCCGGCCGAACATCCCCAACATTGCCGGCGCCGAAACGTTCGCCGGCGCTGCATGGCACACGGCACGGTGGCCCCAGGCCCACGACCTGAAGGGCAAGCGGGTGGCGGTGATCGGCACCGGCTGCACCGGCTACCAGATGGTCCCCGAGATCGCGCTGGAGGCTGCCCATGTCACCGTATTCCAGCGCACGCCGCAGTGGCTGTTCCCGGTGCCCGGCTACCGCTCGCCGTTCGCGCCGCAGGTTAACTGGCTCGACCGCAACCTGCCGTTCCACACCAACTTCATGCGCGCCCGCACCTGCTCGCTCGATCGCATCGCCAACGTCGCGAAAATCGACCCGGATTTCAAGGATCCTTACGCCGTTAATCCGCTCAGCAAGCGGGCTCGCGAAGGGTGCGTTGCCTTCCTGGAGCGGAAGCTTGGCGATCCGGCGCTTGTCGGAGCGATGACGCCACCGCACCCGATCTGGTCAGCCCGGGCGGTCGTCGTCGATCCGGAGTATAGCGTGCTTGACGCGCTGCTGCGCGACAACGTGACGCTGGTTACCGCCGGGATCGAGCGCATCGAGCCGCGCGGCGTTGTGGCCATGGACGGCGAACTGCACGAGGCCGACGTGATCGTCTACGCCACCGGCTTCCACGCGACCGAGTATCTGTATCCCATGTCCATCACGGGCCGAGGGGGACAGACGCTGGAGAATATGTGGGCAAAGGATGGGGCCCGCGCCTATCTCGGCTGCATGATGCCGGGCTTTCCCAATCTCTGGACGATCTACGGCCCGAACACCAATGGCGCGCTTCCAGTGGCATCGTTCCACGAGAAGACCGCGCTTTACGCGCTGCAGTGCATGGAGGCGCTGGTTCAGGGCAACGGCGGTGCGATGGAAGTCCGGCCGGAGGCGTTCTGGCGCTACAACCGCCTGGTGGACGAACGCAACCGCCAGATGGCGTGGAGCGACCCGCGCGCCCACAACTATTATTGGACCGAACATGGCCGTTCGGCGACGATGAACCCGTTCCATACGGCGGAGATGTCAGGTTTTCTACGCAAACTCGATCTCGCCGACCTGGCGATCACCTGATGGGTGGTAGCGGGGGTGTGGCCTGCGGACCTGTCCCCCGCCGATCAGTATAAATCGTGATTAGCCAACGATTTGGGCGTTGGCGCTGCGGTAGTCCTCCTCGGATACCGGCGTGCCCCAATCCGTGCCTTCTGGTTTGCTCTCTATGATCGAAATATGAGCGAACAGTGAGTTCGCGGAGGCGCCGTGCCAGTGTTCGACGCCAGGCTGTACGGTCGCCACGTCACCGGGGCGCATGGCTTCGGCCGGTTGGCCCTTGATCTGCAGAATCCCAACACCGGCTGTCACGACAAGGACCTGACGCATATCGTGCTTGTGCCAGACGGTGCGGGCACCTGGGACGAAGGTGACCGTAGTGGCGTTGGTCTTCGATGGACCATCGGCTCGGGCGAGCGGGTCCTGGAAGACCGCTCCGGTGAAGTTGGCGGCCGGGGCCTGCCTCGCCTGACGCGATGCCGCTGATTGGACATTCATGTTTCAACTCCTGTTTCAAGTGCCGCGGTCAGCCGGCGGCGTTCTGCTTGCCGATACGATCCCTGCGCAAACCGTCAGGACCAGTCGCGCCACCTCATGGGGATCCCGGGTGCTTCGGGATCCCCTGGGAAATCGCGCTAGGCTGCTGTCTCGTAACCGATGACAGCTTTGATTTCCGTGAAATCGTCAATTGCCCACTTACCATATTCACGGCCATTGCCGGATTGCTTGTATCCGCCGAATGGCGCAGCGGTGTCGCTTGCCGGGTAGTTAGAACACGTTGCCCGCTCGCATTGCCGCCGCCACTTTCCTGGCGTGCTGAAGGTCGCCTGACTGAACATAAGCCGCCAGACCGTAAACGGTTTCATTAGCCAGCCGGATTGCATCCGCCTCGTCCTTGTAGGGCAGGATGGAAAGCACCGGTCCGAAAATCTCCTCCCGCGCGATCGTCATGTCATTTCGCACACCGGCGAACACGGTTGGCCGGACGAAATAGCCCCGGTTCAAGTTTTCCGGGCGTCCAGGGCCGCCTGTCACCAGTTCAGCACCCTCGTCGATACCGGCCTGGATCAGCCGCTGAATCTTGTTGAACTGCACTTCGCTGACGACAGGTCCGATGGTGGTGGCAGCATCTTTCACGTTGCCCACCACCACGCGTCCGGCGGCGGCCCTGGCTATCGCCTTCACCTCATCATGCCTGTCGGCGGGGACGAACATACGGGTCGGCGCGTTGCATGACTGCCCGCTGTTGCCCATCATCCCCAGCACACCCTTGGTGACGGCGGTCTGGAAATCCACGTCTGGCAAAAGGATGTTTGCGGATTTGCCGCCAAGTTCCTGGGCAACTCGTTTCACGGTTGTCGCGGCAGCCTGCGCTACCAGGATGCCGGCGCGGGTGGAACCAGTAAACGACATCATGTCGATGTCAGGATGAGAGGACATCGCCGCGCCGACGACGGCGCCCTCGCCCTGCACCATGTTGTAGACACCGGCTGGGATGCCGGCGGCGTGCATCACCTCCGACCAGATGATCGCATTCAGCGGTGCGACCTCGGATGGTTTCAGAACCATTGTGCATCCGGCGGCGATGGCCGGTGCAACCTTGCAGACGATCTGGTTGATCGGCCAGTTCCAGGGCGTGATCAGCCCGACGACGCCGATCGGCTCCCGAGCAATCAGGGTTGAACCCTCGACATCTTCGAACTTGTAGCGTTCCAGTACTTCGATCATTCGGGTAAGGTGCGCGGTGCCGGTCCCCGATTGCGCTTGCAAAGCGAACTTCAGCGGCGCGCCCATCTCGCGCGAGAGCGTCTCGGCAATGTCCTGGCGCCGCTTGTTGTACTCGGAAAGGATGGCGCGCAACAGGTCCAGCCGGTCGTTGCGCGATGTGCGGGCAAAGGACGGAAAGGCCGCCTTGGCGGCAGCCACGGCGCGGTCTACATCCTTTGATCCGCCGACGGCGATTTTCGTAAAGGCTTCCTCGGTTGATGGATCGACCACGTCGAGCAAGACCGGTTGCAGCGGGTCAACCCAGCTTCCGTTCACATAATGCTGGCGTTCGTGTTCCATTTCTTATCCCTCCAAAAGGCTTCCGGATTTAACCCGTAACCGCGGCATCCTACCTAGCGCCAATGGGTTGGCGCCGCTCGGATGCAGGATTCGCTATATACACATGAACATGGCGTGTGGAAATGTCACCCAAATGTCGACCAAGTGGGCCCCGATCCCAGACACCTCTCGACCCATTCCTGCCGAAACAGAAGGCGCCGATGTGGAAGCCCTCGTGGGACAAAATGCGAAACGGGACGATGACCATGTGCCAATACCGCTGCCGTTGCCGCGCCTACAGCATTGGCGTGATGCTCCAATAGAGATAGCGTTGCTGAGGATGGCAGACCGGCCACGGAAAGTTCAGTGTTCGCCAGATTGAGTGTCCAGGTCTGTTGCTATAGTTTAGTGGATACAACGTAATTCCTGCGGGGGCAGAACAGTGGGCCACTTTTCATATTACAAGGATATCTTGACCTACCTCTACGGTCAGGAAAATCATTTCGCAAGCATCCTGGCCCGTTTCGACTACACGTTCTCCCCGGTTTTGATTTCCGGGCAAGTGGCGGACCCGGGCTTTTACAATCTTGCCGTTACCACGCCCGTTACAACGGAAAGTGTGACCTACAACACGGCGGGGGTGCCGGTGAGCGACACCTATTCCGGGACGACACTGTGGGATCTGTTGGCAGATGCGGGCGGCGTCACAACGACGGCCGCGAGGAATGATATTCTCAGCAAGTACGTCATAGCCACAGGGTCTGACGGATACCAGGCGGTGTTCTCGGCTGGAGAGATCGATCCATCGTTTGGTAACCAGCCTGTCCTCGCGGCCTATGCCGACACTGGCGGGCAGCTTGGGCCGAATGCCAGCGACGGGCTGGCGCGCCTGGTGGTGCCGGGGGATGGTGCCGGCGGCCGGTATGTGTCTGACCTGGTCAGCCTGAAGGTCGCCAGCCTGCCGGAGCCTGGTCCGACCGGAGCCGGGGGTATCTCGCCAGAAGCCACATTGTCCGGTGCTGTCGCGGACCCGACAATCGTGACACCGCAAACTCTGGCGGCGCTCAACCAGTCCACCACGGAAACCGTATCGTATTTGGCGGGCGGGTCGCCGGTTACGGACACCTACACGGGTGTTTCGTTGTGGACCTTGATCCAGAATGCCGGACTGCTGACCGACCCGTCGGTCAAGAACGACTTGCTGGGCTTCGTCGTAGCCGCAACCGGCAGCGACGGCTATCGCGCGGTGATCTCACTTGGCGAAATCGATCCGGCGTTTGGCAACCAGAAGGATCTGGTGGCCTATTCCGACACTGGGGGACAACTGGGTGCGGGCGGCAGCGCCGGGGCAATGCGCCTTGTGCTGCCGGGCGATGTGGCGGGTGGACGCTACGTATCAAATTTGGTCAGCCTACAGGTTATCGACGCAACGGCCGTGCATTCGTCTTAGACTAGATCAGGGACTTCCGTCTCGGTACGGCGGCCGCAAAGGCCGTCTGCGCCGCGGCTCTCGCCAAGCGGATCGCAGGCAGCGAGAAAAATTTGCAGCCGTCTCACCGTCAGTAAGCCGTCCGCTACCTGGACGGCGGACGTGCACGTTCATGCCGGCCAATGCCCAGGTCGCTGCCAGGGCGGGTAGTCTGCTCCTGCGGCCCCCTGACCGCACTGGACCTCCAGGTCGCGAACTTTGCCGACGCGCAGGGTCTCGAACCGGGTGGCGACCGGTCGCAAAGGCCGGTCGAATCTTCCAGATCAAGGCGTGGAGCGGCCTATTCCCTGGGATGACGGCCCCCGCCAGATATGTTGAACACCCCTTTAACTCGTGCGAAGTATCGCGTGCAGAGGCTTGTGTCGGGAGCGAGCGAGGGGCCACCGGGAAGTCTGGACACGTATTGATTGAACGAAAGGGACCACCCGATGACCAACACGACGGATCTTCTCATGCAGCGATCCTTGACCGACACGGAGCTTCTTTCCGCGGCGGAGGCGGCAGCGGATTTTCGGATCCTGCCCGACGCAACGGTGATCAAGATCGGCGGACAAAGCGTTATCGATCGCGGCCGTGCGGCGGTATATCCACTCGTGGACGAGATCGTCGCCGTCCGCAAAAACCACAAGCTTCTTATCGGGACAGGTGCAGGCACCCGGGCCCGGCACCTTTATTCGATCGCAGCGGGGCTTGGCCTGCCTGCGGGCGTGCTTTCGCAGCTTGGTGCCTCGGTTGCTGATCAGAACGCCGCGATGTTAGGGCAGCTTCTCGCCAAGCACGGTATCTCAGCGGTCGATGGCGCCGGGCTCTCGGCGGTGCCGCTCTATCTCGCCGAGGTCAACGCCGTGGTCTTTAGCGGCATGCCGCCGTACGCGCTCTGGATGCGCCCGGCCCCCGAGGGCGTTATCCCGCCCTACCGCACCGACGCCGGATGCTTCCTCCTCGCCGAGCAGTTCGGTTGCAAGGCAATGATCTACGTGAAGGACGAAAACGGCCTTTACAGCGGGAACCCCAAAACCTCGAAGGACGCCACCTTCATTCCGAAGATCTCGGTCGACGAAATGAAGGCGCGGGGCCTGCATGACTCGATTCTGGAGTTCCCGGTGCTGGACCTGCTCAAGGCGGCCCGCCACGTCCACCAGGTGCAGATCGTGAACGGCCTCGTCCCGGGAAACCTGACCCGCGCGCTCGCAGGCGAGCATGTCGGCACCATCATCACCGCGAGCTAAGGGACCACAATCATGTCCGAGACTACCAACAGCATTAAACACGTTGCGTCGCCGCTCGCGCGCCAGACCCTGCTCGACGCGAACCTCACCGGCGCCGTCGCTGGTGGACGTCCGATCCGGCTTCTTCCTTGGGTGCAGGTCGTGAAGATCGGCGGCAGCTCCATCATGGATCGCGGCCGGGACGCCATCCTTCCGATCGTGGACGAGATTCGCAAGCTCCTGCCCGAGCACCGACTGCTCATACTGACTGGTGCGGGTATCCGCGCCCGCCACGTTTACAGCGTCGGTCTGGATCTTGGCCTGCCGGTCGGGTCGCTCGCCCCGCTCGCCGCAAGCGAAGCCGGCCAAAACGGCCACATTCTCGCAGCGCTGCTTGCGCCGGAAGGCGTCTCCTACATTGAGCATCCAACCATCGCCAACCAGCTCGCGGTGCATCTTTCCGCGGCCCGCGCAGTCGTGGGGAGCGCCTTCCCGCCGTATCACCACCACGAGTTCCCGAATTCACGCATCCCGATGCACCGCGCCGACACGGGCGCGTTTCTGATCGCTGACGCGCTTGGCGCAGCTGGCCTCACGATCGTGGAAGACGTGGACGGGGTGTACACCGCCGACCCCAAGGGATCTGGCGGCGAACAGGCGCAGCTGATCCGCGAGACGACCGCCGCCGACCTCGTGAAGGCGCAGGGTATGTTGCCGATCGACCGTGCGGCGCTCGAGGTCATGGCAACCGCGCGTCATATCGAGCGTGTGCAGGTCGTGAACGGGCTCGTTCCGGGCCGGCTCACCGCTGCACTGCGTGGCGAGCACGTTGGGACGATTATTCGCACCGGCGCCCGCCCGGCCTGAGCTCTCCGGCCCGAGCTCTCTGGCCTGAGCTCCCTGGCCTGAGCTCTCTGGCCTGAGCTCCCTGGCCTGAGCTCTCTGGCCTGAGCTCCCTGGTTCGGCTACGCCGACGGTTGGTTCCGTAGTCCCAACCGTCGGTGCAGCAACCCTGACCGCGCAGCAGAAAGATCATTGCAGTTCGATCAATCGGCAGCATCCATCATTCTGGTCATCGCGGGTGCCTGCAAAGCAGCCAGCAACGAGGTTACGCTGGCTGAGCGCAGCGGGATGAACTGCTTATCGCCCTGACGGCAAAGAGATTTCACCGTGTTCGCGGCGTCATGGCTGATGCAGTCAACCGGGAACAGCACGACGTCTGATCTGCTTGCGAGACCAGGCAGCAGGTTGGGGTGGTTTTCGACGCCGCCGTCATGGTGCAGGAACGTGGCGCCCAATCGCTCAACCGCCGTCCGCATTGGGGCCGTCTGGTTCGGACGGCCGCCGACGTAAAGAATTGTCACGCCGCTCAGGCGAATTTCCGGCCGCGCGGGAACCGTATCGTTGCGTAGCGGGATCAGCGACGCCTCGATCGCGTCGAGTTCCTGGCGCATCGTGGCGGCATCGCGTTCGACCTTTAGTCTTGCTGCCCGCTCACGGGTCGCGTCGGTTTGCGCTGCATCCAGTCGGTCTTCAAGCGCTACGCGTCGGCGTGCCTCCGAGGTGACGCGTTGTTCCAGGTCGGCTATCAGACCGGGCAGCGCCCCGCTATCCTCCGGCCTGTCAGCGGTGATCCGCTCTGCCAGGGCCTGGCGCAATTCCTTGATCTGCCGATCGCGGCTAACGATTGCCTCATGCAGCGCATTCTGCTGGCGCTCCAGCTTCGCTTCCAGTGCGGTCTTGTCCGCTTCCAAAACGCAAAGCCGCCTGATGTCCGCGCGATTGGCTGACCCGACGAGATGCGACAGCATATGCACTTCGCCGAAAGCGTCCCGGATAAGAGCCTGGGTGGTCAGCGGGTGGGTAAGTATTGCCCAATAGGCGCCCGGAATATCGCCCCGCCGTACCGCATCCTGCCACATCGCGCGAACACCGGCCTCGGTATCCGCCTTGGCGAACTGACTGATCGCCAGCTTGTGACGGTGATCCAGTGCCTTGTGCAACCGTCGTGCGGGGTCGTCATGACGGCCCGCCAGCGTCACCGCAATGCCGTGCAATTCATGATCGGTGCGGGCCTGCGAGGCCATGCCGAACTTCTTCAGGACCTGGCGCAGTTCCGCGTTGGACAGGCACGTCCCGATGATCGAGCAGTGCAGGTTGGTGTTGAATTCCCAGATCTTCGTGCGCCGAGATGGCGTCGTCCGAAGGATGCCTTGGTCGCACGCTGACGACGATACGGGAGCATCGCGCGCCACCAATCTGGGGGGGAGTGACGACAGGTCGAACAGCTTCGACGGAGCCGAGGCGTGCGCGCCGCTCCTGATCGCAACGGGAGGCCCTCCTACGCCCATCTTTTGTCCCTCCAGGTCCTTCGCTCTGTCCCGAGAAGCAATGTGTGACGGGACCCTCTTGTCGTCATATGCAATTGGATATAGCGATACTGGCGCAGCAAACGGCGTCTGCCAAGTGCCCATCGCTGTCGCCCGAAGGGCTACCGACAAAACAGGAGGAACCATGATGGATACAATCGCGCTTGATTCGAGACTGCGTCACGCGACCGGATTCCTTGGCCGCAAAGCAGGCATGCTGATCAACGGGAGGCTTGTGCAGGCGGCATCCGGCAAGACATTCCCGGTTTACAACCCCGCCACCGGCACGGTGATTGCAAACGTTCCCGAAGGCGACAAGGCCGACGTCGATTTGGCTGTCGCGGCGGCCCGCCGAGCGTTTGATGACGGGGTGTGGGCCAAGATCGGACCGTCCGGCCGGGGCAAGATGCTGTGGAAAATGGCGGATTTGATCGAGCGTGACCTGGAGGAATTGGCCGAATTGGAGTCGATCGACAACGGCAAGCCCTATGCGGTTGCGCGCGTCGCCGACCTGCCGTTGGCCGTCGACATGTTCCGGTATATGGCCGGCTGGGCCACAAAGATCACCGGCTCCACGCTGCCATTGTCACTGCCCGGCGAATACCTGTCCTACACGGTGCGAGAGCCTATCGGTGTGGTGGGCCAGATCATCCCATGGAATTTCCCGCTGCTGATGGCGGCGTGGAAGCTGGCCCCCGCGCTGGCCGCGGGTTGCACGATCGTGCTGAAGGCTGCCGAGCAGACGCCGATGACCGCGCTTCGGCTGGCTGAGTTGTTTCAGGAGGCCGGCTTCCCACCCGGTGTGGTCAATATCCTGACCGGTTTCGGCGAAACCGCCGGCGCAGCGATCGCCGCCCATCCCGACGTGGACAAAGTCGCGTTCACCGGCTCGACCGAGGTTGGCAAGCTGATCGTGCATGCAGCGGCCGGCAACCTGAAGAAGGTATCACTGGAACTCGGCGGCAAATCACCGGCAATCATCCTGCCGGATGCCGATCTTGATCTGGCCATCGCCGGTGCGGCGAACGCGATCTTCTTCAATCACGGCCAGTGCTGCTGCGCCGGGTCACGTCTCTACGCGCATAAATCAGTGTATGATCGCGTTGTCGCCGGCGTGGCCGACATTGCAGGCAAGATCAAAGTGGGTCCCGGGCTGGATCCGCTGACAGAAATGGGGCCGCTGGTGTCGGACGAGCAGTTCACCCGCGTCACCAGCTATATCGAGGACGGGCGCCAATCCGGAGCGCATGTCGCGGTCGGCGGCAACCGGGTCGGCAATCTTGGTTACTTCGTTGCGCCGACGGTGCTGGAAAACACCACTGCGGACATGAAGGTCATCCAGGAGGAAATCTTTGGGCCGGTCGTCTGTGCCCAGCGGTTCGACGATGATGATCTGGAAGCGATCGCAAAACGGGCCAACGACACGATCTATGGGCTGGCTGCCAGTGTTTGGACGGCGAATGGTGGGAAGGCCCACAAGCTCGCCAGTCGGATCCGTTCCGGAACCGTGTGGATCAACTGCCACAACGTGTTCGACGCCTCCCTGCCGTTCGGCGGGTACAAACAATCGGGCTGGGGTCGCGAGATGGGCGCCGAAGTTCTTCACAACTACACCGAAGTAAAGGCCATCACCGCAGCGTTGTAAGCATCACTGGACGTGGTCACGCGTGCCGGTGGCACGCGATGACTACATTGGCGACCATTCCCCAAATCCAAGTGCTTTACCGGATGTATCGTGCCCGCCGTGACACGGTTTTGCGGATATTTTTGCGCCAAGCCGATGATCGAAAACTTCACTCTACGATTCTCGATACGACACGGTCCAATTGTGTCGTTGGTCTCGTGCTGATCGGGATCGACGCTCGATATAGTTAGACGACGCGCCGCTGATCGATTTGGCCGCATCAGTCGGCGGATGGACTCAATGCGGACCTTTCGCTATATCCAATATAACATAGCGAAGCAGGCGGGCTTGATGGAAGCTATGCCGATCAGAGGCGAAGAACTGGTCTTGTGGAATGTGTTGCCGGGCGGAACGGAAATTGCCCTTGACCTCGTCGCTATCGACGGTGGGACGAATCGCATCGTGCTTCCGGTCGATAGTCCGTCTGGATTGATGATGACGCTGCCTCGCATGTTGCAATCCGCACTCGATGAACGCTTTCCCGACGGCTCGTTTCGCTTTGTCCAGTGGCTGGCCAAATGGAAACTGGAACAACAGCGAAATGGCGATGGACTGATCTTGAAACTGGGCACGCAAGACGGCTTCGGGGTCGCCTTCGCGTTGAACGGCGAAAACGCCGGCTCGCTTGGTGCCGCGCTGTTGCGGACGCCGCGCGACACCGACGTAACTTTGGCAAGGAGACTGAACTGATGAATGTCATGACACAGATCCATCCATTTCTGGATGGGAAAACCAAACGGATGCTGATCGGCGGCAAGTGGCTGGAAGCGGCATCCGGCAAGACCTTTGAGACACGCAATCCCGCCACCGGCGAGTTGCTCGCGAATGTTGCGGAAGGCGATGCGGAAGATATCGATCGCGCGGTCGCAGCGGCACGCGATGCTTTCAACGGACCCTGGAGCAAGTTCAAACCCGCGCAACGGCAGGCGATCCTGCTGAAACTTGCCGACCTGGTTGAGCGTGACATTGAGGAATTCGCGGCGCTCGATACGCTTGATATGGGCGCGCCCATCACCCGCACACGGGGCGGCAAGGCGCGGGCAGTCGGCATGCTGCGGTTCTATGCCGGCATGGCGACCGCAATACACGGCGAAACGATCAACAACTCCCTTGCAGGCGAGATCACGTCCTTCACGTTGAAGGAGCCTGTCGGTGTCGTCGGCGCCATCATTCCCTGGAACGGTCCACTGGGCGCGTCGATCTGGAAGATCGGGCCAGCCTTGGCAACCGGCTGTACGGTGGTGCTGAAGCCGGCCGAGGAGGCACCCTTGTCCCCGCTGCGCTTGGCTGAACTGTGCCTGGAGGCGGGTGTGCCTCCCGGTGTGGTCAACGTTGTGCCGGGGTTCGGCGAGACCGCCGGCGCTGCATTGGCATCGCATCCCGACGTGGACAAGGTGGCTTTCACCGGCTCGCACCTGACCGGGCAGTCAATCGTCAGGGCGTCAGCCGGAAACTTGAAACGCGTATCCCTCGAATTAGGGGGCAAGTCACCCGACATCGTGTTCGCAGATGCTGATCTGGCGCAGGCAGTTCCCGGCGCAGGCATGGCGGTGTTTGCCAACACCGGCCAGATTTGCAGTGCCGGAACGCGGTTGTTCGTTGAAAAGAAGATCTACGACGAATTTGTCGGTCGGGTCGCCGATTTCAGCAAGACGCTGCGGGTCGGTAACGGCAGCGACCCGGACACCCAGGTTGGCCCGCTGGTTTCACAGGAGCAGATGACTCGCGTCACCGGCTATTTGAACATCGGCCGGCAAGAAGGGGCCCGTCCGCTGTCCGGCGGCGAACGCCTGACCGAAGGGGCAATGGCGAAGGGCTTCTTCGTTCCGCCTACAGTCTTTGCTGATGTACGCGACGACATGCGTATTGCGCAGGAGGAAATCTTCGGTCCTGTGATCTCCGCGATTCCGTTTACCGACATCGAGGAAGTCATTGAACGCGGCAACAACACGCAGTTCGGCCTTGGCAGTGGGGTGTGGACTCGCGACGTCGGCAAGGCACACCGCCTGGCAAAAGCAATCCGGGCCGGTTCGGTGTGGATCAACTGCTATCAGGCGATGGACCCTGCCGTGCCCTTCGGCGGTTACAAGATGAGTGGCTACGGTAGAGAGTCCGGCGTGCAGCATCTGGAAGAATATCTGAACGTCAAATCCGTTTGGATCAAGACGGACTGACACAGCGACCAGTAAGCCCCTCCCACACGCGGGAGGGGCCTTTATAGGAGATTTTGCCGATGCCGACCTGGTTTATTACCGGCTGTTCCACCGGCCTGGGCCGTTGGCTTGCCAAGGCTGTCCTGGCGCGGGGTTGGAACGCCGTTGTCACTGCACGCGATCCGGCTTCCGTTGCCGACATCGTCGCGGACTACCCTGTTACAGCGCTGGCCTTGAAGCTTGATGTCGTCAAGAGCATTCAGATCGCTGATGCCGTGCAGCGGGCGCAGGCTCGTTTCGGTAGCATAGATGTTTTGGTGAACAACGCCGGGTATGGCTATCGCGGTGCCGTCGAGGAAGCCATCCAAGCGGAGATCCGTGAGCTTTTCGATACGAACTTCTTCGGCTTGGTGGCCATGACACAGGCCGTGCTGCCAGGAATGCGGGCGCGAGGCTCCGGTTATATCGTCAATGTCTCCTCGGTCGGCGGACGCATGGCCGCCCCCGGTTCGGGCTTCTACTCGGCGACCAAGTTTGCCGTGGAGGGCATGTCTGATGCGTTGCGCAAGGAGGTCAAGCCGCTTGGGATCGGCGTGATGGTGGTTGAACCCAGCGGCTTTCGGACGGACTTCGCCGGGCGGTCGTTGCGGCAGTCGGCGCGGATGATCGACGCCTACGCACCAACGGCGGGCAAGCGTCGCAAGGAAAACATCACCCATGACGGGCAGCAGGCGGGCGACCCTGCGCGCGCGGCGGAGGCGATCATCACGGCCGTCCAATCCGACAAGGCGCCGTTCCGTCTGGCTTTGGGTCGCGCTGCGGTGGAACGGATTCGGCAGGAAATGGAGGCGCAACGTCGCGACCTTGATACCTGGGCGGACATGGCGATTGGTGCTGATTATCCTGAAAATCCCTAAGGGGCCGATGGCATGTTACCGTTTGGCCTTTGCTTCACGCCCGAATCAGGGTCGTGGACGGGCTCGGCTCTGAGGTCCTGAGCTGGAGGCGGGGTGAGCGTCGGCTGTTATTCGTGGACAGTGTGAGCCCTGCTGGCGTGGCAGGTTTATCTGTTGCACGAACCTGCTGATCCTGGACGTTTCCAGCGAAAGCGAACATACGATCGAAACGAATGTGCCCTCGTAAAGGCGTTGGCTTCAGGCTGGGATTCTCCAATGGTGCGCCCGGCAGGACTCGAACCTGCAACCGAGCGGTTATGAGCCGCCAGCTCTAACCAATTGAGCTACAGGCGCAATGGGTCAGCATGATGCTCGCGACAGGCAGGTGGCGTCAACACTGCTGTGGCCCAGTGTGGCCAGGTCGTGAAGATGCCCAGCTTTTAGGGATCGTTGATGGAAGGGGTACGCCTTGACCGTTGGGTGCGGTCTGTCGGCAACGACGAAACCTTGAAGTGGGGGGAGTTGAACCTGAAACTGCCGAGGCGGGTATGGCCGCACTTCGTCAGGACGACGCTGCGGGTGCATATCGCTGCCTGTACGGACGCTAACTGTACGGGCAGCGGATCGCAGGGTAGGTTTGATGCTCGCGAACATGGTGGCATCATGCTGGCGATGCTTTGTGGAAGACGGTCGTCCGCATGGGCAGACGATTTTGGGAGGTTTGAGCCATGCCGTTTTATGAAAAAGGTGACGTCCGGATTCGCTACGAGGTGGCCGGCAGCGGATTTCCGCTTCTACTCGTGCCCGGTGGGGGCTTGAACTCCCGCATCAGCAACTGGCCCAACGCCGTATTCAACGCGTTCGACATCTTCAAGGACGAGTTTCGCTGCATCACAATGGACCAGCGCAACGCGAACGGCGGCGAATCCACCGGGCCGGTTCCCACCAGCAATCCGTGGGATGCTTTCGCTGACGATCAGCTGGGACTGATGGATCACCTTGGGATCAACCAATTCCTGTTCATGGGCTACTGCATAGGTGGCTGCTTTGCGGGGAAGCTGATGCAGAGGGCGCCGGGCCGCGTCGTTGGCGCCGTGTTCTGCCAAACTGTCGGCCATCGACCTGAAGACCCGACCGTGATGTATCGTCACAGCAAGGAAAACTGGGTCCCTGACTTCATGAAACGGCGGCCCGATGTATCGGCTGAAACCATCGAAAAATACCTACACGAACTCTACGCGGTTCAGCCCGACTTCCTTCACAGCGTGTCGCGTGATTTCATCAGGAGCTGTCAGACGCCGATGTTGGTGCTACCGGATGATGTGCCATCTCATCCGCTGCAAACGTCGATCGACGTCGCTTCGCTGGCACCGAACGCTGAGATTACAGTATTCCCATGGAAGGAGCCGGCAGATTTGAAGCAACGCACGATCGAGCGGGTGCGCAGGTTCCTTAAGCAAAATCGCCCCGGCTGATCTTAGCGACCGCTGTGGCGGATTTATCCCAGGGCAGTCGAAGCAGGCCGGCTGGGGCATTGGTTACAATAGGCTTGCCCGAACATAGCGGACCAAACTGCACCGTGACGCCGGCCGTCGGCACCCTAAAGGCGGCCCCCTGTTTGGGTGCAGGGCGACGTGACGCGCCGACGCCGTTGGAACCAGCGCGCGTTATTGCAAGAGGCTCGGTCCGCGCGCATCAATCGGCGATGCGTCTCGAAATGCCGAAATGTGTCGAAGCACCGAAATTGGACCTGTAGGCGATCGTGGCGATTTCGCCCAACCGGGCGATCGACAAAAGATGCGACGCCCATGTCGGGAAGGTCCAATTCCCAAGGGCATCAGGAGTTGGGAAGAGCTGAACGCGCCGCAGTACAGAATGACCTCGCAGGTTGTCACTCCTTGCCCCTGAGCCAGTCGGATGTGATGCTCCCGACGCCCCAAACCTTATACTTATTGTCTCAGGAGCTTTTTATGACGACGCCCGCATTCCAGCCTATCCATACGCTTGCGGCTGAAATCACGGCGCGCCGCCTGTCCCCGGTCGACCTGGTCGACGAATGCCTTGCGCGCATCCAGCGGCTCGAGCCCAAGTTGCATGCCTTCGTATCGGTCAACCACGCCAACGCCCGCCTTGCCGCCGAAGCTGCTCATAAAGCCATTAGGTCCGGCCACGCCGTTGGGCCCCTCCACGGCATTCCCATCGCCATCAAGGATTTGGTGGAGATCGAAGGCGAGGTGGTTACGGGCGGAAGTGCAGCGTGGAAAGATCGCACGGCCACCAGGACCGCGACACTGATGCGGAAATTGCTGGCCGCCGGGATGATCAATCTCGGCAAGACCCACACCGTCGAGTTTGCCTACGGCGCGTGGGGGACCAATCAGCATCTTGGTACTCCATGGAATCCTTGGGACTTCTCGACGCATCGGACACCAGGTGGCTCCTCCTCGGGTTCAGGCGTCGCAGTCGCTGCGCGTCTGGCGCCCTGCGCGATCGGCACCGATACCGGCGGGTCTGTACGTGTGCCGGCGGCGTGGAACGGGGTCACCGGCCTGAAGACGACGATCGGTCGCGTTAGCACTTTCGGCGTGCTGCCGCTGAGCCAGACGCTTGACACGCCGGGCCCGATCACGCGTGACGTCGAGGACGCGGCACTGTTGCTCTCTGTACTTCAGGGCATCGATGCGCATGATCCACAAACGGCGGGCGTGCATGAGGTGGATCCATTGCGGGACTTGCGGCGCGGTGTGAAGGGCCTGCGTCTGGGTCGGCTGTCAAAAGATCAGACTGCCGGTATCGATCTCGAAATTCTGTCCTGCTACGACCGCTCTGTCGAATTCTTGGCGGGGCTGGGGGCCGAAATAGTCGACTTGGCGTTGCCGGTGAATATCCTCGACCTGGGTGCTGCTACAGCGAAGATCATCTCCGCTGAGTCGTATGCGATGCTTGCAGCGCTCGTGGATGACAACGCGCAGCGGTTGGACCAGGACGTGCGGCCGCGGGTGCGTGCGGGCGCGGCAATTTCGTCGAAAGAGTACTTGCAATTGCTGGCACAGCGACAGCGGATGAAGCTCACTTTCGCTGCCGCGACTGAGAACCTGGACGCACTGCTAACTCCCACGCTGACGACCGCCGCGATACCGATCGCCTCAATCGATCAGAGTGGATCGCCAGCGATGTTTACACGTTGGGTGAACTTTCTGGACCTGTGTGCGGTGGCGGTGCCGAACGGGTTCACGTCGGAGGAGTTGCCATCGTCGCTGCAAGTCGTTTGCAGGGCTTACCAGGAGCCCCTGGCACTGCGGATAGCATACGCCTATCAGATCGCTCACGACTGGCACATGCGCGTGCCGCCGATGACGATATGACAATCGGCGGTAAGCTGACCAGAACGAGACACGTCCGGCCTCTGGCCGATCATGAAGAGGACACCGCACAAGAAAATGCCGATCTCAACACGTACGTCTTAATCGTCGGCATGAATTTGGCCCCGGGAAAGGGAAGCCCGCTTCAATGAGTTATACGACCAGGAGCATGTGCCAAATCTGCTGAAGGTCCCCCGCGTTCGTGGGGTTACTCGGCTTCGAACTCGGCTTCGACGAGCGCGCGACTTTCACCCCCGGCGGCCAAGTGCGCGAATTGGGTGGTGACGGAGAACCAAGACACCTCGCAACTCTGAAATCGACTGTCCGGACGTTCTGAGCAGCGCTGCCTGGGCGGAAGCAGCCAAGCAGGGCGCTGGCCGTCCGAGGTCCGCTTCGCGACGAGGAACCGGCACCACAGCATTCGCGCCGTGATCTATGGGATCTATCTGCTTGCGGTGTTGATCAAGCGCTCAACACGATAACGCTGGAAGCAGTAGCCGCGGGCGGACCAGGCCGTTCGGCAGGTCGGCCCCGACAATCACGCGGCATCCTGGAGTATCATTGCAGCGCATTTCTCGCCGATCATGATGGAAGGTGCGTTCGTGTTACCGGCGATGATACTGGGCATGATCGACGCGTCGGCCACACGTAGTCCGGTGATGCCGTGCACACGCAAACGAGGGTCCACCACCGCGTCCATCCCGTGGCCCATGCGGCAGGTGCCGACAGGATGGAAATTCGCCACGCCACGCTGACGGGTATCTTCCAGCCAGTCCGCATCAGTTTGCACGGCGGGGCCCGGCAAGATTTCCTCCACCACATAGGGCTTCAGCGCTGGTTGCGCGGCGATTCGCCGGCACAGATGCAGACCGTAGAGGATGGCGGACTTATCGTACTCGGTGCGTAACTGATCGAAGCGAATAGCCGGTTGATCGGATGCGCTTGGGGTTTTGATGCGCACGAAGCCACGGCCCTCCGGACGAAGATGAACGGGGCTTAGGGTAAAGGCGGGGAACGGGTGTGGCACGATGCCGGTGCGGGTGCGCGATTCCGTACTCCACATGGACATGTTGATTTGTAGATCGGGATTTTCCAGCCGTTGATCGGAGCGGACGAAGGCGCCTGCATAAATACCCGTGCCAGTCAACGGACCGGTGCGGGTGAAGGCATAGCGGATGCCTGCGAAAATCTGGCGTGTGGTGCTGTTGCCAATGTCGTTCAAGGTTATGGGCTGATTAACGCGGTAGGACAGATAGCTGTTGAAATGATCCTGTAAATTCTCCCCAACGCCGGCGATATCGCGCACCACCTCGATCCCGAGATCGCGCAGGAGGTTCGCCGGACCGATGCCAGAGAGTTGCAGCAATTGCGGTGAGCCGAAGGCGCCGCCGGAGACAACAATTTCCTTGGCGGCGCGCGCGATACGACGCCCCTGGGGGGTGAGGTATTCAACGCCAACGGACCGCGTTCCTTCGAATACGAGCCTTTGGGCGTGGGATTCGGTTGAGATAATCAGATTGGCGCGCGATTTCGCCGCGCCTAGATAAGCACGGGCCGAACTCCAGCGGCGGCGGTTATTCACCGTGAACTGGTAAAACCCTGTGCCTTCCTGCTTCGGGCCATTGAAATCGGCATTGTAGGGAATACCCGTCTCGATGGCGGCGTCCACACAGGCTTTCGCCAGCGGCCATTCATGCGGCACGTCGGTGACATGCAGTGGTCCGCCAAAGCCATGCAATTCGCTGGCGCCACGTTCCTGGTTCTGCGCCTTCTTGAAAAATGGCAAGACGCTGTCCCAATCCCAGCCCTCGCAGCCGCGCTGGCGCCACTCGTCGTAATCGGAGGCGGTGCCACGCATATAGACGGTGCCGTTGATCGAAGATGTGCCGCCAAGGACCTTCCCACGCGGCTGATAAAGCGTGCGATTGTTGAGATTGGGTTCGGGCTCTGATTCGAACATCCAATTCACTTTGGGATTGGTGTAGTTCTTCGTGTAGCCCAACGGAATATGGATCCACGGGTTGGTATCGCGCGGGCCGGCTTCCAGCAGCAGGACGCGGAACCGGCCGGACTCGCTGAGCCGTCCCGCGACGGCGCAGCCGGCCGAGCCCGCTCCGGTGACAATGTAGTCGTATGTATCCGCGTCCTCGGCCATCTCGATCCCCCTGAATTTTATCTGCGCGGCGCCATTGAAGGGGGTGCGAGCAAAAAATACCAGATGAGCACGTTCAACCGGCACCAATCACAGTGCGCCGACATGCCGACCGTAGCGGGAACGACGAGCCTGGCGCATTGCCGTTCTGGGTCGGATGCTAATGGGGGCGAAGCCCTGGTGGCGATCGACCGTGGCCTTCACTTGGGCCAAGCTGAACTGCGTCGTCGTTGGGCTCACGTTTTGCGAGCGGAACTTTATCATTGGCATGGGTTACTGGACCCGCGCCAATGCGGGAAATTGTCTATTTGCAATCATCGGTACATCGGCGTGTCTTTTGATGGCGGTGAGGCGACTCATCGTCGCGCCTTGTTGAACACAGCCCAAAGCCGGATGAGGGACCATATCTTGATATGTTCGTTCTTTGTTCACGTCCGGGTTGGACTGTTGGCGGATCGGGTTTGCTTGTTCGACGGCTGACTTATTGCAGGTCGCAAGCCCTTTCCCGGTCGGGTCGATCTTTGGCTGCCCAACTCCGTACGGTGGGCCAATTGTGAATTGTGGAGCCCACGCGGCTGCGGGAGCCGTCGAAGATGCTGGCGATCAGCTTGTGAACGTCGCCGAACCAATCTTTCCTCTTCCGTCGCTGCGTCGTCCGCGTACACTGGAAGGAGACCGCCAAGGACCGCTTAGTGATGACTGAACCCACCGGCCCACTGAAGGGCTTCCGCGTCCTCGACCTGACCACGGTCCTATTTGGGCCGTTTGCCACACAGACTTTGGGCGACTGGGGTGCCGACGTCATCAAGATCGAAACCCTGACCGGAGACACTTGGCGCACCTCAGGTCAATTCCGCAACCGCGGCATGAGCGGTCAGTTCATGGCGGCAAACCGCAATAAGCGCAGCATTGCCCTTGATCTGAAGCACCCAGATGGCAAGGCGGTCCTCCGCCGCTTGATCTCCACCACGGACGCGTTGGTGAGCAACATACGGCCCGCCGGCCTGGGCCGCCTCGGCTTCAGCTACGAGAGCTGCAAGGAACTCAGTCCCAAGATCGTCTACGCCGTCGCCACCGGCTTCGGTCAGGATGGCCCGTGGCGGGCGCGTCCGGCCTTCGACGAGATCATCCAGGCAGCCTCGGGATTCGCCTCCGCCATGGGCACAGACGAGGAGCCTGCCTTCGTCCCCAGCCTGATTGGGGACAAGATCTGCGGCATGGCATTGAGCTCGGCGGTTACCGCCGCGCTCCTGCACCGCGAGCGCACCGGCGAGGGGCAAATGGTGGAGGTACCGATGCTGGAGACGCTCGCCGCCTTCAACAGCATCGAGATGTTCGGTGGTCATGCTTTTGTCCCACCAATTGGCCCATCGGGCTACAAGCGAATGAAGGCGCGTCGGCCGGTGCGTACTAAAGATAGCTGGCTGACCATGTTGCCCTATTCCGGTGATAACTGGTGCGCGTTTTTCGAGGCGGTCGGACACCCAGAGTGCATCGAGGAATTCTCGGTTCGAGATCCGGTGCTGCGTGCCCAGAACATCGACAAGATCTATGATCGGATGCGCGACATCGCCCCGACACGGACCACGGCGGAATGGGAGGAGTTGCTGCTTCGGATCGACGTGCCGCACACGGCGTTTGCCAAGCTGACCGAAATTGCCGAGCAGCCGCATTTGAAGGCGGTCGGTCTGTTTCAGGAGCTTGAGCATCCGACTGAGGGCAAAATCCGACAGGCGCGCCCGCCGGCCCGATTTTCCCGTAGCCCGGCCAGCATGCACCGTCCAACGCCGAGATTGGGCGAACACACGCGCGAGGTGCTGAGCCAGGCAGGCTATGAGCAGGCCGATATTGAAAGCCTGATTGATAGGAAAGCGGTTGGCACGGCGTAAGCGGCGATTGGACGCAGTGCTAACGTGATGCCGATTTTTGGAGCGCGTCGATGTCCTCAGAGCACCGTATTGATTACGACGTCAGGCAACGAGTGGCGGTTATTTCGATGAACCGATCGCCGGTCAACGCCATCGACCATCCGATGATCGACGCGATTCACGCAGCACTACGCCGGGCGGAGGACGATCGTGACGTACGTGCCGTCATCCTCACCAGTGCGCTGCCGGGCATGTTTTGCGGCGGCATGGATCTGCGTATGGTCGCTGCAGGCGGCGTGCAGGATCTACGGGCCTTCGTCTACAAATTTTACATTGAAACGATGAACATCCAATACGTCATGACGAAACCGACCATTGCCGCGGTCAATGGTCCGGCGCGTGGGGCGGGGATGACACTTTCGGTCACTAGTGACGTAATTCTTGCAGCGGACGACGTCGATCTTGGCTACCCGGAGATCGATGTCGGAGTGATCCCGGCGATTCACTACGTGCATCTGCCGCGGCAAATCGGCCGTCACAAGGCGTTCGAATTGTTGTTCGGCGGCAAGCCGATCTCCGCGCAGGAAGCGGCATCGCTCGGTATAATCAACCACGCCGTGCCACGGGATGAACTGATGGCACGTGCGTTTGCCATGGCACAGGCGTTCGCCGCCAAGTCGCCCGCCATCATGGCCCTTGGCCGGCAGTCTTTCATGCGGGCGAATGACCTCGACTACCGACGCAACGTGGAAAACCAGATCGAGACCTTGTGCAACGTTTTTAGTACATCCGACGGACGCGAAGGACTGGCGGCATTCCTGGAAAAGCGTCGGCCAAATTGGGCGAATGGAGCGGACGGCATGTAGCGGCTCCTGGCCCGGCCAGGGCTCATTGTTGAGAGCAACCCCTGTGCTCATCGCGTTGGCGGAGCCGTCGCAAAAGGATACGCCACCCACGCTATTCGTTATTCCTGGAACGCCAAGAGCTCGCCTGCCGCCCGATGCGCCTGGTCGATAGCGACATCGGCATTGACACCGCGCCCTGATGACACATCGTTAGGCGTGTTCCGGAAGCAGCAGCACGATCAGCACTCCGGCGATCATCGTGATGAACTCGAAGGCTTTCTGCTGACCGTTCCAAGTCGCCGATTGCCACATCGCGAACCATTTGCCGCCAACCGTAACGAAGCCCACCATGTAGAGCAGCAAACCGACCGTCAGCCCGGCTGCGGCGAGGGTTTTGGCGCGTGCAAATCCATCCGTCCCAACCGTGGCCAGAAGTAGCAGCGTACTGAGCCAAAGCAGCGCAGCCGTGCCGATCTGCGTTGCAATGATCAGCCAATAGGCCGCCTGCTGGACGCTGGGATTGGTGATCGCACGCCAGCGCAGTTCGGAGTCGGCGAAGGTCGTGTCCATCGACAGCACGTGCCGCACGAACTGAACCGCGCCGGGTTTGCCGGAGGCTTCTTGGTTTAAGTCACGCCGCCATGACACACTCATTGGCCTGCGCATAGTAACGCGCTTCCGCTCCTGCGAGCGGAATATTTCCAATCGGTTCGAGCAAGCGACGATTGTTGAACCAGTCGACCCATTCGAGGGTGGCGGCTGAGCTGCCAACACGCGGCTCAACGCGGTTTCATGCCGCATGGCCACGCCGGCTCCGCACGATTCTCAGGTGGCCTGCTTATCAATGCCAAATGCTAGGTCATCGACCTGCTTGGAAAAGATATTCCGGGTCTTTTACTGCGGCGGCAAGTCGGCGGGCGGGTTCAGTCAGCACGGTCAGGTCCGAGTGCTGTTGCAAGGGACTGATCGCCGGTCACGACACGCTGGCGGAACTGTAGGGCGCTGCTCGTGGATCTGCCCCTGGGGGCGGGTGGCGGCGGTTCAGCTACCGTCAGCGTGGCGCACATAAGGGGGTCGCACTTGGATGGGGAGTAAAGACATGACAAAGGCGGAACGCCGTGGTGATGAGACAACAGAGACAGGGTGCCCATCGTGGGTTTTGCTCGACCCCGCCAGCGCCGGCCGGCGCGATCCGCGCTTCCGCCTCTATGGATTGACCTGATGGCGCGGCTTGTCGGTTCCGCAGCAGTTATCGGCAGCCGGACTTCCAGCTTCTTGCTATCGTAGCACTTGCTATCGTAGCACTGGCGCCAGCTCAACGGGTCGGCAATACTCGATGGCCGATAACGCATAGCCACCATGGCGCGCGAACGAGATACGGCTGGGGGATCGCGATGACGGACCAGGATAAGATGGATATTCATGGCCCGGTCATAGGGCGGCGCGCTGCCATGGCCGGTTCGGCCGGACTGCTCGGTGTTGTCCTGGCCGGGGCGCAACCAGCCGGTGCACAAAGCGCGACACGGCGCGGTACGCTGGTGATCGGACTGGACATCAGCGATGCAACGTCGCTCGATCCAATCCGCGTGGCACAATATTCCAACCCGCTGCCGACCCATGCGGCCTATGATTCACTCGTCACCTTCACGCCCGGCGACTACGTCAACGTCAAGCCGTGCATCGCCACCGAATGGGCTTATCAGCCGGACGGCAAGACAATTCGCTTCAAGCTGCGGCGGGACGTGACCTTCGCCTCCGGAAACAAGATGACGGCGACAGATGTCGCGTTCTCGTTTCAGCGCGTGCTCAATGTGAAGGATCAGCCGGCGCAGTATATCGCCCAGGTCGATCATGTGGCGGTTGTGGACGATTACACCGTTGATATTGTCATGGGCGATCCGGCGGCGCCGTTGCTGCCGATCATCGCCGCCCCCGAATTCGTGGTCCAGGAAAAGGCGCTGCTCGCCAAGCATGGCGGCACCGATGCGCCGGATGCCAAGACGACGGACACCGCCACTGAATGGCTGAACAGTAACTCGGCCGGCACCGGCCCCTATCGGCTCACCGGCTGGCAGCGCAACCAGCAGATCCAGATGGTGAAGAACCCACATTACTGGGGTGGCACACCAGGCTATGACCGCGTGCTGATCCGCAACATGAGCGAGAGTGCCGCCCAGTTGCTGGCCCTGCAGCGCGGCGACATCGACGTGGCCTTCAACCTGATCCCCGAGCAGATCGCGGCGTTGAAGGAAGACCCCAACGTCACGGTGATGGAGGCGACCAGCCTCGATTTCATCTACATGGCGGTGGTCGAGGCGCCCGGCAATCCCGCCTTGCAGAAGAAGGCGGCGCGCCAGGCTATCGGTTATGCGATCGACTATGACGGCATCATCAAGAACCTGATCGGCGGCCATGCGCTGCGGCCGGTCAGCTTCCTGCCGGTTGGCGTCAACGGTTCAACCGAGGCCCTGACCAAGGAGATCGGCTTCCGCGAGGACCTCGACCGCTCCAGGAAGCTGTTGGCCGAGGCAGGCCTGCCGGACGGTTTCAGCTTCCAGCTTGCCTACGGCAACGCCGCCATCGCCGGCGTGCAATACGCCAACCTGGCGCAGAAGATCCAGTCGGACTTGGCGCGCGTCGGCATCAAGGTTGTGCTGACGCCGATGGACCAACTGAACATGCGGACCATGTACCTGGGCGGCAAGTTGGAGGCGGCGCTGACCTTCTGGAACCCGCCGGCGCCGGAGAACTGGCTGTGGTCGGGAGCCACGATCAACCGGGTCTCCGGCCGCGTGCACTGGACCGTGCCGCCCGAGGTACGCAAGCTGGTCGCAGACGCGGCCGCCGAACGCGACCTGGCTAAATCAGCCGCGCTGTACAAGAAATACCAGGAGGTGATGGTCGATCAGGCGAACCATTTTGTGATGATTCAGCCAATCTATCAGATTGGCGTGCGAAAAAGCGTGCAGGGCCTGCAACTCACGGCGGCCGGGTGGATGGCCGAACTTGGTGCCGCGAAGCCTGTCTGATCGTCGCCGCTCGTGATCCGTTACGCGTTCTCGCGCCTGGTAACTTCGGCGGTCATGGTGTTGCTGGCCACAGTGGTGATCTTTCTGATCGCCAACACCGTACCTGGCGATCCGGTGTTGACGCAACTCGGCGACATGGCGGCATCCAACCCCGCGACTGTCGCAGAGTATCGGCACAAATGGGGCCTCGATCTGCCGATCTATCAGCGGTACTGGATCTTTCTGCGCGGACTTGCTCATGGCGATCTGGGTGAGTCGATCGCGTCGCGGCGCCCCGTGCTGGACGATATCGAGGATTACGCGCCGGCAACCATTGAGCTCGCGTCGGTGGGCTTCATGCTCGCCCTGGTGGTCGGCCTGCCACTCGGCGTGGTGGCAGCGGTGAAGCGGGACTCGTGGGTCGACCACGTAGCGCGCGCCATTTCCCTTGTCGGCGTCTCCGCACCCACGTTCTGGCTCGCCTTCATCATGCTCGCGATATTTTATGGTTGGCTGAACCTGGCGCCCGGCCCCGGGCAACTCGATCCGGTGTCATTTCCCCCCGACAGGATCACCGGGCTGCTGCTGGTGGACAGCGCGATCATAGGCGACTGGGACACATTCCACGACGCGCTCGCGCATCTCGTGCTGCCGTCCATCGTGCTCGCCGGCGCGACGCTCGGGCTGATTACGCGCACCACACGCGCCGCGATGCTGGAAGCACTGTCGCAGGACTATGTCCGCGTCGCCCGCGCCAAAGGCTTGCGCGCGCGGATTGTCGTGCTGGGACACGCACTGCCCAACGCGATGCTGCCGGTGGTAACGCTGGGCGGCCTTGCGTATGCCAATCTGCTGGCGGGAGCAGTGCTTACGGAAACCGTGTTCTCCTGGCCCGGCCTCGGCCGTTACACATTCCAGAGCGCGGTGTCGCTGGATTTCCCCGCCATCATGGGCGTCACCACCATCGTCTCGGGCGTGTTCGTGCTGGTGAACCTCGGTGTCGATCTGTCCTATGCCTTGCTCGATCCGCGCGTGCTGAAGAAGTGAGCGCCACAGACGTCAGCGCCATCGCCTTGCCGGCGGTCGCCTCGGCCCGGCGCCGTTGGACCCGCCGCTATGGGCTGCCGGCATTCGGCGCGATCATCATCGTGACGTGGGTGTTCCTGGCGGTGTTCGGCCAGGTTGTATCGCCGTTCGACGCCAACGTGGTGGATGTGGCTGCACGGCTGCGGCCACCATCCTGGCAGCACTGGATGGGCACCGACCAGCTTGGGCGCGATGTGGCGACACGCGTGGTGCTGGGTGCGCGCGTGTCGCTGTCCGTGGGCTTTTCGGTGGTGCTGATCGGCGGCGTGTTCGGTACCCTGCTGGGTGCTGCGGCGGCATTCATCCGCGGCTGGGCGGAAGAAGTGCTGATGCGCCTGACCGACCTTGTGTTCTGTTTTCCCCCCATCATCCTGGCAATGGCGATCGCCGCCGCCCTCGGCATCGGCACGGTAAACACCTGTATTGCCATGCTGGTGGTGTGGTGGCCGAAGTTCGCCCGCCTGGCGCGCAGCCTGGTCCTGACGCAGCGTTCGCTCGAATATGTCGAGGCAGCGCGGACAATCGGCTTCGGCCCCACGCATATCCTGCTGCGCCAGATCATCCCCAATGCCGTCGGCCCGCTGATCGTGCTGCTGACGTTGGACCTCGGCAACGCGATCCTGGTGTTTGCCGGATTGTCCTTCCTGGGCCTCGGCGTTGTGCCGCCTACGCCTGAATGGGGTGCGATGGTCGCCGAGGGGCGAGAGCTGGTGCAGCAATGGTGGGTCGCCACCTTTCCCGGCATCGCCATCCTGACCGTGGTCATGGGTTTCAATTTCGTGGGCGACGGCCTGCGCGACTGGTTGGACCCGCATGCCAGAAGCCGCTGAGCCCCTGCTGCCGGCTGAGCCGCTATTGTCGGTGCGCGACCTGCGCACTTGGTTCTTGACCGACGCGGGGCCGGTGCGCGCCGTCGACGGCGTCAGCTTCGACCTCGCGCGCGGCGAAACGTTGGGCATCGTCGGCGAATCCGGTTCCGGTAAAAGCGTCTGCGCCAAGTCGATCATCCGGCTGCTGGACGATCCGGCGCGCATCGTCGGCGGTTCGATCACCTTCCGTGGCCGCGACCTGGCAACGCTGGATGCGGCGGCGCTGCGCCAGGTGCGTGGCCGCGAAATTGCGATGGTCTTCCAGGACCCGATGACTTCGCTGAACCCCGTGCTGCGCATCGCCAAGCAATTGACCGAGGCGATGACCGCGCATGGCCGCTTCACTCGCGCCGCGGCCCGCGCCCGCGCGGTCCAGCTGTTGCGCCGCATGGAGGTGCCGGCGCCCGAGCGCGCGGTGAAGGCATGGCCCCATCAGTTCTCGGGCGGGATGCGCCAGCGTGTAATGCTGGCGATGGGGTTTTCCAATGAGCCGGCGCTGATCATTGCCGATGAGCCGACCACCGCGCTGGACGTGACGATCCAGGCGCAGATCCTCGATCTGTTGCGCGAATTGAACGCCGATTTCGGCACCGCCGTCATTCTGATCAGCCACGACCTTGGCGTAATATCCAATGTCTGCTCGCGCATCCTGGTCATGTACGCCGGCGAGGTGGTGGAGGAAGGTGCACCGGAGGAACTGCTCAGCGACCCGCGCCATCCATACACCTGGGCACTGCTGCACGCCGCCCCCCGCATCGATGCCGAAGCGCAGGACCGCCGCTTGGCGACCATCGAGGGCCAGCCGCCCGATCCGCGGAATTGGCCCACCGGTTGCCGATTCCGCGCGCGCTGCCCGTTCACGGTGGCGCAGTGCGCCGAGCATCCGGCGCTGTTGCCTGTAGGAGAGGACCGGCTGTCGCGTTGCTGGGTGACGCAGCAAGGGGGTGCACTGCACACGCCGTCTCGGCCGCATGTGACGGCTGCCGTGGCGGTGTCGCCGGTTGTCGTACGTCCGTTGCTGGAAGTGACGGGCCTGACCAAGCATTTCGAGCTGCCGCGCGACGGGCTTTTTGAGAAGCCGCGCATCCTGCGGGCGGTGGACGGTGTGGACCTGACGGTGATGCGTGGGGAGACGGTCGGGCTTGTGGGCGAATCGGGTTGCGGCAAGTCCACACTCGCGCGGCTGGTCACGCGGCTGCATGAACCGACAGCAGGGCGCGTGGTGTTCGACGGCACCGACATCACGCACGCAACGCAGTCGGACATCCGGCCGCTGCGCCGACGTATGCAAATGATCTTTCAGGACCCCTACGCCTCGCTCAACCCGCGCATGTCGGTCGGCGAAATCCTGACCGGACCGTTAAAGCTGCATGAACTGACCGAGGGCGATTCCCGTGCCCGCGTGGCAGAGCTGCTTGCACTGGTAAACCTGCCGCCGCAGTCGACAAACCGCTTCCCGCATGAGTTCTCCGGCGGTCAGCGCCAACGGATATCGATTGCTCGTGCCTTGTCGGTGCGGCCGGACCTGATCGTTGCGGACGAGCCGATTTCGGCGTTGGACGTGAACATCCAGGCGCAGATCATCAACCTCATGGTCGACCTGCAGGAGCGGCTCGGCCTGACCTATCTGTTCATCGCACATGACTTGGCGGTGGTGCGCCATGTCTGCGATCGTATCGTCGTGCTGTATCTGGGCAAGGTGATGGAGGTGGCGCGCGCCGCCGACCTGTTCCGTCGCCCGTTGCATCCCTATACGCGCTCGCTGGTGGCAGCAGCCCCGGTGCCCGACCCACGGGTGGAACGAACCCGCCGCCATGTGCAGTTGCGAGGCGAACCGGCCAGCCCGATCTCACCACCGAGCGGCTGCCGTTTCCGAACGCGCTGCCCGATTGCCGCGCCGATTTGTTCGGAGCAGGAGCCGCCATTGCTGGACCAAGGCGGCAAGCAATTCGTGGCGTGTCATTTTCCGGGGATGGTGACACAACTTCCAGAAGTCGTCCCGGGCTAGCACCAAGAGGGTCAGGTCCGCAGGGAATGGAGGTCGTGCCGACAGGCCTGCGCGGCCGGCACGATCCGCTTCGTCTGGCCCCACGCCTACCAGCCGGCCGTGGTGATAGACCAGTCCGGCACCACCATGATGGCGGTGCCGACAGGCCTATCTCTCCGATCAGAACGCCTTGTTCGCCTCCGGCCGGTACTTGTTCGCTGGCACGAAGCCCGTCCGTTCGGCTGCCCGCGGCGCGCGGACCCAGACCTCTCGGTTCGGATGCAGGCCGCCGCCTCGTGTTGCCGGAACCGCCGTCTGCCGAGCGCGATGCAGTAGGCGAGTGTCGGCGATGCCGCAGTTCGGATGTGTGCCGCCATTGGCGGCGACCTCACTCTCCCAGACCGCCTTGCGCTTTGCCAGTGTGGCGGAATCATTCAACTCCGTGCAGGTCAGTGTGCTTGAGTTCAGATCGACCACGATCTCATCGCCGCCATCGATAAGCGCGATCGGTCCGCCCAGCGCGGCTTCCGGTCCGACATGCCCGATAACAAGGCCGACCGATCCGCCGGAGAAGCGCGCATCCGTCATCAACCCGACGACGATGCCGCGTTCGCGACACAATGTCGTAATCCGCGACGTCGGATCCAGCATCTCCGGCATGCCCGGTGCTCCGCTCGGCCCCTCGTACCGGACGATAATCATGTCGTTGTTCTGGAAGCTTTCTGGCGTCCGGTCGAGCGCGTCGAGCAGGCCCTGCTCGCCCTCGAACACCCGTGCGATGCCGCGGAAGGTATTATTCTCAAGGCCGCCTTCGACACCTGCCAGTTTCAGGATTGCCGAAAAATCCGGGGACAGGTTGCCACCCAATACGCGCAGGCCGCCGGTCGGCTTATAGGGCTTCTCGACCGTGCGGATCACCTTGCCGTCGGAGGCTTTGGCGCCGAGGCGGGCGACCTGGGCGCTGAGCGTCTCTCCCGTGCAGGTCATCATGTCGCCATTGAGCAGACCCGCTTCCAGCAGTTCGCGCACGATCACCTGCACGCCGCCGACCCGGTCGATATCGACCATCGAGTAGTTGCCATAGGGCCGGGCGTCCGTCAGCACCGGCACGACATCGCGCGAGAGGTGATTGAACTCCTCCGGCGTCATGATGTCCTTCCAGAAGTCGGCATAGCCGGCGGCGCGCGCGATTTCGGGTGCGTGCAGCGTGACATTGGTGGAACCGCCGATCGCCATCGCCACGATCACCGCGTTGCGGATCGAGTCACGCTTGACGATGTCGCGGGGGTTCAGGCCCTTTTCCATCATGTCGGCGAGGTAGCCGACCAGCTCGTCGGCGAATTCTTTGACCCGGCGCGGATCGTCGGACGCCGGCGCGACCATGTGCAGCGGCTGCATGCCGACGACGCCGATGAACGTCTGCATCGTGTTGTAGGTGAACATGCCGCCGCAGCTTCCGAAGCCCGGGCAGGCGTGGCAGGCGATGTGATGGCGAAAGGCCTCGTCCGGGTTGCCGGCCACTTGGTAGGCGCTGACGATGTCCAGCGGCTCTCCGGTGTTGGGATCGATGCCGGGATGAATCGGGCCGTCGGACATGATGATCGCGGGCTGGTTGTGTTCCAGCAGCGCGGCAAGCGTGCCGACCGGGGGCTTGTCGCAGGCGACGACCGCGATGGTGCCGGCAAGGCCGGTGGCTTCCAGATGCTCGCACAGCGCGTCGTGCGTGACTTCGCGGCCGATCAGCGAGTAGCGCATTTCCCGCGTGCCGTTGCGGATGCCGTCCGAGGTGGCGATCGTGTACTCGGGCTGGACGAGACGCAGCTTGAGTTGACCGGGGGCCTGACCAATGCGGTTCCGGAGGCTTGCGTGGATCGCGTCCACCTTCGACATAACGCCAAGATAGCACTGGCTGTCGCCCTTGGTTCCGACCACGCCAACCGAAGGATAGTGGATCAGATCTGGATCGGTGCCGAGCGCCTGCGCCAGGCCGATGGTCTGGGCCGAGCGGCCGGGATGGCGGTCGATAAGGACAGGTTTTGACTTTGTCACGGAGGCTTCCTTCAGGTGGCGTGTGCGGTCGGCTGAGCGTCAGGGAGTGCTGCGGTCGCCCGATCGTCCGGAGAGGTCGATCGCTGCAACCGCGGTTTCGGTGCAAGCCGCGAACTTTAGAGCGATTGCCCGGGCGTAACCAGACCGATGTCCCAAGACGCGATAGTCGGCGGTGCACTAAGTGGTTTCGCCGGAAGCAATTGACGCGGTGCGCGGCCAGGGTTCGCCGTCGTTCGGCTTTCCGATTACATGGGTGAAGAACCTCACACGGTTGACATAACGAAGCCCGGCGCTGACTGGCGTTTCGAAGACGCATTGTCACACCGCCGACATCGAATTTCGCGCAAGCCTTCGCTAAAGCAGCAGCAGGTCCCAGGGGAAGCACTATGTCTGACACGACGATGAACCACGGGATGGCGGATGTTCCATCGCCTCGCCCACACCTCGATGGCAAGCCGCATGTTGGCGGCGCTGTCGCCTTTCTGCTGGTGCTGGCCGCTGGCCTTGGTTACGCAGCTTTCAGTATATCAAGTGATATCAGCAGTGTGGGTGAACAAGACCTGGCCATTGGCGCCTTCGCGCTGCTTGGCATCGCCCTGCTGATTGCCCTGGGGTTCGAGTTCGTCAACGGCTTTCATGATACCGCCAACGCGGTCGCGACAGTCATCTACACGCATAGTCTGCCGCCTCTGGTCGCCGTCATCTGGTCAGGAACCTTCAACTTTCTTGGCGTGCTAACCTCCAGTGGGGCGGTTGCCTTCACAGTTGTCACCCTGCTACCGGTTGAGCTGATTCTTCAGGTCGGCAGCGGTGCCGGCTACGCGATGATTTTCGCGCTGCTGATCGCCGCGATCATATGGAACCTGGGCACGTGGGCGATGGGGCTGCCAAACAGCTCCTCGCATGCCCTGATCGGCTCCATCATGGGTGTCGGTCTCGCCAATCAGTTCATGGCGCCGGCCGGGTCGGCAACTTCAGGCGTGGACTGGGCGCAAGCCGTCGGCGTTTTGAAGGCGCTCTTATTCAGCCCATTGATCGGTTTTGTGCTGGCCGCGCTCCTGCTCCTGTTAATGAAAGTGGTGGTGCGAACCCCATCACTTTATGCCGCTCCTGAAGGCAAAAGACCGCCGCCGATGCCAATCCGTGCACTGCTGGTGCTTACCTGCACCGGTGTTTCGTTCTTCCACGGCAGCAACGACGGTCAGAAGGGCATGGGTTTGATCATGCTTATTCTAATCGGCGCCGCACCAACCGCCTACGCGTTGAACCGTGCCATTCCCGAAAGCACGACGCCGATGTTCCTCCAGGCGGCACAGGGTGCGCAGGACGTCTTTCAGGCCCATGCCGGGAGCACGAAGCCGCCGGCGGATGCCGCAGCGGCCCGCGCGACAGTTGGCAACGCCCTGAAGTCCAAGGCGGTAAACACGCCTGAGGTCTATGCGGCCCTTGCCACCCTCACCTCGGATATAGGACAGCAGGTGAAGAACTACGGCGCCATCAGAGCCGTGCCTGCGGCCGCCACGCCTAACGTCCGTAATGACATGTATCTAGCCTCCGATGCCGTGCGCGTCATGGGAACAAACCCGGCTGGTTTCGACGCTGACGATATGACTAAGCTGAAGTCCCTGCGATCCTCGCTGGATAGCGGCACGAAGTTCATTCCGACCTGGGTGAAGGTGTCGGTCGCGCTCGCCTTGGGATTAGGCACGATGGTGGGCTGGAAGCGCATAGTGGTTACGGTGGGCGAGAAGATCGGCAAGACGCACCTGACCTATGCTCAGGGCGCCTCGGCGGAGATCGTCGCTATGGCGACGATCGGCCTGGCGGATGTCTATGGCCTGCCGGTCTCCACGACACACGTGCTGTCGAGCGGCGTAGCGGGCGCCATGGCGGCGAACGGATCAGGACTTCAGTGGAGCACAATCAAGAATATGGCACTCGCCTGGGTGCTGACACTGCCGGCGGCGATGGTGATCGCCGGGTCGCTTTACGTGATCTTGCGCCAAGTGTTCTGATGTTGTCCTCCGGCGAGGCAGCGCGTCCATGTCGGCGCGCAGCATCACGGTCGGCCTTTTGCCTGCAGGCTATCGACGGCGTTTCCCGGACGGACGAATCGGATCTAAGCCGCGACTGGCTACGCCCAAAGAGGGGCAACGGTTCCATGATACGTCGATCCAGGAGCTGGCAAGGACCTATGCGCAGGCCGCACGACAAGCGATTGGTCCTGGCATGAGCGTACCATTCCTTGCCTGCATGGCTGCGGCTGCGGCATTCTACCACTTGCCGCCGCTGGTTCTGCCATCGATTCAGGCGGTCGAGGGTGGCCGGGCCGGGTTGGTAAGGATCAATACCAACGGCACGGCCGACCTGGGTCTGATGCAGGTCAACACCATCTGGGTCAAGCCTCTGGCGGAGTTAGCCCATATGCAGGGCCAGGCCGTGATAGAGCGGTTGGTGCATGACGCCTGCTTCAATGTCGCCGCCGCCGCCGCGATCATGCATTACTATTTAACGGAATCGCACGGCAACCTGATGGTTGCGATCGGATACTACCATTCCCACACACCGGGTCTGGGAGCCGCGTATCAGGACAAAGTCGTTGCAGCCGCAGGCTCATTGTTCGGCAGGCAGCAGAAAAGACAATGACGATTTGAAGAAAGTCGCACACCGCAAGTCGCGATGACTTCCCAATGTGGCGCGGGCTGCTATGTGGGCGCCATGACTGATCATACGAGCCAATACATGAATACCGGCCTTCGCCGCAACAACCGCGGGTTTACACTGCTTGAGCTTCTTGTGGTCATCGCCATCCTTGGTCTGCTGATCGGCCTAGTGGCTCCTGCAGCGCTGCGCCAGCTTGGCAACGCCCGCACCTCCGTCGCGCGGCAGTCGATCGAACGTATCGGTTCTGTATTAGATATGTATAAGCTGGACGTTGGAAGCTATCCGAACACGGAGCAGGGACTACGCGCGCTGGTGGAACAGCCGGCCGGGGTCGCCACGTGGAATGGGCCCTATGTCAAAGGCAGCGCGCCGGTGGATCCATGGAACCACCCGTACATCTACCGCGGTCCATCTACGCGCGCAGGCCATGACTTCGATTTATGCTCAGAAGGCCCTGCTGGCACAGGCGGTAGCAATGAGATCTGTAACCCGTAACGGTGGAGGCGCCGTCCGGCACCCGGATTTATTGTTGCAGGTGCAACTGCTGTCGTAGCCGGGCAGCCGGGTCCGATTGGCCCGAGGGCCGCAGGTTGTTGAGCATGTTTGGCACCGCCGCGGCGTTGATCAACTGGTCGCGCAGGTCGTCAGTCAGCGCTCGCGCATCGCGCTGATCGTGGATGACATGCGGCGTGATCAGGATCAACAATTCCTGCCTTTGCCGTGTGTTATTCTGGGCGCCGGCCAGTAGCCCCAGTAGCGGAATGTCCTTCAGCCAGGGAATGCCCTGGTTGCCGATCGCTGCGTTGTCGGTGATCAGCCCCGCGAGCCCGATTGTCTGACCGTCCTGCACCACCACGCGGGAGGTTACGTTGCGGTCGTCGAAGGTCGGCGAATTGATGCCGGGTGTCGTTATGATCGTGGACACGTTGCTGACATCCTGCATGACGTCCAATGTCACAAGGCCACCGCTGTTCACGCGCGGGGTGACCTGCATGATCACACCGGTCTGCTGGTAATTGATGGAACTGACGACGGGCGCATTGGATGAGATGGTGCTCTGAGACGTCTGACTCAGATAAGGGACCACGCTGCCCACCTGCAGCCGGGCGGGCTGATTGTCGAGCACCAGAAGCTGTGGAGAGGACAGCACATGAACGGTGGTTACCTGCTGCAGGGCCTGGATTGCGAACGGTGCGCCGCCGGCGCCGTTGCCGCCAAGAAAGAACCCCGGAAAGCTCATGTTCAGGCTTGCGGCCGCGGCGTTCGGCGGTGTCGTCGTCGTTGCGCCGGTGTTCAGGATACCGTTGATCCCGCCGGACTTGAAGAAAAATTGCGTGCCATACTGCAGGCTGTCGTTCAACGTCACCTCGGCGATGACAGCATCGATCCTGACTTGCAGCGGCACAATGTCGATCTTGCGCAGCATCGCCTCGATCGTTCCGAGTTCCCGATCCGTGCCGTAGGCGAGAATGGAGTTGTTCTGGTCGTCCGGAATAACCCGCAGGTTATCAACGCCGGTGTCGCCGCCGTTCGGCGAAAGGCCGCCGAGCAATGGATTGGCTCCGGCGGGCGGCACGGCCGATTGTGGCTGCGGCGTTGCCCCGCCCATGGGCTGCGCAGCGCTGCCTTGACCGGAGGCCCCCCCGCCGATTCCGCCAGACAGGTTGGACTGTCCCAGACTTGCGGTCGATCCACCGGATATGCCGCCGCCGCTACCCGCACCGAACACGCTGCCGGCCTGGCCGGACGAACCGCCCGCTTGCGGCTGACTTCGCCCGGTTGGCTGGGCCGTCACGCTGTTCGGGGTGAACGCTTGCTGCAGGACGTAGGCGACATCTTCGGAATGGCTGTTCTGCAAGTAGTAGACATGCCAGCTACGCAATGTCTGCCGGCGGGCATGGTCGACAAGAGCATAGACGCGACGAACGTCATCGATGGTGCGCTGCTGGGGCGCGACGACCAGGACGGCGTTGATCCGCGACAACGGGATGACCCGCACGAGCGCTGACAGTGCGGCGCCATTCTGACCGCGAAACGCATCTTGCAGCGCGGAGGCAAAGTCCTTCACGTCACCGTTGGTTACCGGTAGCACCGCATACGATTGACGTGCGAGGATATCGACGTCAAATGCCTTGATCAGTCCAAACAGGCCCTCGCGCGCTTGCGGTTCGCCGGCGATCAGCAAGGCATTGCGCGCCGGGTCGGCGGCAATTTTGCCACCGTCCCCCACGTAGGGCTGCAGGACTTTAACGAGATCTTCGGCCGAAGCGTATTGCAGCGGGACCACGGTTGCGCCGGCTGTCCCGGCTTCGCTCGCCACCGTTGTCGTCGCTTGTGCAATCGGAACGACCCGATACAGACCAGTGCTTGTCACCAATGCGCCACCGTTCTGGGAAAGCATCGACTCAAGTGCAGGAATAAGCTCGGACCGGTTCAATGGCCTGACCGTATGCAGCGTCGCAGTGCCATGAATGCTGGGATCGATTGTGTAATTAACCTTGAGGATCGTTCCCAATATCTGGGATACCACTTCTCGTATGTCGGTGTCCGCGAAGTCCAGGCTGATATCGCCCGGTTTCGATTGGTCGGGTAAGGAGGAAGTTGCCGAACCTCCATTGGTGCCTTCGCTGGTGCCGTATGCGACCTGCGCCGGTGGCAGGGCATCCGGCGATCCGATCGCGCCATTTATGCGTGGTGGCGCAGCAGTATTGCCCCGTGGCAGCGGCGACAGCGCAGGGATGGCCGGTGGCGATGGATGGGTGCAGCCAGAAATCTGGATCAGTCCAAGCAGTAATGCCAGCGACAGATGTGTCCGCGGCTCACCACCGACGCGTGTCCCCACTTTCGTCATTTCATCCCGCCCTGTCGGTGTCCGGCCTCAGGCATGAAGCAGGGCGATGAGCGAGGGCAGCTGAACCTCGTGTGCGCCATTGGCGAGCATCGAAAACGATAGTTAACCATACGCTTGAGATGATCTTTGCTTTTATCAACGGGCGTTCAAAGGCAGTCGAATAAACTTGAGACTCGAATGCGGTGGATCACGTAACAGTCGAGTGTGACGATGCGTGCGCCGTTAGCGCTGAATCGATGCCCGATAACTCGCCTGGTATGGCAGCTTCACTCTCTCGGTGGGTCCGATCCGCCTCGGCATCATCCTGTCTCTCCATGGGCAGCACGGGATAGGTCATCGCTTTGGGTTGCGGTATGACATGATGAAGACTCACAGAATCGTGCGGTTGCTGCTTGCATGGTTGTGGGAATCGTCACCGTGCGCACACGCTGCCTCAGGATCCGACGGCCATGACGACCGCGGTATCCTGGCTGATCAACGTTCGCATCAGGATGTCAATCCGCGGTGCGGGGGTTTGAAAATCGGCCGACGCCACAACAACGGCTACGTAGCGGGCGTTGCCCGGCCCTGTCGCCGTCACCGAAATTCGCAGGACTGCATCATCGTCGACCGCTTGCCGCTCACCACCCAGATCGGCAACGCCGGCGCTATCTGCAAGTGCTCGGGCGACAACCGGATCCCTGGTGCTCCCGTCCGGATCGTTCCTGGTCAGCACCGTCAGATGTGGTGCAAGCCGGGCAAACAACGCCGGTGTCATGCCCACTACGTCCGCCAGTTCATCGAGGCTCTCGAATGGCGTTCCAGGGGGGCCATACGAACGTCCTGCAGCCCGATACTGGGGGACCTGTGCCACCCGCTGCCCAGTGCCGACGCCGACGTCACGCCAGGCGACAATCGCACCTGCGAGCTGTTCGGCGACCGCCGGCGAACCGCCCGCGCCGACGATCAAGGCTCGCAGCAGCGCCGGAGACGCTCGGTTCAAATTGATCCGGTCGCTCTCATTCTCAATCCGGGCCTGCACCAAAATCTGGCCGATCCGTATCGTCCGCACCAAACCATCGGGTTGTATATGTGGATCCCGCGCCGCCAGCAGTGAAAACATAACATCGGCAATCGCACCGTCGGCTGCGGATTGCAGTACCGCCTGCTGCTTCAGATTATCGGTCAGCCGCGTGTCCGACCGGCCCGCCGTGACGATCCTGCTCCCTAAAACAGCCAGGAACCCCATCGTCCACAGCACAATCAGCAGCGCGAAGCCGCGCTCGTCCCCGGCCTTGCGGCGCATGCTCATGGCCGCGACAACAACGGCGCGGCGATGATATCAGGCCAGTGCGGAGCATTTTCCCCACCAAATGTCAGGCGAAGCCGGATCAGCAAAGGAAGGTCCGGCTCATGCCAGGTCGAGGTCCAGACCCCCGTTCGTCCCCAGTAGGCGATAGCCAATGTGGTTACGCCGCCTGTCAGGTCGGTTTCCTGAGGCGGCGGTGGTGCGCTGAATGAAGCCCAGTGGTGATAGGGACGCCACCGCAGCACCAGACGTGTCCCTGAAACCGCGAGGCCCGCCTCGATCCGCACCGGGGTCAGACCCGACCCTGGAACCCGCAGCCGGGTCAGCCCAATCATCGTGCTCGCCGACCCCAGGATCGGCGGATGGGCCGCCTCGTCGCCTGGCGCGAGATTCTCGATGATCGTCCGCAGGCTTCGGTCTACCGCCTCCAGATCGGTCTTGCCCTCCGACAGCCGCGCATCCTGCCGCCACGCAGTCAGCCCGAAGCGCACGGTCTGGCTGAGGCCCATCAGCAGGAAGCCGAACACCGCGAGCACCACGATGATCTCGAGCAGCGTGAAGCCGGCCGCGCGCCTCATCCTCCCACCTGTTCGGTGTCGAGCCGGAACTCCCGTTCCGTGCCACCGTCATTCCAGCCGATCCAGACGGTAATCCCATACAGCACGACCGAATATGTGACCGCGGCGCGCGGGGCGCCAAGATTAACGGGACGCAACGATTTGCTGGATACCGGCGTCACGCGCATACGCCAGCGGAACCCATCGCCGTCATCGCCACGTTGATCGCTGGGGGAAAGTCGGGCACCATGCGTAGCGGCGGCCAATCGCGACTTTGCCCGGACAATGGCCTGATCGTACATGGACGCTGTGCGGGTTGCGGACAGACCACTACCCACAGCCGCAAACAGTGCGGCCGCGGCGATCCCAGTGATGATCAGAGCGATCATCACCTCAAGCAATGTGAAGCCCCTCATCCGGACGCCAGGTCGTTCAGGCTGAGCATCGCATTCATCAGCGACGCCACGATCCCGCCGACCGCGAGGCCCATCAGTATGGTCAGCGCCGGCACCAGCAACGATGTCAGCCGCTGGGTTGCCAGGCGAGTCATGTTTTCGTGGATGTCCGCCGCTCGCAAGGCGGTGGTGGCGAGTTGCGCAGTCTCCTCGCCGAGGCGCAGCAGATGAATGGTCCGTGGCGGAAACACCCGAACCGATTCCAGCTCCGGCGTCAGCGACCCGCCGCTACGCGCGGTCAGGCTCGCCCGCTCAACCGCTGCCCGCGCCACGCGGTTGCCCATGGCGTCACGCACGATTTCCAAAGCCGGGATCAGCGCGACGCCATTCAGCAGCAGTGTGCCCAGAACCCGGGTGAAACGGGCCGCCAGGATCTCCTTTGTCAGTGTTCCAATCACCGGCAGGCGCAGCAGCAGGCGATCCACCACCAGGCGGACCTGATTCCGCCGTAGCGCGGTTCGGCTGGCCAGGACCACCGCCACGATCGCCAGCAGCATTAGCCAACCGTCCGCCTGGACGAAGGCGCCGGCAGCGATCAGCAACTGTGTGGAGGCAGGCAAAGCAGCACCGCTCTGCTCGAACATCGGCACGAACTGTGGGAGCACCTGCGTGAGCAGCAGAGTTACCGCGCCGATCATCGCGATCAGAAGTACGGTAGGATAGATCATTGCCGATGTGACAGTTGAGGCCAGCGCCCGCTGCCGGTCCAGCAGGCCCGCGATCCGCGTCAGCGTCGGGGCCAGGTTGCCACCCGCCTCGCCGGCGCGCACGAGGCCGACGTGCATGGCCGGGAAACTGGTCGGGTAGCGAGCCATTGCCGACGACAAGGGGCTGCCGTCGCGCACTGCATCCCGCAATCCGGTTACAGTCGGCCGCACCCGAACGGATGCAGTCTCCTGCATGTAGCGCAGCGCCCGATCGAGGTCTTGGCCAGCCGATAGCATGGTTGCCAGTTCCCCGATCAGATCGGCAACATCCTGCTTTCGCAGCCCGCGCCGCCTGCCCAGATCCATTTGCAGAAGGCTGGCCCAGCGCGACGTCGTATCGGCTGGTTCGGCGCTCACCGGCATTGAGCCCTGGCGCTGCAACCGGGAAATCACCTCGGCCTGCGTCGCGGCATCCATAAGGCCGGCGAGACGTTCGCCGCCGGAACCGACGGCGACGTAGCGGAAACTGGTCATGGGTCAGCGCGGATGCTGCGGGTTAGCTCCTCGATCGTGGTTTCGCCTGCCAGTGCCGCGGCGAGGCCGGCGTTGAACATCACCTCCATCCCGTCGGCGACGGCCGCCCGCTCAATCGTGGCATGATCGGCACGGGAAAAGATCAACCGCTCGATCTCCGGTCCCATTTCCAGGAACTCTGCAATCGCAGCACGGCCGCGATATCCGGTCTGCCGGCAGGCCGGGCAGCCGACCGCGTGTGACAGCATGATTGGTCGTTTGGTTGTGTGGCGATCCAGCGCAAACCGTTCGACCAGTTCGGATGGCGCCGGCTCCGCGCGACGGCAGTCCGGGCATAACCGCCGCACCAGGCGCTGTGCCATGACCCCACGCAAGACCGCCGTCAGAAGGTAGTCCTCCACGCCCATGTCCCGCAGTCGGGTGACCGCTGCCGCGGCTGAATTGGTGTGCAGTGTCGAGAGCACCAGATGCCCCGTCAGCGCCGCCTGGACCGCGATCTGAGCGGTTTCAGCGTCGCGGATCTCGCCGACCATGATGACGTCCGGGTCCTGGCGCAGGATGGAGCGCAGCAGGCTGGCGAACGTCAAGCCGATCTGCGACCGCACCTGGATCTGGTTGATCCCCTGAAGCTGATACTCGATCGGGTCCTCGACGGTGACGATCTTACGTGTAACCGCGTTCAACGCGAGCAGCCCAGTGTACAGCGTGGTGGTCTTGCCGCTGCCGGTCGGGCCGGTCACCAGCACGATACCGTTTGGCAACCCTAGCGACGCCCCGAAACTGCGGATGACGGCAGGCGACAGGCCCAGGCGCGCATAATCGAATGCCACCGCGGTTCGATCCAGGATACGCAGAACCACCGTCTCGCCGTGTAGCGACGGAATGGTAGAAACGCGAAAATCCACATCCTGACCGCGCACCGCAAGCTTTATGCGACCGTCCTGCGGCATTCGTCGTTCAGCGATGTCCAGCCGCGCCATGATCTTGATGCGTGAGGTGATTGCCGCTGCGAGGGAGCGGGCGGGCGACTCCGCTTCGTGCAACACGCCGTCGTAGCGATACCGCACGCGTAGCTGATCCTCGAACGGTTCGATATGGATGTCGGAGGCCTGTGTCTCCACGGCGCGCGTGATCAGCAGGTTGACCAGCCGGATCACCGGGGCCTCGCTGGCGAGGTCCTTCAATCGTTCGGCGTCATCCTCCAACGGCGCGTCTGTGTCCGAGACCGTTTCATCTGCTTCTGGATATAATCGGTTCAGCGCAGTCTCAAGTTCGATCGGCACCGCGACCTCCAGCCGCACACGGCGCCCGGTGGCAAGTGCGACAGCCGACTGTGTAAACAGATCCAGCGGGTCGGCCGCGGCCAATGTCAGCGTGTCGTCGTCGACGGCAAGGGGCACGGCGCGGGCGTGTCGCAGAAAGGCTGCGTTCAGCCGTTCAGGCAGAACAGGTTCCACCGCGGGATAACGGTCGATCGACGTTATCGGCACCGATAGCAGGCGCGCGTAGGAATCGGCGAGCCCTCGCTCCGAAACCAGCCCAAGCTGGATCAGGACGGCGTCCAGACGCTGACCGGATTCGATGGCGACTCGCCGAGCCCGTTCCAGGGTTCTTGTGTCGCAATGTCCTTGCTGCATCAGCATGTCGCCGAGTGCGTCCAAAGTTTGATCGTTGACGGTGGTTCCCATACAGGCTGCTTAAGGTTACCGAGGAATTCGCATTAGGTTACTTGCCGAACCTGGGCAAGTGACAGGTCGGCGCCTTATCGAGCCAATGAAAGATGTCATGTGATTGAAGCAAATCTTTGGCTCTGGCCGGTCCTTGCGGGACCATTCGTCGGCAGTTTCATCGGTGTCCTGGTTGCGCGGCTGCCCACTGGTGGGGCGGTGGTTCTTGGTCGATCCGCCTGTCCGCATTGCGGCACGCATCTGCGCACATTGGACCTGGTTCCTGTGGCCAGCTTCCTGCTGCTGTGGGGCCGGTGCCGTCATTGCCGCGGGCCGATCAGCCTGTTCCATCCGGCAATCGAACTTGCGGCGACCGGAGTTGCACTCTGGGTCGTGTTGGCCGACACCGACCCTGTCAGGATCTGGATAAATTGCGGGCTCGGTTGGACCTTGCTCACTCTGGCATGGATTGATTGGGTCAGCTTTCTGTTGCCCGACGTACTGACCTTGCCGCTGCTGTTGGCTGGTCTGGCGTTCACATTCAGCTGGATACCGGAAGAACTGTCTGACCACTGCATCGCGGCGGCATTTGGCTACCTGGCGTTCGAGGGACTTGCTTATGCTTATTGGCGACTGCGCCGCCGAGAGGGACTGGGAGGCGGTGATGCCAAGCTGATCGCCGCGGCCGGTGCGTGGTGTGGCCTCAGATTGTTGCCGTTCGTGGTGCTGGGCAGCGCCATCGTGGGGTTGCTTGCTGCACTGGGGATGCTATTGAGCGGCCGGACAGTAACATCCAGGACACGAATTCCCTATGGGCCTTGCATCGCCTTGGTCTTTTGGCTTGCATGGTTGTATGGCGGACGACTGGACCAGTTCTTGGGGAGGTCGTGATGAGACAATGGTTGATGCCAATTGTCATGGTAACATCATTCGTTACGGGTGGCTCGGTATTCGCGGGAGACCGCACCTCGGTTTGCCGGCAACCCTCGGTCGTGGACGAAATGACGCGTGAGGTGTTGGAACAAGATTATTACAGCAGAGTCGATCCGACGCTCGTTACCGAAACGCCCACCACAACGGTCAATATGGTACGCTGCCAGGTCTGTGTGGAGTCGGCGCCATACGATATGCCCCGGTTCGGGGATCGACCGGTCCGGCGTTGCCTGGAGCATGGGTTCGAGGTGCGGATTCTGCACGGAGGTTTTGTCGTACGGGACCTGAAGTAGCAGATACCATGCGATTTTCGGAATCTGGTGATCAGGCTGGCTTTACGCTGATCGAGATGATCGTGGTAATTGTCATCATGGCGTTCATTAGCGGACTGGTAATGATCCGCAATCCTTGGCGCAGTGTCGAGATGGATATCGAGGCGACGGTGCGCACACTTATTTCGGACCTGCGAGTCGCTCGCTCTCGCGCGATTGCGCAAGACCGCAATGTGGCCGTCGTTACGAATTCAAACGGCTTTGCCGTTGATGACGGCTCGTTTTCAACGCTGCCTGCCGGCGAGACGTTGAGCCCTTCGCGCGTGATCTTCATGCCTGACGGTGGATCTTCCGGCGCGGAAATTGTGCTGGCCGGCAGGTCGCGACGCATAGCCATATCGGTGAACTGGCTTACCGGACGGTCCATTGCGCGGGACATGGGCGTTCCATGAAGCCTTCAGACCCGCGCCACAGAATCGGCATCGCGCCTGTGCCATGGTTAGAGGATAAAGGTGATGCCGACTGGGTTCGTTTCGTGGTGGATCGCGCGTATCACCGAATTGCTGCCGCCGTCCTGGACAAACGCGACCAGTCGGCCGCCGGATGGTATCGTTGCTTGTATAAATCAAACTCATGACATAGCGATGTTGATACGGCGGAAGGGACGACAGGAGCCGATTGGGCTGGATGTCGCCGCCCGGCTTGCGCGCCGTCAGCCGCTGTTTGTGCGCCCGCCCTCGTCGGCGGTTCTGCAAAAGCACCACGTTGTGCCGGCCGTCGCAAAGCGGCAGCTCGATCAGATGCTGCGATTCGAACTTGCCCGCATTACCCCGTTTGCGCCGGAAGACCTGTACTGGCGTTGGGATGGCAGCCCGAGGGGCGAAGACAAAAGCCGCACGAACGTCGTGGTGACATTGGTCCCGAAGATCGCCATGGCACCGGCACTCGACACGCTCGCCAAGCTGGGACTCCAGCCGCGGTTTCTCGAGACTGAAGCAGGATCGATTGCGCTCCAGGAAGACGGCGCGCGGACGGCGCGTCCCGGGTTGATACGTGGCTTGGTCACGGTCTGTGCCGGGCTCGCGATTGCCGTCCCGGTCCTGCCGATCCTGCAACAAGAATGGGCGTTGTACGACACCAATCGCGAGATCGATTCACTACGGCCGGAAATCATGCAGGCCCAGGCGCTGCGCCGCGGCATTACGGCCGACGGAGCCGGAAGCGAGGTGGTAGAGCGCGAAGTGCAACGGACCGGAGATGTGTTGGAGATACTCGCGACGCTTACCCGCATTCTTCCCGACGACACTTACCTGACTGATTTATCGTTGCGAGAACGAAAATTAACGCTTGGTGGCCGCTCGGCGGCGGCGGCACGTCTGATTACCGGGCTATCAGCCGACCCAGTGATCCGGGATGCAACCTTCGCTGCGCCGGTCACGCGCCTTGAGGGAACGACGACGGACGTCTTTTCCATTAGCGCCGGCATCAAACCATGATCGACGCGGGTTGGCTGCTCGGCCGGCGAGGGCAGACGCTCGCAGTTGGTGTCGCACTCCTGGGCCTTACAATAATCTGGAGCGCTGCCGTGGCGCCGGCTCGAACGTGGTTTGAAGAAAGGGGCGCACTGCTGGACCAGCAGCGGATACTCTTGGACCACATGCGTGTTGTGGCTACCGAGCTTCCGGCGTTACGAACTGTCGCGGGCAAACGAGATGGGGGAGACGAGTCCGCAGCCATTATGCTTCCGGGTGACTCGGATGCAGTTGCAGCGGCCGACCTACAGGAACGCTTGCAGAAGTTGGCGTCGGAGCGAGGAGCCAGTCTGACCGCGGTGGAGACACTTCCGCCGGTCCAGGCAACGGGGCACTGGCATCGTGTCGCACTGCGGGTCAGCCTTAACGCATCATGGCCCGTATTAGTCGCGTTGCTCCGTGCCATCGAACAATCACCGACGCGAATTCTGATCGACGACATCAGGTTCCGAAGTCCGATAACCGGCACCCGTCCGACCGAGGTGCCAATTCAAGCTTCGATGATGCTGTATGGGTTCAGATCGACTGACACGGCTTCTGGATCGTGATCCCCACTGCGGCTGCATCCATCGAAGCTGCTAAGCGTGTCCTGACAAAATTAGCTACATGTCGAACATCGTCCCACCGCGGACGGGTTTAGCGCGTGCCCAAGCGGGCGAGGAATTGCTGGTCTTATATTGATTTTGCGGTGCGGCCGGTTCGATCGAACGGCAATTATTGTTTTTTCTCTACATCGTTACGAGCAGCCTTTGAAAAACCGTTTTCTGTCTATTCTGATGCCGGACAGGACCGGGCGAAGACAGCAAAGTTGATCACGAAAGCGCGTTCGGAGTCCAAGTCAGCAAACCGCCATAGAGGCGTAACGGGACTGTCACGGTTTCGCCGTAGTTTCGCCCCGTCTGCAAAGACGAGCATTCGTTTCCACATTTTTCTGCGTCGGTAGACGACCACGAGGCCGTGCTTCACGGCCGCGCTGGCGTCTCAGGAGGACATCCCGTATGAAACGACTTCGGCACTCCCGACCTTCGCCTGCATTATGCAGTGCGATGGCGGCGGTAACTTTTACTTCGATCTCTTTGACACCGGTTTGGCAGGCCGTCGCGCAGCAGCCGCCGCTCGCCAAGACTGAGCCGCAACACGGACACAAAGGGCCTCAGGCCCGGACACCGATTGATCATGTCATCCTGATCATCGGCGAGAACCGCACCTTCGACCATGTGTTCGCGACCTATCAGCCGCAGCCTGGTCAGACGGTGCACAATCTGCTGTCCGAAGGCATCATCAAGGCTGATGGCACCCCAGGCACAAACTTCGGCAAAGCCGCGCAGAATCAGGCTTCCGACACGACCGCCTACCAGCTCAGCCCAAGCAACCAGACGCCATACTCCGTTCTTCCGCCGGCAATGACGGACGGTGCGCCGTCGTCTGCAAACGATGAGAACCCGCCGCCCTTCGCGACGCTTGCGGCAGCGACCGCCGCTGCAAAGCAGATTAATGACGGCCTGCCCGTCAGCGACTACAAGCTGCTGACCACCGGTGCCACCGGGCTGCCGAACGACAGCGTGGATACGCGGATCCCGAACGCAACAAAACTGCCGAACGGTCCATACCAACTCACCAGCAAAACGCTGCCCTACGATAGCTACACCGCCAGTCCAGTGCATCGTTTCTACCAGATGTGGCAGCAGGCCAACTGCTCGCCGGCAAGTTTCACCGATGACAATCCCTCCGGTTGCACCAACTCGCTTTTCCCTTGGGTTGAAGCCACATTTGGTGCCGGAAGCAACGGCAAGCCGCAGCCGGCGAATTTCACCGACCAGACCACCGGCGAAGGCTCCACGTCGATGGGCTTCTACAACGTGACCGCAGGCGACGCTCCCTGGTTCAAGCACCTGGCGGACACCTACGCCATGAGCGACAACTTCCATCAGTCGATCATGGGCGGCACCGGCGCCAACCACATCGCGATTGGCACTGGCCTGGCGATGTACTACTCCGACGGTCAAGGCCACGTTGCTACACCGCCGGCAAACGAGATCGAAAACCCGAATCCTCAGCCCGGCACCAACAACTACTGGATTCAGGATGGCTACAGCGGCGGTTCATACAGCAACTGCTCTGACGCCAGCCAGCCCGGCGTTGGCGCGGTGTCTGCCTACCTTGCCAGCCTGCCGTACACGCCGTCGATGAAGTGCCAGGAAGGCGCCTACTACCTTCTCAACAACTACAATCCCGGCTATTTTGGTGACGGCACGGTGAACACGTCGACCTTCACCATCCCGCCGTCCTCGGTCCGCACGATCGGCGACACGTTGAACGATGCCAACATCGCGTGGAAATACTACGGCGCCGGCTGGAATAGCTACGTCAAGGATCCGAGCAGTGAGACTGGGTCGCTTTACTGTAACATATGCAACCCATTCCTGTACGAAACTGCCATCATGACCAGTGCTGAACAGCGTCAGGCGCACCTGGCCGACATTCCCGACCTGGAAGCCGACATCAAGTCGGGCAATCTTCCAGCCGTTTCGATCGTCAAACCGGATGCCTTGCTGGACGGCCATCCGGCTTCGTCGAAACTGGGATTGTTCGAGTCCTTCACGCGGAAGATCGTTGAGGGCGTGCAGCATAAACCGGAACTTTGGGCGCACACTGCCGTCATCATCACCTTCGACGAAGGTGGCGGATACTGGGACTCGGGCTACATTCAGCCGCTCGACTTCTTTGGTGATGGCACCCGTATTCCGGCAATCGTAGTGAGCCCGTACAGCACCGGTGGCAAGATCTCCCATACCTATGCCGATCAGGTATCGTTCCTGAAATTCGTCGAGCGCAACTGGCGCCTGCCGACGGTATCGGATAATGGGCGCGACAACTTGCCGAACCCGAAGAGCCGGTCTTCCAACCCCTATGTGCCGACCAATAGCCCAGCCATCGGCGACATGATGGATATGTTCGACTTCCACTGACCACCTCGAGTACTCCAGCACCACCGCCCTGCCAGGCGGTGGTGCGCCTCTTCTTGTTGCAAACGAGATGATCTCACCGGATCTGCAACCAAGATGTGATGCGTATGACCTTTAGGGTTCGATACCGATGATGCGAATGGATGAGGCCGCCCGATTTTCGCAGACAGCCACGGTCCCACACGCCCCGGCGGCGCGACCCGTCGCCGGGCGTGGCTTGATCCGCCCGCTTTCATGGCTCTCGACGCTGACCGCTGCCGCGACCGTCAGCCTGTTCACGCTGTCGCGCCCGATTGGAATACGATGGTTCCCCAGCCTCCATCTGCCCGGCCTCGGGATCACCGTCGCCCCCCTGCTTCTCGCGACGTTGGGTCTTCTGGCATCGCTCTGCATGATGTTGGCACGCGGCCGAGACGCAATCCCTAGCCGGGTGTCAAAGCGCGGAAGCAGTGTACGGTGGATGGCCGGTGTCCCGCACACCATCCTCAGCCTTTCGTTTACGACAGCCGCGTCCTACTCGGTTGTTGCCGCCTGGCCGCTACGTCAGGAGACGTTGGCGGTGCCCGCAGGATTTACCGCTGCGAGCGCGCTGCTGCTGCTGGCGACGCCGTGGCTACTGGCGGAACGCTACTTGGCCTCGGTCCCCAAGGCGCGACTGCCGGAAAGTGACGATCTGCGGAATTTGCTTTTCCTGCCAGTGTTCGTTCTTGGTGCGCAAGCCGTGATGATCGTCGCCGCGGCGTTGGGCTTCGGCACGCTGTACTGGGCACGACTCGCTCTCGCGGTGGCGATACTGCTTGTCTGCATCGAACTGACGCTGCGTGTGCTGGCGACGTGGTTCCTGCCGCCACCCGACAGCGCCAACGCGCGCGCCGTGGTCACCAGTTTTGTTGCAGGCCTGTTGCGCGGACAATCGTTGTCGCCGGCGGTAATGGCCACGACGGTCCACTCGCAGTTCGGACTCGACTTCTCCCGAAGCTGGGCCTTGCGTTTCATGCGTTCGGTGGCCGCTCCCGTCATTCTGCTGATGCTCGTGTTCTGCTGGTTGCTGACCGGCGTCACCCGCATCGAGCTGAATGAGCGCGGAGCATACGAACGTTTCGGAGCCGTCGTCACCATCCTGCAGCCGGGCCTGCATCTCGGGCTGCCGTGGCCGTTCGGCGTGGTGCGCCATGCCGAATTCGGCGTGATGCACGCCGCGCTGATCAGCTACGTCGAGGATGCCACGCCGGGCGCGATCGATCGTTCGACCGCCGAAGGGGATGCCCCGGCCATCGCCAATCGGCTGTGGGATTCCGAACAGCCGACCGATGTGGCCTACCTGATCGCCAGCAGCGAGCAAAACCGGCAGAGCTTCCAGACCGTCAGCGCCAGTGTCCGCGTGCTGTACCGGATCGGCCTCGGCGACGATGATGTTCGTGCCGCGCTGTATCACGAGTCTGATGCCGATGCCCTGGTTCGTTCGCTGGCGGGACGCAGGCTGGCACAGTTCTTCGCGGCCCGGACCTTGCCGAGTATCCTTGGCGAGAACCAGGACGTGATTGCCGACGATGTCCGCACCGGCCTGCGGCAGGCGCTGGATCGGTTGGACAGCGGTATCGATGTTGTCGCGGTGACAGTCGAGGCGATTCATCCGCCCGCTGGCGCTGCGTCCGCTTATCGCAATGTCCAGGCGGCGGAGATTGAGGCCACAACGTCGATCGCGACGGAGCGGGGGCGGGCGCAGACGACAAAGAGCGTGGCGCAGCGCGATGCGCACAGCGCGACGGACGAAGCGACCGCGTCTGCGGCCGAAACGGTTGGTGCCGCTCGCGCCGACCTGATCGACATCACCGCCGATGACCGGCCCTATCGCGCCGCCGGCCGGCCGTTCCTGCTCGAACGTTATTTCAATGACGTGACGACAGCCCTGCGGAACGTACCGCTGGAGATCGTCGATCACCGGCTGACCGGCGCGAGCCTGCCGACGATCGACCTCCGGCCGCCAGGCATGATTCAGGACGGGTCGGATCGGCGTCCCAACCAAACGGAGAAGTCACCATGAAGCGGCATAGCCCGCGAGGATTGAAGCTGGTTGCGCGGGTCGCCGCTGCCGCGGTGCTGCTGGCAGGCGCCGTTGCCGCGTCGTCATTGATGATGGTCGGGCCGGGCCAGGCGGTTGTGGTCACCGAATTCGGCCGCCCGGTACGGGTCCTGACTCAACCGGGCCTGGCATGGAAGGTCCCGGCGCCGATTGAAGGCACCATCCCGATCGACCTCAGGCTGCACACGACCTCCAGCGGCCTGCAGGATGTCGGTACGCGTGAAGGATTGCGCATTCTGGTGCAGGCCTATCTCGCCTGGCAGGTGGACGACGACCCCGCGCATATCGAGCAATTTCTGCGGGCCGGGCGCCGCGATCCGGACGACATTGCCCGCCAGTTGCGTAGCTTCATGGGCTCTACCCTGCAGGTGACGGCAAGCAACTTCAATCTGACCGACCTCGTCAACACCGACCCCGGCAAAGCCCGGTTCGTGGCGTTCGAGCAGCAATTGCAGGCCAACCTGGCCCAGCAGGTGCTGGACACTTACGGCATCCGCATCGTTCAGACGGGGGTCGAGCGTCTGAGCCTGCCGGCCGAGACGCTGGCCGCCACGGTGGCCCGGATGCGCGCGGAGCGTGAAACGGTCGCTGCCCAGCGCACCGCCGAAGGCTTGCGCACCGCCGCGGCGATCCGGTCCGATGCCGCTCGCGACGCACGCCTGATTGGGGCCGAGGCGCAGCAAGCGGTGGCCGAGATCAAGGCCAAGGGGCGTGAGCAAGCAGCTTCAATCCATGCCGCCGCCTACGCGATCGATCCGCAACTTTATACCATGCTGCGTTCGCTCGACACGCTGGGATCGACAGTTGGGCCGAAGACCCGGGTGATCCTGCGCACCGATGCGGAACCATTCCGTGCGCTGGTGGAAGGGCCGCCCGCGCCCCCGCCACCGGCGGTGCCGCCCTCGTCCGATGCGTCTCCGCCGGCTGCGACCTCAAGCTGGCGGTTCAGCGGTGTCCCACGGCCGGGCGGCGATCCATCCCAGAAGCAAGCCGATTGGCAGTCCCGGTGAGCGCGGGGGCCGCCGGTCGAGACCTGAGGGCCGCCGATCTCGATCCCGGCCTGGAACACGGCGCGGGGTTCGGCTTGACCAGTGCGGTTCAGCTGGGGTTTCGCATAGGTTTTGCCGCCGTGCTGCTGCTGGCGGTCGGCTGGGCGGTCGGCGATCTGCGCCAGGTGCCGCCAGACAGCCGGGCGGTTGTGCTGCGCTTCGGGCAGATCGAGCGGGTGCGGGAGGCCGGGCTGGTGCTCGCCTGGCCGAACCCGATCGAGCAGATCGTGCTCGTACCCGCCTCTGACCGCCAGGTTCCGCTCAAGGTTGCAGTGCCGCTCAATTCGGGTCCATCGGCAGAGACCGACTACCAGATCCGCCAGCCGGACGACGTGGTGACGATCCGGCATCAGAAGGACGCCTGGAACGGCCAGTACTTCGTCACCGGCGACGGGAGCGTCGTGCAGTATGATGCGACGATGTATTATCGGGTCACTGATCCCAGCGCCTACGTGTTGTCGCGGGACCACGTCGAGCCCGCCCTGCAACGGCTCTACAGAGCCAGCGCAGCGATGATCGCATCCAGTCATGATCTCGACGATTTCCTGGTCGCCCGGCCGGAGGACGCCGCCCATCCGGTCAGTGCCGATGTCGCCGGCCGACGCCAGGCCTTGCGTGGGGAAATGGTGACGGCGATCAACCATCGTTTGGCCGCGCTTCGCCGGGAAGGCCCAGACCTGGGCGTGGAACTCAGCCGGATCGACGTCGTCGCGTTGCTGCCGCCCCTGGCCAAGGCAGCGTTCGACGATGTGCTGACAGCCTCGCAGATCGCCGACCAGACCGTGGCCGCCGCGCGCACCGATGCCGCCCACATCATTCAGGCGGCACAACGCGCCGACGACCGCAGCCGCAGCGAGGCGACCGCCGCCGCCGAAGAACAGGTACGGCTGGCTTCGGCGGAGACCGCCGATGTCGGCCTGCTGCACGCGCAGATCACGCCGGTGAACCGGGACAGCTTGCTGGGCCAATACTATCGCGACCGCATCGGTGCGATCCTGCGCAAGATCGGCCAGGTCACCACCGTCGATATGCGTGGCGGACAACCGCTCCTTATCCAAGGACCCGATCAATGAACGCGATGACCGACACAGCGTCGTCCGAGGATTTTGATGCAGCCGACGTGTCCCTCGCTGCGCCGGTGGCGAAATGGTCGCTTGGGTTGCGGATGTTGCTGTCGATGGTTGCCGCCGGTCTGCTGTGCGTAGCCGTGCTTTGGCAGGTGGCGTTCCCTGACGAACAATACCTCTCCGACCTGGTTGCGGGTGGCGCCGCGGTGCTGGTTGCCATCCCGGTGCTGGCCGCCGGCTGGAACAGCGTGGTGCGCCCCAGCTTGCACGGCATGACCGACCTGCTGGTGGCGATCGCGCTGATCGCCGCTTGGGCGACTGGCGACCTGATGACCGCGGCCATCCTGCCCATCGTCATGATCATCGGCCACATCCTGGAAGAGCGCAGTCTGCTCGGTTCGCAGGAAGCGATCCGGGCCATGAGCCGGCTGGTTTCCACCACGACCCGCCGCATCGCCAAGGACGGCTCCGTCAGGGAAATCCCCACCACGCAGATCCGGGTCGGCGACCGGATCGAACTGCGGGCCGGCGATCGGGTGCCGGTCGACGGCGTGGTGATGAGTGGTCATTCCAGCCTCGACACTGCCTCCTTGACCGGCGAGTCGGTGCCGGCCGATGTCCAGGAAAACGAACCGGTACTGGCCGGATCAATCAACCTCGATGGTCATCTCGTGGTGCGAGTGAGCCGCGTTGGACAGGAAACGACGCTGGGAAAGATCATCGCGCTGATGGCCACAGCGGAGCAGGCCAAGCCGCCGGTGACGCGGCTGCTGGAACGCTACGCCGGCCGGTACATCACCTTGGTGGTGCTGATTGCCGCGTGCGCATGGTTCACTACCCAGTCGTCGCAGGCCATGCTGGCGGTCCTCGTCGCGTCCTGTCCCTGTGCGCTCGTGTTGGCCGCCCCCGCGACGGCGATAGCCGCAATCGCCGTCGCGGCACGGCACGGCATTCTGATCAAGGGTTCCGGATTTCTGGAACATGCGGCGGAGGTGACCTCGGTCGTCTTCGACAAGACCGGCACCATCACGTCGGGGGAGATGTCGCTGGCCCGCGTAGACGCGGCCGGCAATGTCTGGTCGCAGGCGGAGATCGTCCGTCTGGCGGCGGCGCTCGGCTCCACCAGCTCGCATCCGGTCAGCCGGGGCCTGGCACGGCTTGCAGCGCCGGAGGATCGCGTGGTCCTTTTCGACGTGCAGGAAGCCGGCGGCATGGGTGTCACCGCTGTCGAGGACGGTGAGATGGTGGCATTGGGCCGTGTGGAGCTGTTCGCGCGTCTGGGGGTGCGAGCCACGCAGCCGCCGGAACACGATGGCCCCATCGTCGGCGTCAGCCGTGGTGACCGCTTTCTTGGCTGGTTGCTGATGGCTGATAAGCCGCGGCCGGAAGCCAGCGCTGCGATCGCCGACCTGCGTGCATTGGGACTGGACCGCCAGGTGCTGCTGACCGGTGACCGGGCGCGGGTTGCGCGGCGTATCGGCGAAGCCCTCGGTATGACCGAAATCCAAGCCGAAGCGCTACCGGAGCAAAAGATGGAACGCGTGCTGGGCGAGGTGGCGGCGGGATACCGGCCGCTGGTCGTGGGCGACGGGATCAACGACAGCCTGGCATTGAAGGTGGGTGCGGTGGGTGTCGCAATGGGCGCCCAAGGTACCGATGTCGCCCTGGCCTCCGCCGACATTGTCCTGATGACCAGCGACCTCCGCCGGCTGGGCACATGCCTGCGGCTGAGCCGCCGCTGCCGGCGGACCATCCATGTCAATGTGGCGATCGGTCTGGGCTGGACCATAATCCTGGTCAGCCTGGCGGCGGCCGGCCTGCTGGGAGCGGAGGGTGCCATCATTGCCGCAATTTTCCACAACCTGAGCACGCTGGTTGGCATGGGCAACGCCGGCCGCCTGCTGCGCTTCGATGAGCCGCTGGGCCCGGTCGGGCTTGAGGCCGGATCATGATCCGGCTGCTCGCGCTGGCCTGTGGATTGCTGACGCTGGTCGTGGTGATGGAGCTAACCTATCCCTTAACTGCCGCGGGCGAACCCGGTCAGGCTGCGGGCGTAGCGGGCCATGCATTGCCCAAGGTGATGAAGCCCGCCGTTCAGGCCGCCCCGGCAATCAATCTGTGGGCCGATGTAGCGCTTGCGCGGCCGCTGTTCGCGCCGGATCGCAAGCCGGTGGCCGGTGTCATGGCGGCCGATCCGGGCATGCCGCGCCTGGCCGGGATCATCGCCTCCCCCGATGGTGCGGTGGCGATCTTCCAGCCGAACGGAAACGGCAGATCAATCACGGCGCGAACCGGTGAACGGCTCGGCGGCTGGCAGGTGACGGCTATCGCCGCCGGTGAGGTGGATCTGAGCAAGGACAACAAGGTCGTCGTGCTGCGGCCAAGGTTCGCTGGGCTTGGACAGGCCGAACATGGCGGCACCGCGACGCAGACGGCGAAGCAGTCGGGCCCGCGCTGGGAGGTGGCCGCACCGAGCGGATTGCTGCGCGCACGCTGGTCAAACCCGCAGCTTCAACCCTGATTGTGACATTGTCGCGTTAGCCTGGTGCAAGGCGGCGAAGGATTGAAGATCGTCGCGTGCTGCGCTGATATTTTGCATCCGGGTACATTTCCGGTGCGGACCGTGAAGTTCGGCGGGAGGCTCTGCCGCGCCTCGAAGGGATCGCTGAACATGGGGTCGACGTGTTGGCGCGGCGGACATTGGCGCTCGATGTGCTGGCGACCAGGCTCGCGTGCTGATGGCGGCGCTACGCGAACGACATAAGCCTCTGCCGGCGCGCCGTGTATTACCGACGGCGGCTTCGGCGGACATGAAGATTTCGGGCATATCAGAACTTAAGATGCTCTTCTTCAGTTCCGCCGCTACGAGAGTAACTTTACGACGACCCAATCTGCTTTGCCGAACCACCCAGTTGCTTCTGCCGCAACGCCGCCAGCCGGTCATTGAGGCTGGTCGGCATCGGCAGCCGGCCTTGAACCTGCGCCATCGCTACCGCGATATTAGGGTCATCCTGCTCCGGCCTTGTCGGTGCAAGAAGCCGCGCCTTGGCATTTGCCGCCTCGGCCGAAGCCAGGTTGCGGGATGCATTGTCCTGCATCGCCTTCAGCGCGACGCTCAGCCCGCTCGTCGCGCCCGAAAGTCCCGCGGCCTGACGTGCAGCCTCAGCCCGGCGCTCCGCCATCTCGCGTTGCTGGGTCGCGCGGCTCATGTCCCGCTGGGCCCGGTTCAGCTCGTCGCGGGCGGATTTCAACTTCTGGCCGGCCTGCCGATACGCGCTCTCCAGCGAGTGCAGGAACTCGGCCGCGTCCACCGCATCCTGCTTTTCGCGATCCACATCGGCAGCCATGCCTTCAAGCATCGAAACGAGGGTAGCGAGGCTGCGCTCGAGTTCGGCCTTGCGGGCAGCATCGGTTTCCGTCTCCATGCGATGCTGAATCTGCTCCGCGGCCGCCATGCGCTGCTGCGACAGGGTCTGAATGGTATCAGCCTCCCGCTTTTCCTTGTCGAACGCCATCCGCGCTTCGGCCACTTGGCGGCCCACGACATCCAGGTGCTGCTCCATCGTGCGAAGTTCGGCTTCGGTCGCGGACTGTGGATCCCAGCGGACGATGGCTTCAACGGCGCTGTTTACAGCCTGATCGGTCTTCACGCCGACAAGGTTCCGTATGAATGAATACATCGCAGTCTCCTGTGTAGAGGAATTAACCGGACATCGCGCCCGCATTGAGTAGTGCCACCGCGATCTGGATGCCGATCAGCACCAAAGCCGCCGCAACGTTGTCTGCCTCGATCATCGCCCGGAGTCCGCGGATCAACACCGCTGCGGCCACGAAGGTTGCGAGTTGAATAACCAGCGCCACTAGCCCCCAGAGCAGAATGTCGAGCGTCACCACACTCGCGGCCAAAGTTGCCGCCAGCGGCAGTGCGAGAGCAACCAACGTGCCGGCGAGGACAATGCCCGCGGCCGTGTTGCCTTGCCGCACCAGGCGCCACTCGTGGAACGGCGTCAGCATCGTGTAGCAGGCGATGCCGAGGCAGAGCAGCGCAAGCGTAAGGGCGAACTGTTCAGCGAGAACAGGCAGCCCCTGCTGCAGGGTGGTGAATATGCGGTCCATGAAGGCCTATGCGAGTTGAAGGGTGACAGGATTAAGGTCAATGCCGGCCCGAACCTCAACCCAGGCACGTGGACCGTCTTGGACTGCCGCGACCATGATGTACTCGGTATCCGGCGCGGGGCTCGCGGCACCCGTGGGGGCAGCGTAGAGCATGGCCTGACACTGCACGGTGCGCGTGCCGGACAGGCTTTCAATCGTCTCGGTCAGCACCCGGGGGGAAATGCGGGTATCGCCAGGAACCCAAACCCGCGCGTAGGTCTTGCCGTCTTTCGTCTGGAACGCCGGCCAGCCAATCATGCCATCATTCGGATCCAGCCAGGCGCCCCACTCACTGGGATCGGCTGGTGTGATTTCATCGATAGTTCCAAACAGACGACACTCGTTGGGATCCCCGGCATTGTCGAGATGGAGCTGCACCAGGGTGCGTCCGTCAGGCAAATAGAGCCGGACAAGATGCGTATTGCCGGCCTCCACGTGACCGATCGAACTGACGCTGACCTGGCCGGTTCCCTGCGGTTGTGGCACTTTGATGCTGCCTGCCGCCAGGATAAACGGGGTTGGGTCCAAGGCGAGCGTCATGCCGACGCGGAACTTCGACGGCGTGTAGCCTTTGCCCGATATCTTGTGCCGCAGCATCCCGCCGGCGCTTTGCAGCGGACTTCCGGGTTGGCGGACCATTGATGATGATCCTCCGGCGGCCGACTGACGACGGCGCCAAGCGAGGTAGGCAATTCCGCCGGTGCCCATAAGCAGCACGACCCACACCCAGCTCGAACCACCTGCCTCGTCCGGAACGTCCGGCGTGCGGCTTGGGGTCGCCTGGGCGATTTCGGGCGGAACATCCGGCGGCAGAGCGCCTGGATTACGCGACTGGCCTTCCTTTTCCGCCAGCTGACGGTCCAGCTCGTCCAATCTTCGGCGCAGGTCGGCGTTGTCCTGCGCCTGCCGATCAGCTTCGGCCCGCCACTGCCGATACCCCGGGTCGTTCTGGTTGTTGTGAAAGAAGTCGATCGATTCCGGTCGCCCGAGATTACTTAACAGCGCCCCAAGGAACAGTCCGCTCCACAGTCCGAAGTTGCGATTGCCGCCAGCATAGGTCGACGGCGGGAGGGACCAGCCGCGCTGGTTGAACCAGGTAGACCGGTCGGGAGCGCGGGAAGGTCCGTATGGGCGAGGTGGGGACTGGTATGACTGACCCTGCGGCGCGGTCGGCGCCGGCGGATACTGGCGCTGGGGCCGGACATCATCCTGCTGCGTGCGGTAACGGTCGAGCGCGGCACCGGACCGGCCTTCGGAAAAGCTGCGGTCTCCTGGTGACTGAGGCGCCATCCGTGTGGACGGCCTGACGGACGGCGATGGTCTGCTGTAGCCGCCGCTGGTGGAGGGCGTCCGATATCCGCCACTGCCGCCAAAAGAGGGCGTGCGGCTGAAGCCACCCGGCCGGGCGTAGCCCCCGCTCGCACGGGCGAAGCCGTCCGCGGGCAGGACCACGCACATGAGCAGTGCCACCAGAAGAATGGACCAGCACCGGACATATCTTGAGGGTGGGGGCGGCACGAAAACTGTCTGTCCTCCCACAGGGTCCAGGTCCTAACCACTTTCAGGCCGGCAGTGCGGCCTTTCCAATGTCTGGCTCATTGTTTGATCGCATGATTTCCGTTTGAACGGTCCGCTCAGCGCAATCACGGTCTAACGCCATCCAGCTTGCACCGGTTCCGCACTTGGTTGGAAGATGGGTCACACCCCCGCCCGCGATTGGTTGGCGAGCACATGTCCAGGGCGTAGCCCGGTTTGTGTGGACAGCCCGCCGGCACCCTGTCACGTTGCGTTACAAGGAAAACAGTGCCCGGGAACGGGGCGCGCGGTTGCAGGGAGTGGAGCATGCGGGACGGCGGTCGCCATCTCGGGTGCCTTTTACGTCTTTCGCTGCAGCCCCGCACTCACCGGCGTCGGAGGCCGGGAACAAGTGGGATGTATCAGAAGGTGTGTGTTCGGGGTCTTGGCTGCCCCTGCCGTCGCGACCCGGTTTGTCGTCATGGCATCGCTTGTCCTGATGACGCCGCTCATCCTCATCGAATCGGGGCCCATATCCGCCGCGTGGGCGGCCGAACCCGACAAGGCGGCGGTGATCGTCTATTACGACCTCGCCGGAAACGAGACGCTTGATCCCGCCGATTCACAGAACAACAGCAGCTATTCGCACGAGGTGCTGATGGCTCTGTACGATGGCCTCATCCGCATGGACGATGCCGGCACGCCTGGGCCTGGGCTAGCCGAGTCATGGACGCGAAACGAGGACCTGACCGAGATCACGTTGAAGTTGCGGCGCGGCGTCATGTTTCATGACAATACGCCTTTCAACGCCGACGCGGTGAAGGCGAATCTCGAGCGCAACATGGCGCTCGGCCGCCGCGCCGGCGGCACGATTTATGAGGCCATGAGCCTGATTGCGGCCATAGACGTGCAAGGCGATGACATCGTCAGGCTGAAGCTGAAATCACCCAATGGCCAGATCGAGTATTGGCTTGGCTCCACCGCCGGCTTCATGGTCAGCCCTGCGGCACTGAAGGATGCCGCGGCCGGCAGCGCGCTGCACGGGATCGGCACCGGCCCATTCAAGGTGAAGTCGTTCGAGGCTAACGTGAAGACCGTCCTGTCGCGCAATGACGCTTACTGGGGCGGCACCACCGGTCGTCCGGCTGGATTCGAACATCATTACGTCCCGGATGGCCGCGCGCGCCTGAACGCGTTGCGCTCCGGGCAGGCCAACATCGCGCAGATCGACGCACGGCAGATTCCGGAGGCCAGGGACGCCGGACTGACGATCCAGGTGGTGGAAAAGAACGCGTTCTGGGACATCTACCCGAACCTGGCGAAGGGGCCGCTGGGGGATGTCCGGGTGCGGCAGGCGATCATGCACGCAATCGACCGCGAGGCGATCGCCGATGCCCTCACCTTCGGCAGCGGCCGTGCAACCTGGCAATACTGGTCGCGGCAGTCGCCCTACTATGTGAAGGACCTGGAGAACCGGTATCCGTTCGACCAGACGAAGGCCCGGACGTTGCTGAAGGAAGCCGGCTTTCCGAATGGGTTCGAGCTGACGCAGCTGCTGCTGAACAACAGCGAATACCGCCAGATCGGCGAAGCGCTGCAGGCAATGCTGAGTGAGGTCGGCATCAAGGTGAAGTTCGACGTCGTCGACGTCTCGCAGTTCCCGCTTTTCTACAAGCCGCCGCCGCGTGGCGACATGTTGCTGGCGCGCTATGGCGGCCGCAGCGATCCGGTGCAAACGATCTATGAGCTGGTCGGTACCGGCGGGTCCTATGCGCCTGGCGGATCCGCAAGCCCCGAGATCGACCAACTGCTGAACCATGCCCGCACGATGGCCGCGACCGATCCACGCCGGGTGGAGTTGATGCAGCGACTGTCGCGCGTGATGGCGGACACCGCGGCCACGCTGCCGATCATCACCCGCGCCAATGTCTATGCCTATCGGTCAGGCTGCATCTTGAACCTGCAGGCCTTCCTGCCGGCCGGCGATGACCGCTTCAACGATGTTCAAATTGCTTCGGGATGCAAATGAGAATGCGTAGCCTTATGGGTACAGCGCTGCTTACTCGCCTCGCCATCGGCAGCGTCCTTGCGATCGGCAGCGTGCTTGCCGTTGGCGGTGTTCAGGCGGCTGAGCCGAGTACCGCCGCAACCCTGATCTATTACGACGCCGTCGGCAATGAAACACTTGACCCGGCGGAGCCGCAGAGCGGCAGCAGCTTCTCGCAGGAGGTGCTGCTGGCACTGTATGACACGGTCGTGCGGCTGGACGACAAGGGAAATCCCGGACCGGGGCTTGCCGAATCCTGGCAGGTCAGCCCTGACATGACTGCCTATACCTTCAAGTTGCGTCCCGGTGTGACGTTTCATGACGGCTCCGCGCTGACCGCGGAGGTTGTGAAGCGCAACATTGACCGCAATATTGCCCTTGGCCCAAAAGCGAGCGGCGCCATGGTTGACTCGATCAAGCCCTTCGCCTCGGTCGAGGTGCTCGGTCCACTCGAATTCCGCCTGAACCTGAAATCGCCCAGCGGCCAAATTCCGTTTGTCATGGGCGGGGTTGCGGGCATGGTCGCCAGCGCCGCATCGATCAACGACACCGATTTTGGCGTCACCTTCAAGCCGATAGGATCCGGTGCCTACCGCGTTCAGTCCTTCGAATCGAATGTGAAGACGGTCATGGTCCGAAATGATAACTATTGGGGTGGCACAAAGGGCCGGCCCGCCGGCTTCCAGCACCATTACGTGCCTGATGGCAGAGCGCGCCTGAACGCCGTCCGCTCCGGCCAGGCGACGATCGCGCTGATCGATCCGCGTCAGATTCCGGAAGCGAAAAGCGCCGGCCTCGCCATCCAGATGAACGAAAAGAACGGCGTCTGGGACATTTACATCAATCTGGGCAAGACGCCGATGAAGGACCTGAAGGTGCGCCAGGCCTTCATGCATGCGATTGACCGGGAGGCGCTGGCCGACGCGCTGAGTTTCGGCAGCAGCACACCCACCGTCCAGCTGTTTGCCCGGTCGTCCCCGGTGTTTGACCCCGCCTTGGAGAAAATCTATCCGTACGACCCGGCCAAGGCGAAAGCGTTGCTGGCCGAAGCAGGCTACAAGAATGGCATTGACGTGACCCATTTGCTGCTGAACACAACCGAGTACAAGCAGTTGGGCGAGGCTCTGCAGGCGATGCTGGCCGAGTCCAACATCCGCGTTAAGTTTGACGTTGTGGATGCCTCGCAGTTCAACGTGTTCCGCCGTCCGCCCTATCGCGGTGATTATTTGATGGCGCGCTGGGGCGGACGGGCCGATCCGTTGCAGGTGTTCCAGGAACTGATCGCCACGGGGGCGACCTATAACCCCACCGGCGTTGCCAGTCCGGAGATCGACACTTTGATCGCCCAGGCGCGCGGCATGCTGCCGACCGATCCGCAGCGGATTCCAGTGCTGCAGCAGATCGCGCGCGTGGCGGTGGAAAACGTGGCGCAGGCGCCGCTCATGACGCGTTCCAACGTCTACGCCTTTCGCGAAGGCTGCATCATGAACCTGACGCCGTATTTGCCGTTCGGCGACGACCGCTTCAACGACGTGCAGGTGAGCGCCACATGCAAATGAAACGAGTTTTCGGTTGCTTCCGCGTCGGCAGCGCGATTGCGCTGACCGCAATTCTCGCCGCTGCCCCGCCCGCTGCCCGGCCCGCCTGGGCAGCGGACAAGGCACCCGATCCGAATGCAACGCTGATCTATTTCGACGCCGTCAGCAACCAGACGCTCGATCCGCAGGAGCCGCAGAACAACAGCAGCTTCGCCCAGGGCGTGCTGATGGCGATCTACGACTCGCTGGTCCGTCTCGATGCTGGTGGCGAGCCAAAGCCTGGCCTGGCCACGTCCTGGCGCTACAATGAGGATCTGACCGAGATTACCTTCACCCTGCGCAAGGGCGTAACCTTCCATGATGGCACGCCGTTCAATGCCGCGGCAGCGGCAAAGAACTTTGAGCGATCGATGGCGCTGGGTCCGCGCGCCGGCGGCGTGACGCTGGAGACGTTTACGCAGGTCGCCGGCGTCGAGATCGTTGACAATGATACCATTCGGTTGAAGCTGAAGGCGCCGAGCGGGCAGATGCCCTATCTGCTGGGGACGCAGGCCGGGATGATGATCAGCCCCGCCGTGCTGACGGACATGCCGTTCGGTGCCGCATTGAAGCCTGTCGGCACCGGACCGTACCGCGTCAAGAGTTTCGAATCCAACGTCCGCACCCAGATGCTGCGCAACGACGCCTACTGGGAGGGCACCGAGGGACGGCCTGCCGGGTTCGAGCACAATTTCGCTTCGGATGCTCGGGCGCGCCTGAACGCGCTGCGCTCCGGCCAGGCAAACCTGGCATTGATCGAGCCGCGGCAGATCGCCGAGGCCAAGGACGCCGGTTTTGCGGTGCAGATCAACGAGAAAAACAGCACCTGGGAAATCGGGCTGAACACCAGCCACGACAACATCAGCAAGCTGAAACTGCGCCAGGCCCTGATGTACGCGACCGACCGGGAGGCGCTGGCCGAGGCATTGGGGTTCGGCGCATCGAAGCCGACGGTGCAGTTCTTCGCCGCATCATCGCCGTGGTTCGATCCGGCACTGGAAAAGCTGTTCCCGTATGATCCGGACAAGGCCCGCAAATTGCTCGCTGAGGCCGGCTATCCGAAAGGTGTCGACATCAACTGGCTGCTGCTCAACACCGGCGAGTACAAGACCATGGGTGAGGCGGTGCAGGCCATGTGGGGCGACGTCGGCATCCGCGTGAAATTCGATACGGTGGACGTCTCGCAGTACACGCTGTTCCGCCGCCCGTCGCCTGGCCGGGGCGACGTTTTGATGGTGCGCTGGGGCGGGCGGCCCGATCCGCTGATGACGTTCCAGGAGGCGATCAGCGGCAGGGCGCAGCCCTGGGGGCCAGTCGTTCCGGAGGTTGATGCGCTGATCGATCAGGCACGCGCACTGGCGCCATCCGACCCGAAGCGGGCGGAGGTGATCCACACATTGTCCCGGGTGGCCACAGAGCAGGTCGCGCATGTCACGCTGATGACGCGGTCGAACGTCTATGCCTTCAAGCCGGGCTGTGTCAGCAACCTGCCGCCGTACCTCCCAACCGGCAACGACCGCATCAACGACACGCGCGTTGGCGCGGGCTGCAAGTAGTGGTGGCGCCGTGAGCACGCTGCTCTTTCTTTGCCGCCGGATTCTCAGCGCGGTCCCGATCCTGGTTCTGGTTGGGTTAATCACCTTCCTTCTGGTGCATCTGACACCAGGCGACCCGGCCGCGGTTGTCGCCGGCGACAACGCCTCGGCTGAGGCGATCGAGGCGGCCCGGCACCGTCTTGGCCTCGACAGACCGTTTCTGATGCAGTTCTGGACCTGGCTGTCGGGCGTCGCGGTGGGCGATCTTGGAACCTCATTCACCAGCGGCCGCCCGGTCGTGTCGCTGATCTTCGACCGCCTGCCGATCACGCTGTCGTTGACAGCGGGCTCCACCCTGATCGGCATTGGCATCGCGGTGCCGATGGGCGTGCTCGCGGCGCTCAATCGTAATTCGTGGGCCGACCGTCTCATCATCATCACGACCTCGATGGGCATCGCCGCGCCGGAATTCTTCATCGGCCTGCTGCTGGTGCTTGTCGTCGCGCTGAACATGGGCTTGCTGCCGGCCACCGGCTACGTGCCGTTCGCCGACGACCCGGTGGAGTGGCTGCGCCGCTTGATCCTGCCATCGGTGACATTGGGCATTGGCCTCGCCGCCGAACTCGCCCGCCAGGTGCGCGGCGCCATGATCGACGTGCTGTCGCGCGACTACATCCAGACGGCGCGCGCCAAGGGCCTGTCCGCCCTGTCGATCATCGTCAAGCATGGGCTGAAGAATGCAGCGATCCCGATCGTGACCGTCCTGGGCCTGCAGATTCGCCGTCTGCTGGGGGGCGCGGTCATCGTCGAGCAGATCTTCGCCATGAACGGCGTCGGATCGCTGGCGGTGCGCGCCGTGTTCCTCCGCGACCTGCCGGTGCTGCTCGGCGTCGCGCTGATCACCGCGGTCGTCGTTCTGTTCGTCAACCTGCTGGTTGACGTGTCCTATGGCTACTTCGATCCGAAGGTCCGACAGTCATGAGCGCAACAACGCTGCAGGCAGCCGCCGTCGCCCTGCCGCCGCCCAGCGGCTTCGTCAAGCGGTTCATGCGCAACCGCACGGCGGTCGTTTCGCTGGTCATCCTGCTGTTGATCACGTTGATTGCCATTTTTGCGCCCTATCTGGCGCCGCATGACCCGGCGCGCAGCTCGTTGCGCAATATCATGAAGCCACCCGGCGCGATGTACTGGCTGGGGTCGGATGACCTGGGACGGGATGTGCTCAGCCGCCTGATCTTCGCCAGCCGGATGTCCTTGATCGCCAGCGTCCAGGCCGTCGTCATCGCTGTCGGGCTTGGCTTGCCGCTTGGCCTGATCAGCGGCTACCTTGGCGGCTGGGTCGACATGATCATCATGCGCCTGAACGACGCGCTGATGAGCTTCCCTGCCCTGATCCTGGCAGTGGTCATCGTCGGGCTGGTGGGTCCAAGCCTGACCAATGCCATGACCGCGATCGGGCTGGTCTACGCACCCCGTGTGATGCGCGTCGTTCGTGGCAGCACCCTGTCGGTGCGGCAGGAGGTTTACATCAACGCGGCGCGCGCGACCGGCTGCAGTGACGGGCGTATTATCCTGCGCCATGTCCTGCCAAACGTGACGGGGCCTCTGGTCGTCCAGTCGACGGTGCTGATGGGCCAGGCGCTTTTAGCCGAGGCAGGGCTGAGCTTTCTTGGGCTTGGTGTGCAGCCCCCGGAAGCGAGCTGGGGCTCGATCCTTGGGGCTGCGTTCCCGTTCATGCAGCGCTCCCCGGTGCCGACCATTGCTGCCGGCATGGTTATCTCGATTACGGTGTTGTGCTTCAACCTGATCGGCGACGGGATCCGCGATTCCGTCGGCCGCATGCGACGCGCGGGAGATTGAGGATGGATCGAGCCAAGGCCTCCGCGGGCGCCGAAGGCAAGCTGCTGGAAATCCGCGATCTGGTCGTTCAGTTCCCCTCGCCGAACGGTCTGCTGACGGTCGTCGACCACGTCTCACTCAGTGTCGGACGCAACGACATCGTCTGCATCGTAGGCGAGTCCGGATCAGGCAAGAGCGTAACCGTACAGGCAGCCGTCGGGCTGGTGCAGGCGAAAGGCGGCCGTGTCACCGGCGGCAGCGTGAAGTTCGACGGGCATGAGTTGGTCGGCTTGTCGAGCCGGCAGCTCAATCGGTTCCGGGGCGATGCGATCGGCTTCATATTCCAGGAGCCGATGACCAGCCTGAACCCTGCCTACACGGTCGGTGATCAGATCGCCGAAGTGGTTCGGCGCCACCGCAACGTTTCGCGGCGCGACGCCTGGAAGCGCGCGGTGGAGGTTATGGACCGCGTGCATATCGCCTCGGCCGCCAGCCGGGCCCACGACTATCCGCACCAGTTCTCCGGCGGCATGCGGCAAAGGGTGATGATCGCCATGGCGATCGCCTGCGATCCGCGCCTGCTGATCGCCGATGAACCCACGACGGCGCTCGATGTAACGATCCAGGCGCGCATTCTGGAGGTGCTGGGGGAACTGCAGCAGGAGTCTGGCATGTCGGTGCTGTTCATCACGCACGACCTGGGCGTGGTAGCGGAAATCGCCCGCAGCGTCGTAGTGATGTATGGCGCGCAGGTGGTCGAGGCGGCGCCGGTGGACGAATTGTTCCGTAGTCCGCGGCATCCCTATACAGCCGGCCTGCTGGAGGCGATGCCCCAGGTCGCGCTGGAACGCGGGCAGCCGCCAGTCGCCATCCCGGGCGTCGTGGCGCAGGCCCATGCCTGGCCACCCGGCTGCCGCTTTCATCCGCGGTGCAGCCATTGCGTGCCCGCGATCTGTGCCGGCGAGCCGGTGCCGCTGGCGCCGGACGATCATGGGCTCGTACGCTGTGCACGCGCCGGACAGCTGCGTGCGACATTGCGCAAAGCCGCCACCGAACGTTCTGAACCGGTGATGTCATGACCCAGCCCTGCCTTCAGGTTCGTGATCTGAATGTCAAATACCCCGTCGGTTCCACCCTGTGGGGCGGTCGGAAATGGCTGCACGCGGTCAGCGATGTTTCGTTGCACATTGATGCCGGGGAGACGCTGGGACTGGTGGGCGAATCGGGCAGCGGCAAGTCAACCACCGGCATGGCGCTGCTGCGGCTGGTGACGCTGCATTCCGGCAGTGTGCGTCTGGGCGACACGGAGGTGACGACGCTGCCGGCCTCCGAACTGCGCGCGCTGCGGCGGCGGGTGCAGATCGTGTTCCAGGACCCTTATTCGTCGCTGAACCCGTCGATGACAGTTGCCCAATTGCTGGAAGAACCGTTGCAGATCCACGCTGACGTGTCGCGGTCGGACCGGCGGGCGGCGGTGGCCGAGATCCTGCAGGCGGTCGGGCTGCATGCCGGCTACGCGGCGCGCTATCCGCATGAGTTTTCGGGCGGGCAGCGCCAGCGCATCGCGATTGCGCGTGCCATGATCCTGCGTCCGGAATTGGTGGTACTGGACGAACCCGTCAGCGCGCTGGATGTTTCGACGCAGAGCCAGATTCTCAACTTGCTGAAGGCAATCCAGGACAAGTCGGGCACGGCGTTCCTGCTGGTTGCGCACGACCTGGCCGTGGTACGGTTGATGAGTCCGCGCGTGGCGGTGATGTACCTCGGTGAAATTGTCGAGGAAGGTCCCAGTGGCCGCGTCTACGACGCACCGGGGCATCCTTATACCGCAGCGCTGGTGTCCGCCGTGCCCTTCCCCGATCCGGTGCGCCAGCGCACGTCGAACCGGCTGATCCTGCGGGGCGATCTTCCCAGCCTGCTGGATCCTCCCAGCGGATGCCGGTTTCGCACGCGGTGTCCGTTCGCCATGGAGATCTGTTCGACGCAGAAGCCACCTCGACAACCGATCAACGGCGGCGGCGCGGCGGCGTGCCACCTGCACACGCACGGCCCGCGTCTTGCCGGCGGTTCGGTCAAGACTTTGCTCGACAGCCGGCCGCATGACCTGCCGCAGCCAGCGATGGCCATATTACGGTAGGGGCATACTGGTCGGGCGCGCTGGTGAGGCGCGTTAACACACGGCCATAAGGCCGGTGACGTCAACAGGGAGGAAAACCATGAGGACGAAATTAATCGCCTGCATGATGGTTGCCGGCTACCTGGTGCTGGCCGGGTCCGGTCGCGCGCAGTCGGCGGAGACGTTCAATACCGAAGCGGTGCTGATTTATTACGACTCCTCCGGCAACGCGACGCTGGACCCGGCGGAGCCGCAGAACGGCAGCAGCTACTCGCACGAAACCTTGCTGGCGCTTTACGATACCCTGATCCGCTTTGACCAGGAGGGGCGGCTGACTCCAGGCCTCGCCGAGTCCTGGCAGATGAACGACGACCTGACCGAGCTGACGCTGAAGCTCCGTCACAACGTAAAGTTCCACGACGGAACCCAATTTAATGCGGCCGCCGTCAAGCGCAACTTCGAGCGCAGCGCAGCACTTGGCAGGCGCGCCGGCAACACGGTAGCCGATACGGCTCAGCTGATCACGGCTATCGAAACGGTCGGCGATGACGTCGTGAAGCTGAAGTTGCGTCAGCCAAGCGGGCAGATCGAGTTCAGGCTGGCCTACAATAGCGGAATGATGATCAGTCCGGCCGCGCTGGAGCCATTGCCATCCGGCGAACCGGTCTTCGGCGGCACGCTGAAGGGCATTGGCGCCGGACCGTATCGCCTGAAATCATTCGAGTCGAACGTCAAGACGGTGATGGCGCGCTATGACGAATACTGGCGCGGCAAGGAAGATCGTCCCGCGGGATTCGAAAATCACTACGTGCCGGACGCGCGCGCGCGGCTAAATGCCATCCGATCCGGTGAAGCAACAATCGCGCTGATCGACCCGCGCACAATTCAGGAAGCTAAGGCCGCCGGTCTGACAATCCAGATGGCGGAGAAGAACGCGCTATGGGACATCTACCTGAACGTTTCGCGGCCTGTGCTGCATGACGTACGGGTGCGGCAGGCGCTGATGTATGCGCTGGATCGCGAGGCGCTGGCCGATGCGATCGGCTTAGGCAGTTCGCGACCCACGGAGCAGTTGTGGGCGACCACCTCGCCATTCTACCTCAAGGAACTTGACAGCCGTTATCCTTATGATCCGGGGAAGGCGCGCACTCTGCTGGCGGAAGCCGGCTACAAGAACAATGCCGAGATCACGCTGCTACTGCTGAACACCACGGAGTACCGACAATTGGCGGAAGCGTTGCAGGGCATGTGGGCAGACGTCGGCGTGAAGCTGAAGTTCGACGTCATCGACGTCTCGCAATACACGCAATTCTCGCGACCAACCCCGCGGGGCGACATGATGATCGGACGTAACGGTGGGCGTGGTGACGCGGTGGAAAGCATCATGCAGATCGTCGGCACCGGTGGCGGCGTCAATCCCGGCGGCGCCGCCAGCCCGAAAATCGACGCGCTTCTGACAGGAGCGAGGCAACTGAAACCCACCGACCCTGTCAGGCAGGACACGATGCTCGAGCTTATGCGCGAGATTTCCGAGCAGGTGTCCAACATTCCGCTGATCACGCGGGCCAACGTGTATGCTTACAAACCCGGCTGCGTCATTGGGCTGGAGCCGTACATGGCGGCTGGAGACGAGAGGTTCAACGACGTACATATCGGCGCAAGTTGTAAATAGCACGGCTGGTCGGATCACGCCCTCCCTGCGCGAGTAGCCAGTAGCATCACGTCGCGCAACCAGTCGGCAGGATCTCCACTTAATGCAGGGGTCAAGGCCCCCGTTTCGTTGGAAACGAATGCTTGAGACGGAGCGGTATGCCTCAATCAGCGAGTTCAACGTCGCTGAGAGGATGGACGTGACTATGTGGGCAGCACCCTGCGGCTGACCTCCCTGGCGCCGGACACGATACGGCCCCTGCTGGTTCTCGCGACCTTCCAGGCTGGCGTGCCCGGTCGATGGGATGGAAGAAATCGCGTCCGACGATCCGGAAGACGATGACCTCGAAACTTTCCGGCGTTCAACGGGTTTCACAATACCTCGGAGCACAGTACCATGAAACGATCTGTTCAGGCGACGATCTCGTTGGCGCTGGTTGGCGCTGGGCTTGCGCTTGTCTCCTGCGGTGATAGCGCGACCCTGCCGCTGTCCTCCGGCTTTGGACCGCACCCGCAGTTGCCGCCACCACACGAGACGATGTTTCCCACAGTTAGCATCGCGGAGGCGATTGGCTGGCGCGACGGCGAGCGGCCGACTGCGGCGCCAGGACTCGCAGTGGAGGCTTTCGCCACCAACCTTAACCATCCTCGAAATGTCTATGTACTGCCGAATGGCGATGTGCTGGTGGCCGAATCCAACGCGCCTCCGAAGCCGGATGCCACCCCCGGACTCCGTGGCTTTATCACCCGACGGACTATGGCCCGCGCCGGTGCCGGGGTGCCGAGCGCCAATCGCATTATCCTGTTGCGCGATACGCGTGGCGACGGTGTGTCAGACATGCAGGCGGTTCTTCTGGAAGGATTGAACTCGCCTTATGGTATCGCTCTGATTGGCGACCAACTTTTTGTGGCCGACACGGACGCAATACGAAAGTATCCCTACCAAATCGGCCAGACCCGCATCAGCGAACCGGGAACGGTATTAACGGCGTTGCCAGCCGGCCGGATCAACCATCATTGGACCAAGAACCTTGTCGCAGGCCCTGGCGGCCGGTTCCTGTACGTCAGTATCGGCTCGAACAGCAATGTCGGCGAGAACGGCCTGCCTGCCGAGGAAGATCGGGCGCAGATCTGGGAGGTAGATGCACGCACCGGTGGCCATCGTAGCTACGCCACCGGCCTACGCAACCCCAATGGCCTGTCGTTTGCGCCTGGTTCGACGCCGGTCCTATGGGCAGCCGTGAACGAGCGTGACGCGCTGGGCAGCGATCTCGTGCCCGACTTTATGACCTCGGTCCGCGATGGAGGTTTCTATGGTTGGCCTTTCAGCTACTACGGTCAGCACGTCGACGACCGTGTGAAGCCGCAACGACCGGACCTGGTAGCACGTGCCATTGCGCCGGATTATGCACTTGGCGCCCACACAGCCTCGCTGGGATTGGCCATTACGGCCCACAGCGGTCTACCAGCGCCATTCACTGCGGGCGCCTTCGTTGGCCAGCACGGCTCCTGGAACCGTCGGCCGCCGAGCGGCTACCGCGTCATCTTCATCCCCTTCGTCAACGGCAAACCAGACGGCGAGCCGCTGGATGTTCTGACTGGATTCCTCAACACAGACGGGCAGGCACGTGGCCGGCCGGTGGGCGTTGCACTGGACCGAAGCGGTGGGCTGCTGGTGGCTGATGACGTTGGCAACACCATCTGGCGGATCCATGCCACCGCGCCCTGAAATTACCCGGCAGCATTAGCAGCGGTCTGCCCTCGCCTCCAATACTCGCACGACAACCCTGGCGCTCCAGAGTGATGGCCATTGGCAGGCCGCAGGTCGGTCGGCTGGACGTTCGAGGAGGATGCATCGGCGACCCTGTTCAACGGCCTTCCGGTTCAGTTGCAAGACGAGGAATTCGCCGAGTTGATTTCGCGAAGCCTCGACTGCGGTGCCCAGCGGCGCAACGGATCCGCCCATAGAGCGCGATCTCCATGTGGCGATGGTGACGAAACACGGTCGACTGGGTTGGCAGGCGGCTATCGGCTATGGCACGCTTTTCCGCCGATCCCGGTGCCGGGGTGGCTCAGCCGCCCTCAACGCGGTGTGCGGCTTTGCAAAAGGAAACAGCATGACGGGCGTCTACGAGGGTCTCACGGTGATTGAGCTGGCCGATCGCCGTAATCAATGGGCAGGTAAACTGCTGTCGGACGGTGGCGCCCGAGTCATCCAGGTCGAGCCGATCGCGGGCAGTCCAGGCCGCTGGTGCGGCCCGTTTGTCGACGACAAGCCCGACCCCGACCTTTGCATCGACTACTGGTGGAACAACACCGGCAAACAGAGTGCGGCCGTCGAGATCGCTCGGCCGGCAGGCCGCGATCTGTTGAAGCAACTGGTGGCGAAAGCGGACATATTCCTGGAGAGCACGCCACCAGGGACGCTCGCGAGCCTCGGCCTCGGCTATGATGCCGCCGCATCGAACAGCAACCTGATCTACGCCTCGCTCACCGACTTCGGCCAGGACGGTCCCTGGCGTGACTACGTCGTGAACGATGTCGCTCATCTTGCCCTTGGCGGACAGATGGCGAGTTCGGGCTACTCCGATCCGAAGGAGACACCGATCGGTGGCAAAGGCCGCCATGCCTGGCACATGGGCTGTGCCTTCATGCTTCACGGTATCACAGCCGCCTTGATCGAGCGCATGGGCTCCGGCGAAGGCCAGTTCATCGACGTGTCGATACATGACGCATGCGCCATCGGCACCGAGGCGGCGATTCCGCAGTGGATGTATTACGGTTCGACGATGTATCGCCAGACGGGCATGCACGCCAATCCGAGGCGGCAGCCTCCGTTGCAGCTCCCGACAGCCGACGGCAAGTACATGATGGCGGTGATGCAGAATTTTGGTCGGCCGGTCTGGGAGAAGCTGATCAAGTGGATGGACGAGAAGGGCGTGACTGGCGAGCTGCACGATCCGAAGTACAAGGACGAAACGTTTCGTATGTCGGAATATCGGACGGGCAGCGTCATACGTGACGCCATCGCACGTCTGATCGCCGCCAGCGATGGTGAAGAATGCTTCCATCGCGCGCAGTCGTACAACATCTCATGGGGATTGGTTCACGCCGCCGAAGAGAATTACGACATCGCGCATTACCGGCAGCGCGACTATTGGCGCTCTATCGAACATCCGCAGATTGGCCGCGCAATCCCGTATCCACGCGGTCCGTTCGCGTGTGATGCCTTGGGAATTGAACCGCGCGGCCGCGCGCCGAATCTCGGCGAGCACACAGAGCACGTATTGGCGCACGATCTCGGCATGTCGGCTGATGCAATCATGGCACTGCGCACAACGGGAGTCGTCCGATGAACACTACGTCAATTGCTCGTCCCGGTGTGCTCAGCGGTGTGCGCGTTCTCGATTTCACCTGGAAAACCGTCGGTCCGTGGTCGACGCGCCTGCTCACGCATTACGGCGCCGAAGTCATCCATGTCGAGCGTGCCGGAGGGTGGGACGATCACCGCTACAACGCGACACCGAGCATCGTGACCGACGAGCCGAAGGTGGCCCAAACGCTGGGCATGAAGAAGGTCTACTCCGATCCCCAGTTCAACACGCATCGCGACGAGTTGACTTCTGCCACTGAACGGCCGAAACTTTACGCCGCGCCTTACTTCAATACGCTACACAACGGAAAGCTCGCGATCAGTCTCAACACCAAAAGCCCGGAAGGTCTGAAGATCGTCGAGCGTCTCATCGGCATGTGCGACGCGCTGGTGGAAAACTTCAGTGCCGAGGTGTTGCCGAGCTGGGGCCTGACCTGGGAGCGAATTCATGCCCTGAATCCGCGACTCGTTTACATGAGTACGTCGGGTTTTGGGCACACGGGCGACTGGAAGACGTATCGTAGCTACGGGCCGACGGCCGCGGCGCAATCCGGTCTGACGCTGGCCTCGGGCTTGCCCGGCAAGCCGCCCGCGGGCTGGGGATTTTCGTATCTCGATGTCATGGGCGGCTGGATGGGCGGACTTTCGCTGATCCAGGGTTTGCTGCAAGCGAAGAAGACGGGTGAGGGTTGCTTTATCGACTACTCGGTTACCGAGGGGGCGATGTCAATGCTGGGCACCTATATGCTGGATTATCAGGTTAACGGGCGACGCACCCGTCGGCCGGATTTCCCGCCGGGCAATCGTGCGGAGTTTCCAGCCCTGGCTCCACACAATACGTATCGTTGCGCGGGCCAAGATCGTAATGGTCAGGATTGGTGGATCTTCATCGCTTGCGAGACCCAGGTGCAGTTTGAATCCTTGTGCGCTGTAATGGAACAGCCGGGTCTCGTCCTCGATACGAAATTCGCCACCAACGAGGCACGGATCACGCATCAGGCTGAGCTCGATCAGATTATCAGCAACTGGACGCGCCCGCGGCGACGTTACGACATCATGCGGAAATGTCAGGCGGCTGGCATTGTCGCCGCCGTCGTGCAGAATGCGGAAGATCGTGTGGAGTATGATCCGCAGTTGCAGCATCGCGAGGTGTTTCCGGTCATCGAGAACCCCGAAGTCGGCGGCGCGTTCTCGTATGAACGCTACCCTGTGCGGCTGTCGCGTACGCCGGCAACCGTCCAGAGCCGCGCCCCTGTGCTTGCGGAGCATAATCAGTATGTCTTTGGCGAACTTCTACAGATGAGCGCGGCCGAAATCACTTCGTTGCAGGAGCGCGGCATAATCTAGCGGCGCGCTGCTCAGCGGTTCTTGTGGTCGTGCAAGGCGGGCAAATGCGCGCCTTCCGAATTCATGCAAATTGACACGAGCCGCGAGGAAATCGTGGCGCTCACGGAGAGGATGATCCTGGCATGACACCTTCACCCCTGGCCTTCGGCGGCCGCCACCCAAACCCTCGTAACAAGCGCGCCGCCGCTGTCATCGGAGTCGGCCACACCGACTGGGTCCGCGACTGGCAGCGCTGCCGCGCCGGCGAGCAACCAAACGATTCCTTAGGCTACGGCCTTGAGGCGTTCCGTAACGCGCTGAAGGACGCGAACATCAACCGCGACGAGATCGATGGCCTGATCGCCGGTCCTACCACCGCCTATGAACGCATGGGCGAACTCGCGGGCATCAATCCGCGGTGGGGTGACCAGGCGGACGCCGTCATGGCCGTCTCGCAGGCTGTCATGGCGATCGAGGCCGGCTATGCCGAAGTCGTGGCGCTCATCTACGGTAACGATCAGCGCAGTGCCGGCACGCAGTATGGCGGGCCGGCGGCGATGGGCGGCAACGCCCACCTCTCTTACGTCTATCACTCGCCCTGGGGCTTCACGTCTCAGGGCGCGCTCTATGCGCTGACACTGCAAAGTTACAAGCACGCGCGCGGCTTTACCGAACGTGAAATGGGCGAGGTCTCGGTCGCGCAGCGCAGCTGGTCAGCGCTGAACCCGAACGCGATCCAGCGCAAGCGCATCTCGATCGACGACTATCTGGCTTCCCATTATGTCTGCCAGCCGCTGCACTTGTTCGACTATTGCCTGATCAACGATGGCGGCGTCGCGTTGATCATCGCGGAGGCGGAACGGGCAAAGACGCTGAGCAGCAGGCCGGTGTTTATCGAGGGTATCGGGCGCTCCGACCTCAACCGGGGTGCGACCAGCCTCGAGTCGCGCGTCGATGAGTTTTACTTGCCCGCACAGCAGGCCGCCGCGGCGCAATCCTATGCCGTATCGGGTCTCGGTCCGAAAGATATGGACGTTCTGCAGGTCTATGACAGCTTCTCTGTCCACGTGCCGCTGGCGCTGGAAGGCTATGGCTACGCCGAGGTCGGCGAGGCCGGGAAGTTTCTGCGCGAGAGCGGAATTGGACCAGGCGGCAAATTGCCGACCAACACCAGCGGCGGACATCTCAGCGAGACCTACATGCAGGGCTGGGCGCACCAGGTTGAATGCGTGCGTCAGCTGCGCGGCGAATGCGGGGACCGTCAGGTGAAGGACGCGCGGCACGTGCACTACACGTCCGACGTTGCCGGCCATTGTTTCTCGGTCATCTACGGAGCCTGAACGTCATGAATACGACCGAAGTCAAAACGCCGCAGCCCGTGATGGGCCTGTACGACAAGCCGTTGTGGGAAAGCATCCGTGCCAGCGCGATGGAACTGCAGCGCTGCAAGCACTGCGCGACCTGGCTCTACCCACCCGGTCCGGCCTGTCCCAAATGCCTCTCCGCTGAACTCGAATGGACGCCTGTTTCGGGCGATGGAAAGATCGTTTCCTGGGTGGTGTTCCACCGTCACTATCTGCCGGCCTACCCGCCGCCCTACAACGCGATCGGGGTGCGGCTCGCGGAAGGGCCGATGATGATCAGCAATCTCGAAGGCGCGATGCCCGACGATGACTGCATCGGACGCACGGTGCGGCTGGTCTATGTGACGATGCCCGACGGCGTGATGCTGCCGCGCTGGTGCTACAAAGGCTGACCTTTGCCGGCGCCCAGAACGCGCCGAGATACATCGGAGCATAGTGTGACAGTATGACCGCGTGTCCGTGCCGATGATGGCGGCTCGTCCGATCCTGCACGATCTAAACCGCGCCGGATTTGCCGGAGGCTGATTGGTTTGAATCACGCCGCCACGACGCACTCATTGGCCTGCGCATAGTAACGCGCTTCCGCTTCCGCGGCCGGGATATTTCCAATCGGTTCGAGCATGACACCAAGGCAGGATGTTATGCTGCCGAGTGCATGCCAACCCCGCTTCGCCATTTTCAGACGCTAAACCAATGACCTGTGGTGCTGGCTTGATACGCTGTGATAAGACGCGTTCAATGCTTACCCGACGCCACATGACCTTCGGGTCAGCCGCGCTCGCAGGCCTTTTAAGCTCCGGTTGGGAGATGCCGACGGCAGCCCATGCCCGCAGCCGTTCGGCTCCTCGGCGTGATGCCATGCGCCGGGGGGAACACCGCCCTCTCGTTCTGCTAGACCCCGGCCACGGCGGCAAGGATCCTGGCTGCATTGGTGTTCGTGGTACGCTCGAGAAGCAAGTCGCTCTGGCTTTGGGATTGGAACTGCGCCGCCAGATGGTAGCATGCGGCCGCTATCGCGTTGCCATGACGCGCGATTCCGATGTGTTCATCCCGTTGCAAGAGCGAGTAGCGCATGCCAGGCGGATCGGCGCCACGCTGATCGTTTCGTTGCATGCTAATGCCTCACCCAATCAAACGGCACATGGCACTTGTGTATACCGCTTCGCTTGGCGCGCCTCGGACGCGCATGCTGCCTCGATGGCACGTTGGGAAAACAGCGCCGGGCGCTATACCGATCCGTCGCTGGGTGCTGCCTCTCGTGACGTGCTGAACATCCTGGGGGCCCTGATGCGGCGGGAGACGCAGGGTCATTCAGCACGGTTGCAGCATGCGTTGGTGAAGAGCCTTCGGTCGCACGTAAAGATGTCGCCACTTGCGGCACCGCATGCGCGTTTCGCTGTCTTGAGCGCCCCCGATATCGCCGGCGTATTGGTTGAGATGGGCTTTCTGACGAACCGGCGGGAGGAGATGCTGCTCTGCCGTAAATCCCATCGTCTCCTGATTGCCCGGACCATGCGGCAAGCAATGGACAATTATTTTGCCCTCCCGAACGCCGCGCGCAGCCGGGGTTAACTGACGGTGAGGAAGCAACATTGTTCAGCGGCGGCTGGTGTTGGCCAGTGGGCGCGGCTCATCGCACAGGTGTTGTCGGAACGGACGGCGGACCTTACCTGAACCCATCGCAATACGGGCGCCGATTACCAAGTCTGACTTAGCAAAGCTTCAAAATAACTCGACATGACTGCTAGACCGCGTCCCGGCAGTGAAAGGCGTTCGACGTCGGCGCCGGCGACGAGAGAAACAGTCGTTGGGGCCATTCCCATCACGGAAATGGTCATCCGGCCAATATCATCTCCCGCAGCAATCGGCGCGGCTATCGGTGCATGATAGGCTATGGAGACCTGCAGCCGGTCGCGCAACTTCTGGGGACAGGTAACGACGACATCGTCGACGGTCATTATAGGTACTGTTTGCTCTGTCCCCAACCAAACCGGCACATCGTCGACAAGAGCGTGGGCAGGGAAAATGGTCGCGTCATCGAACTCCCGGAAGCTCCATTCCAATAAGCGTTCGGACTCTTCTGCCCGCATCGCCGAACTTGGCAAACCGTTCAGCACCATGATTATGCGCTGCCCATCCCTTTCCGCACTGGCACACAAGCCATAGCCACCCGCTTCGGTGTGGCCGGTTTTTAAACCATCCGCCAGATCATGCTGGACCAGGGGATTCCGATTGTCTTGCTCTATATTGTCATATGAAAACGACTTTTCGCCTTGGTAATGGTAATACTGAGGGAACTCGCGGAGAATGTGATGCGCCAGCACAGCAATGTCGCGGCACGATGTGTGCTGGTCGGGATCAGGCCAACCAGTACAGTTGCGAAAGACCGTTGCCGTCATGCCAAGCTGCTGCGCCTTGTCGTTCATGACGTCGACAAAGCCGGCTTCGGAACCACCAATAGCCTCGGCGAGGACAAGACTTGCGTCATTTCCTGACTGTATGACCACGCCTCGGATCAGCGCCTCCACAGAGACATGGCTGCCGACCTCGACAAACATTCTGGATCCACCCATACGCCATGCCCGTTTACTCACGGGCAGACGCTGATTCAGAGCCAGCCGCCCCTCCTGCAGTCTCTGGTATACAATGTAAAGTGTCATCAACTTGGCCATTGACGACGGCGGCATCGGCTCGCTGGCATTTTTGTCGAGCAGTTTCGCCCCGGTGTTGTGGTCCATGATATACGCCCATCTGGCCGCAACGTTTACCGGACCAAGCGGTGTAGTGGCGAGATCTTGCGAAGGCTGTTCCACTGCGCGAGGAAGCCTTTGCGAAGTATGGCTCTTAGCGATGGCACTGGCACTGGCACTGGCACTGGCACTGGCACTGGCACTGGCACTGGCACTGGCAGGAGTGAGCAACAGGAAGCTGGCACCATCGCGCATAATCTGTCGACGTGTCTGCATACAGACCTCCTTTGGGCGCCGCGGCCGGCTCCTCAGTCAGTGACAGCCCGGGATACATTCGGCAACGCGGTTTCTGCAACGTTCGCCGTCTCGAGCGACGCAACGCGCCAGGTCGTAACACGCTGTATGTGGCCGTCCGTCATTCTGGTGACGCTCTGCTTCTTGAGCGGAACCCCGGTCGCCCGGTCGACCCAATAGAGACTTTCGGCCATTGTACCTGGTCGTGCAACCAAGCCCTGTCGAACCACACGCAATTTCATCGTCGGTCGCTGGCGATGGCTGATGACGAGCGAGTCCCCCGTTTCGCGTGTCACTACGGCGGATTTCCAGAGTCGTGTGCTTAGATCGAGGCTGACTGTGGTGCCGGCTGGTGCCTGCATGATCGCATTCAGTTTGCTGCATTGGTCGCGTGCACCGCGCTCGACGCGCAAATCATTCCACAAACCGAGGCAGAACTCATACCTTTTCCCGCCCCACTCCTGGATGCAGATGGAAGGATCGCTCGCAACAGAGCCCTCGAACTTCACGATGAGCCCGGTCTCCAGCCTGGCTTTGAGGCCATTCGGACAGGATGGGGCTTCCGTCAGGCTGCTTGTGGCAGTGGGCGCGGATGATGTCGTTCCCGTTGTTCGGGCTTCAGCCAACGATGCATTTGGATGCTGACATGCCGTTACACTGAACAGTCCCAAGAGAGTGATTGCCGCGAGCTTCGGCTGGATCATTTCAGCCAGCCACGCCTTCCACGTTGTGAACACCCCAGACTTCGTTCCGCTGAATAAAACCACGGTATCCCTCGACTTCGACCTTGCACCAAAACGAATTTTTACGGCAGTTGATAATGTGGCCGATCACCCCATCTTCGAGCCTTGCAATCACATCCGCACCGTTTTTTGCCTCAGCGCGAATAAATGCCGCGGTTTGCACGATGAAGTTCCGGCGTCCATTCAAGAGTGATTGGTGTACCCAGCCAACAGTGCCGTCGGACAGGCGCACCGATCGCCAAGTGAAGAATTCCTGGACGATTTCAACTGGAAGCCCCCGCCGGTGTAGCACCCACTTGATGGGGTAGCGCAAGCCAGGACCTCGCCGAAGGTTCACCGGCTCTGAACGCAAAGACGCGAAACGTGGCAGCGGCAAACCGGTATATCGCCCACTGTCCGCTGCGGATAAACGCGCCTGACCGGCTAAAGGTTCACTGTAAAATATGCCGAGGACCAGCAGTGCCGTGGTGAGTGGACGGCGCATCGAACGCCGACAGGCTACCGAGCCGCAAAATGCTGGCTTGCCGCGGCATGCAGCCAACGCTCGGTGGCTTGACGCGATTACGCTGCGTTGAAGGTCTTGAGCCATGGTCATGCCTGCGTTTATCACCCCGGCATCCGCTTCCCAAGTCGGGCACGCGCGGAATAACCACCAATTGCTTGGGTGAAATCCTGTCCGCCGGCACCGAATTTGCGCCTTCTGAGTGCGGCCGCGTGGCCCTATCGAGTTAACCGGCGTTGTGCGGGTGCTTTTGCTCGCCGCCCTTGCTGAAACGCGGTCCTGCTCAATTCCAACCGTTTGCTGCCGCTTCGGCTAACCCTGGCCAGAAGGAGTTTCGTTTCTTACAATACGTTATTGCCGAACGACGACCCTGCGTGGATGCAGTACCTATCAGGATCTTCGACGGACCGGCCGCCATGTCATCGATCGCGGATCATCCCGCCGTGGGGATGCGATAGAGCCGGCCGGTCGCGTTGAGGTCGTCCACCGTCCACGGTGCGCCCACACCACCAACCATCCAGCCGAGGATTGCCCACAGATCCCTGTCGACCATCGTGTCGTCAAGCGGTTCCAGCGCGTCGACAATTGCGTAGACTTCCAGCCCCGACGGGAACGGCTCGCCGCTCCTCCCGATGAACACCAGCGCATAGCTCATCCCGGATGGCGCGCGCACAAACCCCGGTTCTGCCAGCCCGATCTGATCGAGCTTGAAGGTTCGCACGAAGAAAGCCCGGAATTCCGCGTAGTGGCCAAGCCGGTCTTCCGTCAGCACCAGCGCCAGGCGGGTATCCTCGGCGACCGGCTTGGCGATAACTGCAACCTCGGCCATCACGCGCCTCCCTGCGTACCAAGAAACGCGGTGATCAGTTCGGCGATCTCGGCACCGGAATCCTCCTGCAGGAAGTGCCTTCCGGTCACCATGTGTGGCCCATCGGCATGCGGCATCAACCGCTTGAAGCGGTCTGCAAACGTTGCGGCATCGAACACCTCATCCTCGCGGCCCCAGATGATCAGCGTCGGCAACTTTGATTTCGCCAGTTCCGCTTCCAGCCACGCGAAGCGGGCCTGGGCGCGAGCCGTGTCATCCAGGGGAATCCAGCGGGGCCACACCCAGGTCAGCAGGCGAGTCTCGGCATCGGGCAGCACCGCATCGTAGGCGGCCTGCGCCTCGCGGCGGAATTTGTCGCGGCCGACTACGGACAGATACACCCCGCGCCGCGCCAGGACGTTATGCCGGCCAAGCAGATAGGGTCCGACCAATGGCGCATGCATCACCCGCCACGGGAACAGGCGGGTATGAAACTCGGCCGGCGGCGTCGGCCAGGCCCAGGTGCTCATAACGGTCAATGCACGCACCCGCGTGGAATTGCTCATCGCAAAGCCCAGGCCGGTCGGCCCACCCCAATCGTGGCAGACGACCGTCAGGCGCTGCAGGTCGAGTTGGCGAACCAGGCCGGTCAGGTTCGCGATATGCCCGTCGAGACTATGCGCCTGCTCGCGGGCCGGCTTTTCCGACAGGCCAAAGCCAATCATGTCGGGAACGATGACGCGATGTCCAGCGCTCACCAGCGGCGGGATGACATCGCGATAGAGGTAACCCCATGTCGGATTGCCGTGCAGCAGCAGGATGGGATCGCCGGCGCCTTCGTCGACATAGTGCATCCGCCAGCCGTTGACCTGAGCGTAGCGAGCCGCAAAAGGCCACTTGTCCCGAAAGCCCTCGATGCTTTCCAAAACGCTCGTGGTCATGTCCTGCTCCTTATGCAGTGAAGCGGCACAGCGAGGCCGTTCGGCGCGAGCATATCGCTGAGGTCAGCCACCATCTCATACAGCTTTGCGAGTAAAGCGTTGCCCATGGCCGCCCAGGCGAATGCCTCGATTTTTATTCTGCACGTCCCCCCTCCCGGCCATTCGGTGCAGCCCATTCTATAGCATTCGTACTAGAATGGGCCAGCAGGTCGCCCGATGCAATCCCGTCCCCCGCAGGATCAGCCTGTAACGTCGCACGTCGACCGCCGGGCAAAACCCGCCGGCGCCAGCCGCATTTTCTCGCCTTCCGTCAGCCGCAACCGTTTCGTAGATGATCTTACCAGGACAGATGAAGCCGCTCCTGCAGGTTTCATGTGTTATCAACCGCCACGTTGATCGAAGGCCGGGGACCGGGACGGGTTGCACTACCGATGATGTCGTCCCAGCTTTTACCCCGGGCACGCAGACTCTCGATGGTCGGGCCCACGGGATCGCCGTAGGCAGCCAATGTCCGGGCCTGAATGCGTGAGCGCCAGGGTTCAGGCGTCAGTTGCCTGAAAGCTGCCGTCAACCGTCTGCGCTCGGCATGAACTGCAAGCGCGATCGTCTCCGACGATGCACCTTCATCCCGCATTGCGGCAACATGTGCGCGCAATCCGCGAACGGCGGTTTCGTATTGGTCCCTCAATATCATGCCCGCCTCGGCACACGTCGACTTTTCGAGTAAGCGGACATTCCGATCACCTCGCGTCCCACTTCAGGTCAAGCACGGAGCAGCGCCAGTGCCGGCGCGACAACACCCTCGAGCAGCGCCCGTTCCGGCCGCACACGCGCAAGAACGCGAATGCCCATCAGCACACCAAGAAGGTTTTGCGCCAACGTTTCCGCCGGCAAGGACCGCGCAACCGTGCCACCGGCCTGGCCGGCCCTGACGCATGTCAGGAAAAATACCTCGATACCAACCAGAACTTTAGCAACGACCTTGCGAAAGGCCGGATCATGCGGCACCACATCGAGTGCCGCGTTTACAAGCATGCACCCCTTCCGTTCGCGATCGTTGAGCGAGCGTTTTACGATATCCGCAAAGAACGCCTCGATCGCCTCGAGAGGCGGCAGCATTCCGCAGCGACGGATTCTGTCCGCGACACTTACCTCGACGTAGTGTTCCAGCGCCTTGTGATACAGTGCACGCTTATTCCCGAACGCATTATAGAGGCTGGCCGCCGTGATGCCGGTCTGCGCCACCAGGTCTCTGACCGACGTCGCCTCATACCCCTGCTTCCAAAAGCACAGGACGGCCGCATGCAAAACATCGCCCTCATCGAATTCCCTAGGTCTTGCCATCCTACCACCTGTCCGTGGCGGGTTAGGCATCGTGCCATTCTCGCCGCAACGGCAATATTGTAGAACGTTCATCCTAAAATACAACGCATGGTCCGCCGGCACCCATGTGCGCCATCGAAGTCCAGGTCTTGCCGCCGATCACAGCGATACAGGCGCAATCCGGACCTGATCGGACCGGTTCCTTGGCAACGACACCTAGCGGGGCGCGACCGCCAATCGCTGCGTCACGGCTGCACCCCGTGGCATCCACAACGCGCAGCCCAGTGCCGTCACCGTCGAAACAAGCGCGGCACCGGCCAACACATACAGGCCGGCCTCGAACGTCCCCGTCCTGTCCTTGGCATATCCCACTGCGATAGGCCCAAGGTAGCCTGCGAAGTTGCCCAGTGAGTTGATCAGTGCAAGCGCCGCGGCCAGCGCCGTACCCGTCACGAATGTCGACGGCAGCGGCCAGAACGGTGACTTCATCCCGTAAAACCCAACGGTCGCCAGCGCGAACGCCGCCAGCACCCACAGGCTGTCGTGCAGCATGCCGGCCAGGATCAGTCCGATGGTTGCCAGCCCGCAGGTGACCACCAGGGTCCAGTAACGATCGAAGCGCTCATCTGATAAATGTCCGCACACCACGATTGCGATCGTCCCGAACACATACGGCACCGACGTCAGCAATCCTGCCTGCGTGTTGGTCACCCCGATCGCCTTCAGGATCTGCGGCAGGAACAGCACCGTTCCGACACCCGCCATCCCGATCCCGGCAAAGATCACCGTCAGGATCAGGACCCGGGGATTGATCAGCGCCGACAGAATCCCGAAGGTCCGGACATGCTCGATTGCCTTCGTCTCTCCGCTTAGCTTGCCCACAAGCCACGCCCTCTGCTCCGGCGCCAGCCACTTGGCCTCCGACGGCCGCTCGGTCAGCCAGAACAGCACCGTTATGCCGACCAAGGCTGTCGGCAGACCTTCGCCGATAAACATCCATTGCCAGCCGTGCAGTCCCCAAACGCCCTCCATCTGCAGAAACGCCGTCGACACCGGCGCCCCGATCGCGGTTGCCAGCGGCAGCCCGGTCAGAAACCAGCCCACCACACGGCCGCGATGGTTCTGCGGAAACCAGCGGTGAAAATACACCAGCAATCCTGGGAACAACCCCGCCTCGGCCACGCCGATCAGCACCCGAACGACGAAAAAGCTCTTCGGCCCCGTCACCAACGCCGTCGCCGCTGACAGCAATCCCCAGGAGATCATGATGCGCGCGATCCATAGCCGGGCGCCCACACGTTCCAGAATGATGTTGGAAGGCACCTCCAGCAGACAGTAGCCCCAGAAGAACGCGCCCGCCGCCAGCCCGTAAACCGACGCACTCAAGCCCAGATCTTGGTTCATCGTCAGGGCCGCAAAACTCACATTGATGCGGTCCACATAGCAGAGGATGTACAGCAGAAAGCAAAACGGTACCAGCCGGAAATAGATCTTTCGCAGAGTTGCCCGCTCCAGGGCCGAGCTTTCTGAGGTCTCCATAGTTGCCCTCCCGCGCCGGGTGTTGTTCTTGTTTCGGCGACGATGCCCCTCCGCCCGGCCACGACGCAAGCACTATCGGCGGGCCACGCCACGTCAGGGATTCGCGTTCTGCCAAAAATCAACTAAATGTGAGAATGAGCGCTGCGCTCAGGAGCCTGACCCGACACGATGCAACCGCCGCCCCCACCCGCGCCCTGAGTTGCCGCCGACGCCCAGGAGTATAGAGTGCCGCCTATGGACATGCCGCGACAAGCCGCTATCCCAAAGACGACGACGGACCTGCTGGAGCGTCTGGTGTCGTTCGACACGACCAGCCGGAACTCCAACCTGGCGCTGATCGGGTTCATCCGCGACTACCTCGATAGCTTCGGCGTGTTCTACCGCGTCAGCACTGATCGCACCGGCCAAAAGGCCAACCTGCACGCCATCATCGGTCCGCAGCAGGCTGGTGGCCTGGCCCTCAGCGGTCACGTCGACACCGTACCTGTCGATGGCCAGGCCTGGACCGCCGATCCCTTCGCGCTCCGCCGCCGTGACGGCAAGCTCTACGGCCGCGGCAGTTGCGACATGAAGGGCTTCGTCGCCGCCTGCCTGGCCGCAGTCCCCGACTTCCAGGCGCGCAACCTTGCCCGCCCGCTGCATCTGTTCATCAGCTACGATGAGGAAATCGGCTGCGGCGGCGCCCAGCGCCTGATCCAGGATATCGCGGATTCCGGGCTGCGCCCGGATCTGTGCGTGGTCGGTGAACCCTCCGGCATGAAGCCTATCCTCGCCCACAAGGGCAAGCTCAACCTCGACGTTACCGTCCGCGGACTACCGGGCCATTCAAGCGAGCCGGCTAAGGGCGTCAACGCTGTGCAAGCTGCCGGCGAGGCCATCGCCTGGGTCGCGCGCGAAGCCCGACGCCTGGAAGCCGAAGGCCCGTTTGAGGACGGCTTCGACCCGCGCCACACCACCATCCACGTCGGCACCGTCCAGGGCGGCACCATCCTCAACATCATTCCCGAATACGCGGCGTTCACCATGGAATGGCGCTTTATCCCCGGCGACTCGCCCCACCGCCATGCCGAACGCATGCAGGCCTGGATCGCCGAGACCGTCGAACCGGCGATGAAGGCGATCAATCCAGCCTGTGGCTTCAGCTACGAGGTTGTGCTTGAGATGCCGGGCATGGCGCTGTCGCCTGACCACGCCCTGACCACCGTTGTGAAGCACCTCACCGCCAGCAACAGCGCGGGCAAGGTGGCCTACGGGACCGAAGGTGGCTTCTTCCAGAACGCCAACATTCCCACAATCATCTGCGGTCCGGGCCATATCGCCCAGGCCCATCAGCCGGACGAGTGGATCGCGCAATCGGAGCTTGACGCCTGTGACGCGTTCATCCGCCGCCTGGCTGACCGGCTGCTCGTGTGAGCCTGAACACGCGATGGGTCCCTTTTCCTCTCCCGCTCCGCTTCCCGAGTTCAAGGTTCACCTGCCTGCGCCCGACCTTGCCAAATGGGCTGCCGGCAACACCGGGATCGCAGGCGTAACCACCCGGGATTCCGGGCGCCCGGGACCGCATGTCGCCCTGCTGTCATTGATGCACGGCAACGAACTGGCCGGCGCTGTCGTCCTCAGCCACCTGTTGCAGGCCGGTCTGGTGCCGAAACGCGGCCGGCTGTCGTTCGGCTTCCTCAATCTTGCCGCGTTCGGGCGTTTCGACCCGCAGCGCCCGACCGCGTCCCGCTTCCTTGATGAGGACATGAACCGCGTCTGGGACGCGGCCATCCTGAACGGTCCCCGCCATTCCATCGAACTCGATCGCGCTCGGGAAGTTCGTCCCCTCGCCGAGTCGGTCGACGTGCTGCTCGATCTCCACTCGATGCTGTGGCCGTCCGATCCTTTGATTCTCAGCGGCATGCCGGCCAAGGGACGCAAACTGGCCAGGGCAATCGGCACACCATCGCTCGTCGTTGCCGATCATGGCCATATCAACGGCCGCCGCCTGATTGACTACCCGCGTTTCGCCGACCCCGACACGCCTGCCGCCGCTTGTCTTGTCGAGGCCGGCCAGCACTGGGAGAAGTCGACGGTCGATATTCTCCTGGCCAGCGTCGCCGGTCTGCTCCGTCATCTTGATCTCATCGAACCTGACGCACCTTTACCGCCGCCGCCGAATGTCACGGATACCCGCGTGGCCGCGGTCACCACCGCGGTCACCGCTATGACGTCGAATTTCAACTTTGTGCAGACGTTCCGCGGCGGCGACATCATCCCGCGGCGCAACACGCTTATCGCCATGGATGGCGCGACCGAAATTCGCACGCCACACGACAACTGCCTGCTGGTGATGCCGAGCCTGCGCCCCAGCCGAGGCCACACTGCGGTGCGCCTGGGCCGGTTCGAGTAACCTCCGCCGCCAACGCGGCACACGGATAGGGCCACGTCTTCCTGCTGCCGCATCGTTGTCACGCGCCACCGGCGCGGCTACCCTCCTTGGCAAGGAGACGCCGCCCATGTCGCAGACAATATCGAAGCCGATCCCGGTTCCGGATGACACCAGCGCACCGTTCTTCGACGGCGCCCGCGACGGCAAGCTCATGCTGCAACATTGCAAAGCCTGCGATCGCTGGAGCTTCCCGGTTCGCGAACGCTGTCCGCACTGTTTCGCCGCCGGACTGGAATGGCGTCAGGCCAGTGGTCGCGGCACGCTGTACACCTTCACCATCATGCACCAGGTGATGAACCCGGGCTTCGCCTCCGCGGTGCCCTACAATGTCGCCCAGATCGATCTGGCCGAGGGCGTACGCATGACTTCCAATGTCGTCGGGATCAGCAACGATCAGCTTCGGATCGGTATGTCGCTCGAAGCCATCTTCGAGGATGTCGGCGATAGCATCCGCCTCCCGAAATTCCGCCCTGCCACCTGATCCGGGAGACGTCGGATGCCAAATCAACCGAAGGGCTCGATCGTCGGCCTGGGCGTGACGCCGATGGGCAAGATCTACGGCCGCCGCTCCGTCGATTTCGCGGCCGAAGCGATCGCCCTTGCCCTCGACGACGCTGGCCTTACCAAAGCCGATGTCGACGGCCTGCTGTTCAACGCCAACATCCCCGGCGACATCGACGTCCGAGCCCAGATGACGCTTGGTTTTGAGAACCTGACCCTGGTCAACGTCATGAGCGCCTACGGTTCCACCGCCGGCAGCATGATGCAGTATGCCTGCATGGCCATCCGCGAGGGGCTCGCAAAAACCGTCGTTCTGGTCTACGCCGATGCCCCGCTGTCACCTTCGCGCGGCGCCGGCCAGTCCTACGCCGGCCCCCATCGCTTCCCCTTGAACGGCATGACCGGCCTGCGTGCGGCCTATGGTAATTTCGGTGCTAATCCGGAATATGCTATGGCCGCCCGGCGTCACATGCACCTATACGGCACCACGGAAGACCATTTCGGCACCATCGCCGTCGGTCAGCGCAAATGGGCCCAGCTCAGCCCTTGGGCTCAAATGAAACAACCAATGACGATGGAGGACCACCACAACAGCCGGTTCATCGCCGAACCGCTGCGCCTGTTCGACTGCTGCCTGGTGTCCAACGGTGCGGTTGCCGTCATCGTAACGTCGCCTGAACGGGCCCGCGACCTGAAGCAACCCCCGGTGAACGTCCTCGGCTACGCCCAATGCGCCCCCGGCGACAACCTGGGCACCGACCGGCACCCCGGCGTCGACACCGGCGCGAGACGATCCGGTGAGATCGCTTTCCGCATGGCTGGTATCACACGCAACGATATCGGCACCTGCCAGCTCTACGACTGCTACACCTATACCGTGTTGGTGACGCTGGAAGACTACGGCTTTTGCGCCAAGGGGGAGGGCGGCCCATTCGTCGCCGATGGCAAGTTGGGCCCCGGCGGCGCCCTCCCAACCAACACCGGTGGCGGCCAGCTCTCCGGCTATTACATGTGGGCTTTCACACCGCTGTCTGAAGCCGTCGTCCAGGCCCGCGGACAGGGCGGCGCTCGGCAGGTTGCGAACAACGATTATATTCTGGTCAGCGCCAATGGCGGCATTCTGAACTACCACGCCACCATCATCCTCAGCCGCCACACTGCTGGTTAAACGCCACATCCAGTTGCCGTCAGGGGCGCATCTGGGTCCAGCCCAGTTGCGCAGGCGTCCTACAGCAGCCCCATGCCGGACAGGCCACCGAACACCCCCAGCCCGCAGGTCATGGCGGCAACGGCCACCACCACCCACAGATATAAACCCCGCAGCCGGTACGGCCTCGGCAGCACCGTCACCGCAAGCGCAATCAGAACCCCCAGCACCAGCGGCAGCATGAAGGCGTTCATCACCTGCATCGCCACGTTCAGCGCCACAAGGTCCGGCCACAGCCCCACCACCAATGCACTGAGTACCACACCCGTCGCGTAAACGCCGTAGAACCAACGGGCTTCCAGCGGATGTCGTTCAAACGAGCGGCGGTGGCCACTGACTTCGCCCAACCCCCAGGCCAGTGCGAGGGACACCACGATGGCGGCCACCATGCCGGCCCCCAACACACCCAGGCTGAACATCAGATTGCCCAGCGTCGAACCCAGCAACGGCGTCAGCGCCGCCGCCATCGCCCCGACGGTCGTCAGCTTCGCGTCCGGATGTGCCCGGCCAAGGGTCGCAGCGCACATGACCAGGACTGCCGCCATGACCGATTGTGTGACCAAAGCCCCAATAGCCGTATCCCACCGCGCCGCCGGCAGATGCGCCGGCAACAGCCGCTTATCCGCCACCGCCGATTGCTGGTAGAATACCATCCAGGGCATCACGACCGCGCCGATATTGGCCGCTGCAAGATAGCGAAACTCCTTGCTGCGGAACGGCACATCAACAGCACCCCGCAGCAGATCGGTCATCGCCGGATGCGCCCGCCACGCAATGACGAAGAACGCCAGCTCAAACAGCCCGACCGCCATCGCCACGCGTTCAACCCGGCGGTATGACCCCGTGATCACGACCAGCAGTAGCGCCACCACCGCGACCGGCAGCGACACGAAACGCGGCAGCCCATACAGTTCGCCAACCCCGGCGACGCCGGCGAACTCGGTCAGCAAAGTGCCAACCCCGGCGACACACAGCCACAGCGCAGACGCCCAGGCGCATACCGGGCCGAACGTGTCGCGGATCAATTCGCCATGGCCACGCCCGGTGAAGATCGCCAGTCGCACCGCCAGTTCCTGGACCATGTAAAGGATTGGCACCAACAGCAACTGCAGCGGCAGCAACCGGTAGCCCCATTGCACGCCGCTCTGCCCGGCCGTGATCACGCTGCCCACATCGGTGTCGGCCAGCATCACCACCAGGCCAGGCCCGAACACGGCCGCGAATCGGCGTGCACGCGTTGCTGCGCGCAAGCTGGCGTCAGGGCTCAACGTCGCTTCCCGCTTCAGGTCAAACGTTAACCGAGCGTCCCCGGCACCCGCCGGCCGTCCCGCACTCCCGCGTTGCGTTCGCCGCCGGATTCGCGGACAACGCGCCCATGCCCGACCTTTACCTGCACAACAGCCTGACCCGCCGCAAGGAGCGGTTCGAACCAGCCGATCCGGCCAACATCCGCATGTATGTCTGTGGTCCCACCGTCTATGACCTTGCTCATGTCGGCAACGCCCGCCCCGTTGTCGTCTACGATGTCGTCGCGCGCCTGCTGCGGCATCTGTACCCACACCTGACCTACGTTCGAAACATCACCGACGTCGAGGACAAGATCAACGCCCGCGCCCAGGAAACCGGCGAATCGATTGAGGCGATCACCGCTCGGACCACCGCCGATTTCCATGCCGACATGGCCGCCCTCGGCGCCCTGCCACCCGACGAGGAACCTCGCGCCACCGCCCACATCGCCGAGATGATCATGATCATCCAGCGGCTGATCGATTCCCGCCATGCCTACGAAGCCGAAGGCCATGTGCTGTTCGCGGTCGGCACCGATCCCGGCTACGGCAAGCTCTCCGGCCGCAGCCAGGAGGAGTTGCTGGCCGGTGCCCGCGTCGAAGTCGCCCCCTACAAGCGCGATGCCGGCGACTTCGTCCTTTGGAAACCCTCCACCGACGACCTGCCGGGATGGAGCAGCCCCTGGGGTCGCGGCCGCCCTGGCTGGCACATCGAATGCTCCGCCATGTCGTGGCGCTACTTGGGTGAAACCTTCGACATCCATGGCGGCGGCAGCGACCTGATCTTCCCACACCACGAGAACGAGATGGCGCAGAGCCTGTGCGCTTTCCCCGGCAGCCGCTTCGCGCGCTACTGGATGCACAACGGCATGCTGCAATTGAACGGCGAGAAGATGTCCAAGAGCCTGGGCAATTTCTTCACCGTCCGCGATATCCTGGCAAAGGCCCCGGCCGAGGCGATCCGCCTGCTGATCCTGCGCACCCATTACCGCGCTGAACTGGATTTTTCGGACCAGGGCCTGGCAGAGAGCCAGCGCGAGCTCGACCGCTTCTACCGCGCGCTTGCGCAAGCCCCGGACGCTTCGCCCGGTGACCCACCCACCGCCGTGGTGGAAGCCCTCTGCGACGACATAAATACACCTTTGGCGATTTCCGCCATGCACGCCCTGGCCGACGCCGCGATAGCGGGTAAACAAGCCGCCGTCGCCGACCTCCGTGCCGCCGGCAAGCTGCTTGGTCTGTTGCAGCAGGAACCCGACGCCTGGTTCCGCGGCGGGACTGAAGACGCCACCGGCATCGAAGCCGCCATCGCCGAACGCCTGGCCGCGCGGAAGGGGCGCGACTTCGCCCGCGCTGATGCTATCCGCGCCGATCTGCTGGCCAAGGGCATCATCCTCGAGGACGGGCCAAAGGGCACGACCTGGCGGCGCGCCACCTGATGCCCCAACCGCCGCAATGACTGGCCGCGACGGCGGCGCCGACCTGCACCCGATCGGCAACAGCCCGGTCGTGATCCTGGTGCGCCCACAACTGGCCGACAATATCGGGGCCTGCGCCCGCGCGATGGCCAATGGCGGCCTCTTTCACCTGCGATTGGTCGCGCCACGCGACGGCTGGCCGCAGGAAAAGGCCTGGCGCACCGCCTCCGGCGCCGACCGCATTCTCGACCACGCGACCATCCACGAAACCCTGGCCGAGGCCACAGCCGATCTGCACCGGGTCTTTGCCACCTGCCCGCGGCCCCGACACATCGTCAAACCGGTCCTCACCGCCCGGGGCGCGGCCGCCGAGCTGCGCGCAATCACCGACCGGGATCTTCGCGCCGGGTTGCTGTTCGGCCCTGAACGCGCCGGCCTTGACAACGACGACATGGCGGCCGCCGATGCGCTGATCCGCTACCCGCTCAACCCTGCGTTCATGTCGCTGAACCTGGCCCAGGCCGTGATAATCATGGCCTACGAGTGGTGGACCGCCACCGACGAAACCCCACCCCGCACGCTGATGACCAACGAGAGCCAGGTCGCCACCAAGGGTAAGCTCGACAACTTCATGACCCACCTGGTCGATCAGCTCGACGCCTGCGGCTTCCTGCGCAACCTGCCCAAGCGGCCTGGCATGGTGCGCAATCTGAGGCACTTGTTCCAGCGCGGCGAAGTCACCGACCAGGAACTGCGCACGCTGCACGGCGTGGTCACGGAACTGGCTATCGGCCGCCGCCAGCGCGGCAGGGTGGAAGAGGACCAGGGCCAGCAACCAGGTCAGTAGGAAGCTGCCCTGATCCGCGTGCTTGCTCGCCCCGACGGTTCCTACCGCGCCGCGGCCTGCGGCCCGGCGGTCAGGGCGCGGACCAGGACCAGGCCCTGTTGCAGCTGGAAGTCCGTGCCCGGCTTGGCCGGGTCCAGCTTGGGCCAGCCGACCGGCGGCAAACGCGGGATTTGTTGGGCAACCGCCGGCAGGTCGGCGGGCGGCGGTGGCGGGCTGGCCGGCGTCGTCCCACCATCGTTGGTCAGCACATGCTGCAGCGCGGCCTCATGTTCCGGTGCGAAATGCGGCGCCGGCGTGCGCGACTCTTCCACCACCACATTCGGCGTAATCCCCACGCCCTGAATAGACCGGCCGGACGGTGTGTAGTACCGCGCCGTCGTCAACCGGATTGCCCCATTCCCCTGCAGCGGAAACAGCGTCTGCACCGATCCCTTGCCGAACGACTGGGTTCCCAGCACCAACGCCCGCCGGTTGTCCTGCAGCGCGCCGGCCACGATTTCCGCCGCCGAAGCGGTGCCGTTGTTGGTCAGCACCACGATCGGCAACCCACCGGAAATGTCCTTCGACGCGTTGGCGGACCAGCTTTGATCGTCGTCATTGTGCCGCCCGCGCGTTGAGACGATCCCACCGCTGTAGAGAAAATCGTTCGACACCGCGATCGCCTGGCTCAGCAGCCCCCCCGGATCGTTGCGCAGATCCAGCACCAGCCCACGCAGCCTGCCGCCCGACGCTGACCGCAGCCCCCGCATTGCCGTCACCACGCCCGGGCTGGTCTGTTCGGTGAACTCGCTGATCCGGATCACCCCGATATCGTTGATCAACTGGCTGGTCACCGACTTCACGTTGATAATCTGTCGGGTCAGCGTCAGCGTAATCGGATTCTGGATGCCCTCGCGCTTCAGGACCAGGCTCAGTTGCGTGTTCGGTGGCCCACGCATCTCCACGATCGCGTCATTCAGGCTGACGCCCGCAAGCGACTTCCCGTTCACCGCCGTGATCAGGTCGCCAGGCCGTATGCCCGCCGCCGCCGCCGGCGTGCCGTCGATCGGGCTGACCACTTGAAGGATGCCGCCCTTGTCTGTCAGTTCCAGCCCGATGCCACCGAAATGCCCCGATGTCTCGGTCTGCATGTCGTGCCATTCCTGCTCGTTCATGTACGAGCTGTGCGGATCAAGCCCGGTCAGCATCCCGTTCATCGCATTGTCGATCAGCTTGCGGCTGGGGACCGGCTCCACGTAGTCGTTCTGGACCCGTGCCATGACGTTACTGAACAGCGTCAGCAGTTGGTAGTTCTGCTGCGGGTCCGTCGCCTGCGCCGAGGCGGAGATCCAGCCCGGTCCCACGGCGCACCCCGCAGCGAACCCACTTCCCAGCAACAGGGCAGCACCAAGTCGAGTGATCTTCATCGAACTACCTTGCAATCGGGTTGGACCAGAAACGCACTATACCCAGAAGTCAAAGCCCATGATTGGTGTCGACCGGTTACATCGCCTCCATGTGACCGGATAGTCGCGGCACCGTCTCCCTGGTAGTCTGCAGCCAGTCATCATGACACAGGAGGGATGAATATGGATCTGGGACTGAAAGGCAAAAAAGCCATCGTGTGCGCCGCGAGCAAGGGGCTTGGCCGCGCATGCGCCATTTCCCTGGCACGCGAAGGGGTCGAGCTGGTCATCACGGCCCGCACCGCCGAAACGCTTGAGGCCACCGCTGCCGAAATCCGCAACATGACCGGTGCCAAGGTTACCGCGATTGCCGGTGATATCACGTCTGAGGAAGGTCGCGCCGCCGCCCTCGCCGCATGTCCCGCCCCCGATATCCTGGTCAACAACAATGGTGGCCCGCCCCGCGGCGACTTCCGTGAGTGGGACCGGGAGGCATGGATCAAGGCCGTCGACGCCAACATGCTCGCCCCTATTTTCCTGATCAAATCCGTGGTCGACGGCATGATTGACCGGAAATTCGGCCGCATCGTCAACATCACCTCCGCCTCCGTCCTGTCCCCGATCCCGGAATTGGGCATGAGCAACGGCGCCCGCGCCGGCCTGACCGGCTTCGTCGCCGGTCTCGCCCGTCAGGTCGCCCGCCATAACGTGGTTATCAACAACATACTGCCCGGCCCGTTCCTCACCGACCGCCTGCGCAGCGGGTTCCAGGAGGCCGCCCGCCGCACCAACCGCCCGATCGATGAGGTCGTGCAGGAACGCCTCTCCACCAACCCCGCAGGCCGCGCCGGCGACCCGGCCGAGTTCGGGGACGCCTGCGCCTTCCTGTGTTCCGCCAAGATCAGCTTCATCGTCGGCCAGAACCTGCTGCTCGACGGCGGCGCCTTCAACTCCTCCAGCACCTGACGCCTTGCCGACAGGCGGCAGCGGGGGCCTCCACTGGTCGGAGGCCCCCATGCGGCTCAAGCAGCCCCGCCACTGACATAAGCAGGCTACGCCGCAATAAATTCATTCCATTTCTGGATCATATAGCGGTCCTCGTTCATCACCGAGTTCCAGCATGACACCTGCCCCATGCGCTCCGTGAACGATCCGCCGTCGCGCACCGCGCCGGCTTTTTCCATCACCTTGCCCTCAGGGCTTAAGATATCGGCAACGGCCGGCTTGCCCTCCATCCAGTAACCCCACTCATCAGCGGACATGTTCTGCTTCGCCGTGTCCAGCACAGCACTGTAGTAGCCCTGACGGTTCAAATAAGCGCCAACCCAGCCCGACAAATACCAGTTGATGTATTCATACGCTGCATCCAGCTCCAGCCCGCTGAGGTGCTTGGCCAGCCCCAACCCACCGGCCCAGGCTCTGTAGCCTTCCGCCAACGGCTGGTATTTGCAGGCAATCCCCTTCGACCGCACGGCCGCCACCGCCGGCGACCACATCGACTGGATGATCACCTCGCCCGACGCCATCAGGTTCACGCTCTCGTCGAAGCTCTTCCAGAAGGCGCGGAACTGGCCGGACTTCTTGGTCTCGATCAGGAACGTGATCGTCTTGTCAATCTCGGGCTTCGTCATGTTGCCCTTGTCGGCGTATTGCAACGCGCCAAGCGACTCCATGACCATGGCCGCATCCATGATACCGATGGACGGGATGTTGAGGATTGACGCCTTGCCCTTGAACACCGGGTCGACCAGGTCCTTCCAGCGGGTGATCGGCCGACCCACCAGGTCCGGCCGAATGCCCAGCGTGTCCGCGTTGTAGATCGTTGGGATCAGGGTCATCCAGCCGGTCTCGCCCTTGGCGAACGTCTTGCCGTTCGGCCCATCAACATAGCCCACCGAATACGGTGTCGTTCCCTGCGCCACCGGACTGGTCGGCGTCAGCCTGCCCTTGGTGAAGATCGGCACGATCTTGTCGTACAACTTGATCTTCCTGGCATCCATCGGCTGCATCACGCCGGTCGGAAACACCTTCTTGATGGCAAAATACTCGATGTCGGCGATGTCGTAGGATTTCGGCTGCGTCACCGCCTTCTGCGTGACCGCGTCGGTATCCAGCGCCGTCATCGACAGCGTGAATCCCAGATCGGCTTTCACCTTTTCCCCGACTGCATTCAGGTTCGACACGCCGGTGCCGAACTGCCGCAGCGTGATGTTCTTGATGTTCTGCGCCCAGATTGTCGGGAAGCCGGTCACCGCGCCGCTGCCGGCTACGACCCCTGCGCCGGACAGCAGCAGACGACGCCCAATCCCGGTGCTTTTCATGGCCATGCTCCCACCCCCATTACAATCCCCCGTCCACGTCTGCACTTGTCGTGCCACGCCCGCCGGCCGCCGACCCAAATGAGCCATGGCCCCGCCGGCCCTTGCTCACCCGCCGGTCCATGACCTGCACCCTGCCACCGCATGCCGATCAAGCTGCCAGACGGAGCTGCGCATCCCACCGCGAACCACTGCGCCCTGACCAAAATTCAAGCACGCATTGCTTCCTATCCAAGCCGCGTGATCTATGAACCGCGCGATCGAACCAGGGGGCGCCATTGCCGGACACACTCCGCGTGCAGGTCGGCATCGCCACCGATCGGGGCAACCGCGACCGCAATGAGGACTTCGCTGCCTGCCTGCTGCCCGACCTCGGCAGCCATCGCCTCGTCGCCGCCCTGGCCGATGGGGTCGGCGGCGCCAAAGGCGGCCGCGTCGCCGCAGAGAGCGCCGTTCGCCTCTTCCTCGACGCCCAGGATCAGCTTAGTCCCTTGAAAGGCGTCAAAGCCAATGCCGTCACCGCGCTAACGGCCGCCAACCGCTGGCTGCACATCCAGGGACGCACCGACCCGACCCTGGACCGGATGGCCTGCGCCTTCACCGCCATGATCCTGTCCGGCCGACACATGCACGTCGTCCATATCGGCGACGCCCGCCTGTATCGCCTTCGCGACGGCACCCTGACCCGCCTGACCACCGTCCACGCAGCGCCCCGCTCCGCCATTCCCAACATGCTGACCCGCGCCCTTGGCGCCGAACCCGACATACGCATCGATTACGACCAGGAACCCACCAGGATTCACGACCGCTATATGCTCTGCACCGACGGCGTGCATGGCGGCCTGTCAGACGTCACCCTGCGCGACATGCTCAACCATCGCGACGCCCCGGAAGCCACCGCCCGGCATCTGGTCGACGCGGCGATTCAGGCCCGTGTCGGCGACAACGCGACGGCCTTGGTGGTGGACCTGATCAGCCTGCCCGCGGCCGACCAATTCGATCTGCAGGCGGCTGCCGATCGGCTGCCAATCATTCCGACGCCGCGATCAGGGCTCACCATCGACAGCTACACGCTCGGCACGATGCTGTCCGATGGCCGCTACAGCCGGGTGTTTCGTGCCATTGGGCCAGGCGGTCCGGTCATCATGAAATTCCAAAGCCTGCGACCGGCGCCGAACCCGTGTTGCGCCTGGCGTTCCTGCGCGAGGCCTGGATCGCCGCACGCCTGCGCAGTCCCTGGATCGCCGAGGTGATCGAGACGCCACGCTCCGCCCTCTACACCGTCATGCCGTTCTACGAGGGCGAAACGTTGGAACAGCGCCTGCTCCGCCGCCCGCCCGTCTCCCGAACCGAAGGAACAGCGATCGCCGGTAAGCTCGCCAAGGCGGTGGCGGCACTGCACCGCGCCGGCGTGATCCATCGCGACATCAAGCCGGAAAACGTCATCCTGCAACCGCACGGCGGCCTGAAGCTGATCGACCTGGGCGTCGCGCGGCTACCAAACATCGCCGATTTTCCTGCCGGCAACGTGCCCGGAACACCCAGTTACATGGCACCGGAAATGATTGCCGGCCAACCGGGTAACGAAAAGTCCGACATCTTCGCGCTCGGCGTCACACTGTTTCGGATGTTCACCGGTGGCTACCCCTACGGTGAGATCGAACCCTTCTCCCATCCCACCTTCAATCATCCACCGGTCTCCATCGCGAAATTGCGTCCCGACCTGCCAGCCTGGCTGGACCAGGTGCTGCTGCGCCTGATCGCGGTTCGCCCGGAGGATCGCGTCGATGATGCGCTGGAGTGCGTCTTTGCCCTCGAACATGGCGAGCTGCACGCAGCCCCGGGTCCACCGCGCAGGCGAGCGTTGATCGAGCGCAATCCGCTGCGGTTCTGGCAGACCGTGTCCGCGATCCTGGCACTTCTGGTGCTGCTGATGGCGCTCCGGCGCTGAGGTCATGACAACCGCGGCATCAACCCGCCGTGCCGCAGCACCCACCAGGCAACGCCGCATCCCAACGTCAGGACGATGACCGACTCCGCCGCCGATCCGGTTCGGCACAACGGTAATCCCCAGGTGCCGCGCATCGGCCATAACAGCCGCAAGCCCCGCGGGGTCAGCATGTCGGCAGCCAGGTGCGACAGGTAGCCGACCGACAACGCCGCGACCCCCGACCAGCGATAGCCCGCCTGCGACAGCAACCAGGCCAGCCCGGCAACGGCAACCGCGGAGTGGGTGATGCCACGGTGGCCCAGCGCCGCCGCGATGGCCGTGGAGACCGGGCGCGTCCGCCGGCCGACCCAGGATTTCGGGTGGTCGATATCCGGCAGCAGCGATCCTGCCAATACGAGCAGAACGCTTCCGGCATTCAAGGTGTTGGCGTGCAGCAGCGGGGCCGCCGCGACCCAGGCGGCCAGGCCGACAACAAGGTGGGATTTTGCCATCATCGGGTTTGCAGCGGGTGCGCCTGTCGGGGAAAGGAAATCATCGCTGCAAGCCTGTTCAGCAATCGGGCAACATCACCCCCAACACCATCGGTCGATGGCCCGCCTTGACCCACGCCTGCACTCAAACCGGGTCTGAACTTGAACCGGGCGTGGATACACAAGCATATCCGGCGACCGGTCAGAACCTGCGAGCAGGTGGGTCAGTCAAACGCCAGGGACAAAGTTTCGGCCACGAGCGCAGGCTTGTCGCCGCCCTCGATCTCAACCGTGCTCTCGAAAGTCAGGCGCACCCCACCGCTGATAGCGTCCACCGCCTTCAGCACCTGGTTCAGCCGGACCCGCGACCCGGCCGGAACCGGGGCAGTGAACCGCACCTTGTTGGAGCCATAGTTGATGCCGCGCGACGTGTGGCGAATGCGATAGACCGCGGCACTCAGGCGCGGCAGCAGCGACAGCGTCAGAAAGCCGTGCGCGATCGTATTACCGCCCGGCATTTCCCGTTTCGCCCGCTCGATATCCACATGGATCCACTGGTGGTCGCCGGTGGCGTCGGCAAACGCGTCGATCATTTTCTGATCGACCATGACCCAGTCGCTGACCCCGACCGGTTTGCCGATATAGGCCTTCATGTCGGCCGGATGATCCACCTGAAGCATCTCGTCTCCTCCTTGCCTGCGCGCTGCGGCATGCCGGACCATGATCGCCGAAATCAGGCGCGGGGGAAACATGCCTCCGCAAAAATCCAGCGTCACAGGCGGCCAGCCAGCAGCGGCAACGGCACCCGAAAACCTTGGCGGAACCGGCCTGAAGCCAAGGTTGTTGCCAGCGATACGCATATGCCCGAACCTCCCGCTGGCTATCCAAAGGGGAAAACGAAGGTATGGCGGACACCTATGACTACATCGTCACCGGCGCCGGATCCGCCGGCTGCACCGTCGCCGCGCGCCTCGCCGAGTCGGGCCGGTACCGCGTGCTGCTGCTCGAAGCAGGTCCGCCCGACAAGAACCCCTGGATTCACATCCCGCTTGGTTATGCCAAGACCTACGTCGACCCACGCGTGAACTGGATGTTCGAAACCGAGCCGCAGCCACAGATGCAGAACCGGCGGCTGTACCTGCCGCGGGGCAAGACGTTGGGCGGATCCAGTTCGATCAACGGCATGGTGTATATACGCGGCAATCACGGCGACTACGACGAATGGCGCCAGCGCGGCTGCACCGGGTGGGACTGGGACTCCGTGCTGCCCTATTTCAAGAAAGCCGAAAACCAGGCTCGCGGCGCCGACGCGTTTCACGGCACCGGCGGGCCGCTGCATGTCTGCGACCAGCCGCCGCACGGCGAGCTTTCAGACGCAACGATCGCCGCCTGCCAGCAGGCCGGCATCCCACGCAACCCCGACTTCAACGGCGCCAACCAGGAAGGCTGCGGCTTCTACCAGACCACCACCAACAACCGCCGCCGCTGGAGCGCGGCCAAGGCCTACCTGTCGAACCCGCCCGCCAACCTCACCATCACCACCAACGCCCACGCCACCCGGATCCTGATCGAGAACAACCGCGCCGTCGGGGTGGAGTATCAGACCCCAGCCGGCCGACAGACCAGCCACGCCCGTGCCGAGGTGATCGTGTCCGGCGGCGCCTATGGTTCACCGCAACTGCTGCTGCTGTCGGGGCTAGGGCCGGCACAGCATCTGCAGGACATGGGCATCACCGTGGCGCGCGACATGCCGGCGGTGGGCAGCAACCTGCATGACCATTTCAACACCACGGCAAGCTGGCGCTGCACCAAGGCCATTACCCTCAACGACCTGCAGAATTCATGGCCACGCAAGATCGCCGCCGGCATCCGCTATGGCCTGTTCCGCTCCGGCCCGATGGCGAGCAACGGCATCACCGTGGGCGTCTTCACTCGCTCCGACCAGCGTCTGGAACGGCCCGACATCCAGATCAACATGTTCGAATGGAGCACCAAGGAACGCAGCCGCAAGGGCGTGATCCCCCATCCGTTCCCAGGCTTCACCATGACGCCGGTCCACCTGCGGCCGGAGGGTCGCGGCACGGTGCGGCTGGGCAGCCCCGACCCGTTCGCCTGGCCCGCTGTGCTGTTCGACTACCTGAAGACCGAGTACGATATTCGCGCGGTCCTGTTCGGCCTGCGCCTGGTGCGCCGGATCGCAGAGCAGCCGGCCCTGCAGCCCTATGTGGCGTCGGAAATCTTCCCCGGTGTCGATATCCAAAGCGATGAAGCCTTGCTCGAATACACCCGCCAGACCGGCGTCTCCAACCAGCACCCCACCAGCTCCTGCAGTATGGGCGCCGGCCCCAACACCGTGGTGGACCCGCGGCTGAAGGTGCACGGCATTGCCGGGCTTCGCGTCGCCGATGCCTCGATCATGCCGGTGGTGGTCGGCGGCAACACCAACGCGCCCACCATCATGATTGGCGAAAAAGCCGCCGCGATGATCCTGGAGGACGCCAGGGCGGGCGCCCCGGCCATGGCGGCCTGACCTGCCCAGCAGGACCACCGGGCTCCGTGCCCCGGCGCCCGGTGGTCCTGAAGCGACCGCGCCTGTTTCTGATTGCCGATCGACAGCCCGGCGCCGATCTGTCGGCAACGACCGGCGCGCTTGCGGATTAACCCCGCCTGCCCGCCGGTGCCGTTGCGATCGGGCAACTCAGCACCGTAATGTCGCGTGCGCAGAGGAAAACCGTGGCATTGTTGAAACCGGTCACGAAGCCGCCAAGGCCACCCAGAATGGCGCAGATGCTCACAATGAAGGCGACCAATTTCTGGAACCCCGTCAGGATGAACCGTCGCCGGACTTCGACACGATGACCGTCCCAGAACAGTTCCTGCCGGGCGTTGATGCCCAGGCGCCCAAGATCTTCCAGTGAAATCGGCTCGACATCGGCAGGCCAGCCAGCCGGCCCGTCGCCGGTCATCATGATCCGCCCTTGTTTCGCGTGTCGGAGCGCTGCTCGATCTCCTCAAGGCGGTCGAGAATCCGGGACAGCACCTCGTCGTGCTTCAGGACCGTTTCCTGAAGCGTCTTTATCGCCTTGAGCGCCTCAAGCAGATCGCTGATCGGAGTCCTGGCCACATTCAGGAGACGCGTCGCAGAAGCCGGTCCGCGCGCTCCGACAGGTCATGTGATCCCGCCCGAATATCCCGCAACATCTGGCCGGCCAGGGTCACCTCGGCCTTCGACGTCAATCCAAGCGCCCTCGGCGCCCTTTTTCGCACCGGCTTGCCCGAAGCCGAGGTGCCCAAAACCGGCGCGCCCGAAGCCGCCGGACCCGCAGGCTCGGTGCTGCGCTTCTTCGATGACGGAGGCGCCTTCGCCATGTTGATCCTGTCATAGGTGTTGTCGGTCGCGCCAATGGATCCGACGCGCCCGATCCAGCGCCATATAAGGTCATCCCACAGCCTTTTGTCGAGCCTCCTTCCGGCGCCAACCGGCGGCAAAACCTCTCCATGCAGCCGGCTGCCGATTGCCAACCCTTCCTACCCGCGTAATCCTTCCCCGAAACAAGCTGGGGGAAAGACAGCGTGCCACAGACCTACGACTACATCGTCACCGGGGCGGGTTCAGCGGGCTGTGTGCTTGCCGCAAGGCTGACCGAGAACGGTCGCTACAAGGTGCTGCTGCTGGAGGCCGGCGGGGAAGACAACAAGTTCTGGATTCATGTCCCGATGGGCTACGCAAAGACCTTCGTCGATCCGAAAGTGAACTGGAAATTCGAGTCCGAACCGGAAGAACAGCTCAACAACCGCACCATGTACCAGCCCCGCGGCAAGGTCCTCGGCGGCACCAGTTCCATCAACGGCATGATCTACATGCGCGGCAACGCCGCCGATTACGACCAGTGGCGGCAGCTCGGCAATGAAGGCTGGGGCTACGAATCCGTCCTGCCCTACTTCCGCAAGGCGGAGGATAATGAACGCGGCGCGGATGAATACCACGGTGCCGGCGGCCCGCTTCGGGTCTCCAATCAGCCCTATGAGTGGGAAATCGCCAAAGCCCTGCTGGAAGCCTGCCGGCAGGCCGGGATCCCGTACAACCCGGACTTCAACGGCGCAAAACAGGAAGGCTGCGGCTACTACCAGACCACGACCAGGGACAAGCGCAGGTGGAGCACCGCCGCGGCCTATCTGAAGACCGCCAAGACCCGCCCCAACCTCACCATCAGGACCCACGCCCACGCGACGAAGATCCTGTTCGACGGCAGCAAGGCCATCGGCATCGCGTTCCGCACGCCAAGCGGGCTGGAAACCGCCCACGCCGGACGCGAGGTTATCGTCTCCGGCGGCGCCTATGGATCACCGCAACTGCTGCAACTCTCCGGCGTCGGGCCCGCCCAGCACCTGACCGACCTTGGCGTCCCGGTCATGCACGACCTGGCGGGCGTGGGCTCGAACCTGCAGGACCACTTCAATACATATTGCACCTACCGCATTTCCAGGAACCTGTCGTTGAATGCGCTGCAGCACAGCTTGCCGCACCGCCTTGTCGCAGGCGCGAAGTACGTCTTCCTCAGGTCCGGGCCGATGTCCGGCAACGGGATGTATGTCGGCGCCCTGGTGCGTAGCGACAAGCGCCTGGAACGGCCGGACCTGCAGTTCAACATCTCCGCCTGGAGCACGGTGGACCGGACCGCCCAGGGGATCGTTTCTCACCCATTTCCAGGCATTTCGATCGCGCCCGTTCATCTTGCCCCGGAAGGCCGCGGCACCGTTCGGCTGCGCGCCAACGACCCGCTCGCACCGCCCGCCATCCACTTCAACTTCATGCGTTCCGAAAACGATATGCGCGTCATGATCGCCGGCGTACGAATTGCCCGCAGCATCGCTCGCCAGCATGCCCTGCAGGACCTCATGGTGGAGGAAACCGCCCCCGGCGTCGCCACTCACACCGATGAGGAGATCGCCGAGGATGTCCGCCGGCGCGGCGTCTCCAACCTGCATCCGGTGGGAACCTGTGGGATGGGCAGCGGTCCCATGGCGGTGGTCGACCCGCGGCTGCGGGTACACGGGATCGCCGGGCTGCGGGTGGTTGACGCATCCATCATGCCGGTGATCGTTGCAGGCAATACGAACGCACCCACCATCATGATCGCCGAAAAGGCCGCCGACATGATCCAGCAGGACGCCGCTTGATGTAGACGTCAGCGGCTGCCTGAGGCGCTCCCCGCCGTGTCAGCCCGGACGCCGAACACCTCGACCTGGACCAGATGCAGGAACGTTCGGCGCACGGCCTGCAGGCGGATGAAACGGGCAACGGTGCCGGCAGGCGCGCGCCAGAACAGCGGATTGCCGTCCAGGCCGCCAAACAGCGAATCCGTTTCGTACGCAACGGTCCAGATTACGCCGTCGGCGGACAGCAGAATGCGCAGCGGCGTCGCACGCATGGCGATTACCGGATGATCGATGCGATTGTAGACGACAGCGGCCTCGATGATCGATTGCGCCTGCAGGTCGACCTGCCACCAAGGCTGATCCTCTTCCCGGGTATGGAAACCATACCGCTCCACGAAACTGCCGTCGACAGCTCCGGCCGCGTCGGCTTCCCGCGTATGGCCTGGCGGAGCCTCACCGACGGAGCTCTGTGTCGCGGGCTGCCGCAACGCCAGGTTTCGCCCGGCCAGCCCCCAGGATTGGTAAAGCGGTGCCAGCATCGCCCTTGAACGCGCCGGCAGGTAACCCCGGGTCTGACCGACCGCCTCGAAATGATGCTGCGGATCTTCATACCATCCATCGGCGATCTCGCCCGCGGCATCGGGGTATTGCTCGACGTACCACTTGTTGTCGACAGCGGGGAATTGCAGTCCAGCCCGCCGCCTGATGAACGGCCTGTTGGCCGTAATATAGGCAAGCTGTTCACGCGGAATCCTGCGCCAGTTCCTGCCAGTCCGGTCATACGATTGAAGCATGTTCGCGACCGGCAGCCCGTAGGTCAGCGGAAACAAATGGAACCGCCAGCTTATTTCATCCAAAGGCAGAAGATTGACTTCCGGAACATGGCTCGGATTGAAAAACCCCAGCAATGGCAGATGAACTGAAGTTGCTTCTGAAAGCCACGCGGCAACCCAGGAAAAAGTGCTGACACTGGGTACGATATGCGTCGCGGAGCGAACCATCTGGAAGTCCCGCATTGCACCCTGGCTTGAAATCCTTCGCGCATTCGGAAACGCTCGGACCAGACGATCGAGATACGGACTTGGATCAAGTTGGCCCATCAACACGGGCTGCAGGCCGGTGCTCTCAACGACGTCCTGATAAAACATGATTGGAACAACTGGATAATGATCGATGCCGGCCAGTATCTCTCCGCCACGCAGATTGATGACCAGCTCCCGGTCCGAGAACCTTGGCAGGTCAACAATGTCGCGTTCCGGCGACTGAAACAACATGCGGTAATATGCCGGCCCATGATAGAATCGCAGGTCCTGCAAGAAATCCAGGATCAGAACTTCCCTATACTGTCCGGAATTGAGCCGGTCCGACAGAGCAGGCAAGTCAAACTGATCAGACCTCTCAATCACCACGACCTCTTCCGTCGCAGCAACATGATCCTGTGACGGCGGTTCCCAACCCCATTCAGGCAAGTGAACCCCAGTCAGTATCGCACCCGGCACCAGGTCCGCAAGGCGGCGGGCCGCCATGAACTGCAGCATCCGATTTGCCAGGTTGCCGATCGGCCGTAGCCGTATGATCGGGGGCGGTGAACCCTCACGCCGCATCATGGAAGATCAACCCCAATGTATGCCGCCGGCCCGAGTTCAACCGGCTGACGCCATGGCGCATCGTCAGCCGGTACGGCCCCCGAATCCCCATGGCCGGCCGGTGATGAACGGGAAAGATCACTGCCTGCCCTTGCAGCAACGATACCACGATCGCGCGGGATTGCGCACGCGGCCGCTGCTCAACCAAAACGAACTCGCCACCGGTGAAATCCATTCCCGGCGTACTCAGCAGCACTGTCGCTTGCAGCGGAAACACCTGGTCGCCGTAAAGATCCTGATGCAAACAATTGAATCCGCCCGCTTCATAGCGCAACAGCAGCGGCGTCGGGCGCGTCTGGCCCGCGGCGTGGCATTGCCCGAGATACGCCTCCAGCGTGTCGGGGAACACCGCATCCTGGCCTAAAATGCGGCGCCACTGGTTGGCGATCGTTGCCAGCGGCGGATACAGCGCCTCGCGCAATGCCGCCACAGCATCAGGCAGCGGATAGCGAAAATACTTGTACTCGCCGCGGCCATAAGCGTGCTGCTCCATCACGATCCGTTTCCGGAACCGGTCTTCGTCGTCGTATAACCTCGCCAGCGCTCCACATGCCTCCGGCGCCAGCAGCGACCGTGTCGCAAAGCCCTGGGAAGCCAGTTCGTCCGCCAGCGCGGCCGGATCAGTATCTTGCATGGCCCGACTATAATGCCGGGCCCGCGCCGGCGCCTACCGGTTCGTGCGGTGCAACCATTGACCGTCTGCCGCGTTGTAACGCATCCCAGGATATTAGGAGGCACATATGGACGATCGCGTTGAAGGCGCTGCCCGTGAGTTCGGCGGCCGCGTGCAGGAGACAGTCGGCAACATGGCTGGTGACACCAAAACCCAGGCACAGGGTTTGTACAACCAGGCCCAAGGCCAGGCGCAGCAGGCCGCCGGCCAGTTCAGCGACGTCGTCAAGGCGCAGCCCATCGTGGCGTCTCTCGTGGCGCTCGGAATCGGCTATGTGCTCGGCCGCCTGACAGCCTGACGTACTGCGGATCGGAAAAGGGGGCACAGCGCCCCCTTTTTTGTGCTGATAACCTGTTTGTTAAAGAGGTCCCGATGCCACCCTCGCTTGTAAAATCCCGCGTCAGCGAAGGCTCCAGCCACCAGCTCGGAGCCACCTGGGATGGCCTCGGGGTTAACTTCGCCCTGTTCTCCGCCAACGCCACCAAGGTGGAACTCTGCCTGTTCGACGATTCCGGTAGCCGCGAACTGGAACGCATCGAACTGCCGGAGTACACCAACGAGGTCTGGCATGGCTACCTGCCGGATGCACGACCCGGAACCACCTATGGCTACCGGGTGCATGGACCTTACGAACCGGACGCCGGTCACCGCTTCAATCCCAACAAGCTGTGCCTCGACCCATACGCCAAAGCCCATATCGGCGCGCTGAAATGGGACCCGGCCGTGTTCGGCTACATCATGGGCGAGGAGGATACCACGTTCGACGAACGTGACAGCGCCCGCTTCATGCCGAAATCGCGCGTGATCGATCCGGCCTTCACCTGGGGCCGGGAACGCGCACCGTCAGTGCCGTGGGACCGCACCATCATCTACGAAACCCATGTCCGCGGCTACACCGCGATGCATCCGGCAGTGCCGGAACATCTGCGCGGCACCTATGCCGGCCTCGGCCGCAAGGAAGTCGTCGACTATATCCGCACGCTGGGGGTCACCTCCGTCGAACTGCTGCCGATCCATGCCTTCGTCAACGACAGCTACCTGCTGGACAAGGACCTGACCAACTACTGGGGCTATAACTCGATCGGGTTCTTTGCCCCAGACCCCCGATACTCTGCGGTCCCAGACTTCGTTTTTTCGGAATTCAAGGAGATGGTGGCACGCCTGCACGATGCCGGCCTCGAAGTTATTCTGGATGTCGTCTACAATCATACCGCCGAGGGCAACGAGAAGGGCCCGACCCTGTCATTCAAGGGTATCGACAACGCCTCGTACTACCGGTTGATGCCGGATAATCCCCGCTACTACATCAACGATACTGGCACCGGCAACACGCTGAACATGAGCCACGCGCGCGTTGTGCAGATGGTAACCGACAGTCTGCGTTATTGGGCCTCCGAGATGCACGTGGATGGTTTCCGGTTCGACCTCGGGACAATTCTGGCGCGTGAGGCGGACGGCTTCAATGAGGCGCACGGCTTCTTGCAAAGCTGCCTGCAGGATCCTGTACTATCGGCAACAAAGCTGATCGCCGAACCGTGGGATATCGGTCCGGGTGGATATCAGGTCGGCGGCTTCCCGCCCGGCTGGGCGGAATGGAACGACAAGTTCCGCGACACGGTCCGGTCATACTGGAAAGGCGATTCCGGCAAGCAGGCCGAGATGGCTACCCGCCTGGCGGCATCCGCCGACTCGTTTGCCCGCCGCGGCCGCAAGGCTTGGGCCAGCGTGAATTTCATCACTGCACACGACGGCTTTACCCTGAACGATCTCGTTTCCTACAATGAGAAGCATAACGACGCCAACGGCGAGGAAGGGCGGGACGGGCATTCAGACAATCTTTCCTGGAACTGCGGCGTCGAGGGTCCGACCGATGACGCCACCATCATCGCACTCCGGGAGCGACAGAAGCGCAACATGCTCGCCACGCTGCTGCTGGCACAGGGCACTCCGATGGTCTTGGCCGGCGACGAGTTCGGCCGCACCCAGGATGGCAACAACAATGCCTATTGCCAGGACAATGAAATCAGCTGGATTAACTGGAATTTTGGCGAAAAAGAAGTAGAACTCGCTGAGTTTGTGAGAAAAGTTATCGTTTTACGACAGTCGTTCCCGATTTTGCGCCGTTCGCGGTTCCTTACGGGTGAGTATAATTCTGAACTCGATGTCAGTGATGTTCGCTGGTTGTTGCCCACGGGGCAGGACATCGAGGACCAGCAATGGGAGGATACCAACGCAAAGTGTTTTGGCATGCTGCTCGACGGACGGGCGCAGGCCAGCGGCATTAAGCGCCCGGCGATGGACGCGACCGCGCTGTTGATACTGAACGCGCACCACGACGTGGTTAATTTTGCGCTGCCCGAAGTTGTCGGCGGCAACATCTGGCGCTGCCTGCTCGATACCAACAATCCGGACGACGCTACGCATGAACCATTTCAAACAGGTGAAACTTACGAAATTACGGGCCGCTCCCTCGTGCTGTTCGTTCTTGAGCCGGAAAGCCGTCGGTCCGTAGCACTTCGGCGTGCAATTGAGGGATTCCGCCAGATGGCCGAACGTCCGATCCCTGTAGCCACACCGGAATCCAGTCCTGAAACGGAACGTGATATGTCAGAGTCGCCTGGAATAACGCGTCCGTGAACAACCCGATGCTGACAAGCGCGCTATGGTGCAGCGCCGCAGACACATCATGCTGCCGGCCGTGAAAGCTTCCTCCGCTAACAGCTTCTGCAGGGACATATCATGTCAGAAACAATCAGGACGGGTGAGTCGGCGAAACGGATAACGGAACAGGCGGCCAGGTCCGGCCAGGCCGGGATCGAGGCCGCGACCAGAACCACCAAGGACGCAATCAACGAGACCGCGCAGGCTGCGCAAAACGGCGCCACCCATGCGAAAGAGGCAGTGCAAAGCATGACCGGAACGGTGGCAGATACCGCCCAGGCCGCCGCTACATTGTCCTCCAAAGCTGCTGAACAGGGGCGGGAGGCGATGATGAGGGGCGTTCGGACCGCTGCCGGCGTGGGCAGTCGTGTCGCGGACATCAACTTTGGCCGCAGTCGTGACCTGATGTCGTCAGCGATGAACGCAATGGATATCTATCGCGACGCGTCCGAACGCTCCGCCCAACGCGTGCAGGCGTTGTTCTCCAGCGCGATGATGATGGGGCGTGGTTTGCAGACGATGCAGCACGCCTGGCTGGAACTGATTGATCACACCATGGAACACGCGGCTCACAAACCGCAGGACCTGTTGCAATGCAAGAACATGGTTGAGCTGGCCGAAGTGCAGCGCGACCTTTATCTTGACGCGATCAACCACGCATTTGAATCCACCAGCAAGTTGCTGGATCTGGCAGGCCGGACCGCGCAGGATGCTGTGCGGCCGTTGCGGTCGTAGTTGAGCCGGATCGCTTACATCTTGTCGGATCCACCGGTTCCACCCGGGGATCCGCCAGTGGTGCCTGATCCGGATGATCCGGCACCGATCCAGGAACCGCCGCCGCCAATCCCGGTGCCACCGGATCCGTCGCCGGAGCCAATGCGCGTCGCCTGACGCGTCTATACAGCCGCTGTTCAGGAAAGCTGCATGTGCCGCCCGACCCAGCGTCGGGGCCATGCGTGGCTTGCCTGACGGCGTATTCGGGCCAACGCCCCCAGCTATGGTCACATCGTTGCGTTCGACTTTATGCTTCCCAGGCAGGACACGCTGCCAAGGGGGCACAATGCGCATACTCCTCGCGACCATGTCGCATGAGACGAATACGTTCTCGCCGGTCCCGACCAGGCTGGACCGCTTCTGCCGCGACGGCACCACCTTGTTGTCTGGTCAAGCCGCAATCGACTTCTACCGCGGCACTGGAACCTGCATGGGCGGCTATCTTGCCGTAGCGGATGAGATCGGCGCGGAAGTCGTCGTTCCGGTCTGCGCCAGCGCCCCGCCCAGCGGTCCGGTGGACCATGAAGCCTACGAGACTTTTTGCCACCTGATCACTGATGCCGTCGCGCAGGGCGGCTTGGACGCCATCTGGCTCGACCTGCACGGTGCCATGGTGGCCGAACGGTTCGATGACGGCGAGGGTGAGTTACTGTCCCGTATCCGCGCCATCGACACGAACACGCCGCTTTGCGTCGCTTACGATATGCACGCCAACATCTTCCCCGCCATGGTCAGCAACGCGCAGATCGTCACCGGCTACCAGACCTATCCCCACATCGACCAGCGCCAGACCGCCGAACGCGCGGCCAGGGCACTGCTCCGCGTGATGCGGCACGACGTCAAGCCCACCAGCGCCTGGGGCTGGGCACCCATGCTGCCGCATGTGATGGCGCAAGGCACGCATCAGGCACCGAACAAGGACCTGCAAAACCTATGCGCAGAGTGGGAAAGCAGCGGGCGCGCCCTTGCGGCCAGCCTGTTCGTGGGTTTCCCGCACGCCGACGTCGAAATGGCGGGCCTGTCGGCGGTGGTGGTCACCGACAATGATCCGGCCGAGGCTCAGGCGATGGTGGATGAGCTGACCAGCGTCGCGTGGAACGCCCGCCGCGATTTCATGTTCGACATTGAGCCGCTGGAGGCTTCGGTCAGCAGAGCCAAGGCATTGGGATCACCAGGGCAGCTGCCGGTCGTGCTGCTGGATCATTACGACAACTGCGCCAGCGGCGGCACCATGGACACCACCGACACGCTGCGCGAGATCATCCGTCAGGATCTCGACGATGTCGTCTTCTTCGGCATCTACGACCCCGATGCCGTGAACCGGTCCATCGAGGCCGGCATAGGCGCCACCGTAACATTGTCGATCGGTGCAAAACTGCCGATGCCGCAATTGCCGGTCGCCAGCAAGCCGCTGACGGTCACCGGCACGGTGCAGACCATCTCCTCCGGCAGTTTCCGGCTGAAGGGTGGGCTGACACCGGGGCTGCAAATCTACATGGGCCGCACTGTGGTTCTCGACACCGGCAAGGTGCAGATCGTGCTGCTCAGCCGTCATATCGAACCGACAGCGCAGGAAATGCTGCAGGTCCTGGGTATTGATCCCGCTCGCAAGCAATATGTCGCCATCAAGTCACGCGTGCATTGGCGCGCTGATCTGGGAAAGATCGCTCGTGAGATCGTAGAGTGCGCCGGGGTTGGCGTATGCACCTCCGACTACGGGCAGCTGACGTTTCGCAAGGTGCGCCGTCCGGTGTTTCCGCTGGACCCGGACCTGAAGTGGAACCAGCCGGCGTAATCCCTCGTCCCGCAACCGGGCTACCGCAGCCAAAGTCGTTACGGATTTATCCTACTCGACCCCAGGCCGAGTTGGTATGGCCACGCATATTTTGGGCCGCGGTTCAGCAGAACGGCGGATTCGTTACGCGGGGAATTTTGGTGCCGCGATCGTATTGAGCGGGCGGACGATGCGGCGGTCGAGAAAGGCTTCGATATCCTCCGCCGTATCGCCGTAAACAACACGATAGTTCTGCTCGACGACATAGCCGACATGCGGCAGCACAATAACATTCTCCAACCGGCGCATCGGATGATCGGCGGGCAAGGGCTCGACGCCATAAACATCGATACCGGCGCCGGCGATACGCTCATCGCGAAGGTGCTCCAGCAACGCATCCTCGTCGACGATCGGCCCGCGTGAGGTGTTGATCAGATAGGCAGTTGGCTTCATCAGCCCCAGTTCACGGGCACCCAGCAAACCGCGCGTGCGGTCGGACAGTTTCAGATGGATCGATACGAAATCGGATCGCGTCAGCAACTCGTCCTTCGGGACATGGCGTGCCCCGGCGGCCGCGGCCTTTTCGGGTGTCAGGTTCTGGCTCCAGGCCAGGACTTCCATCCCAAGGGTCTGTCCGAAGCGGGCCATTTGTCCACCCAGTGAACCAAGGCCAAGAACGCCCAGCGTCTTTCCATGCAGGCCCGCCCCTAGCGCTGTCTGCCATAGGCCGGCGCGCATCGCTCGGTCTTCGCGCGTGATGTGGCGTGACAGCGCGATCATCAGGCCCAGCGCGAGCTCGGCGGTTGCAAAGGACCAGTCGCCTGTGCCGGTGACCTGCACCCCGTGATCGGTCGCGGCCTCCAGGTCGATTGCCACATTCCACATCGCCGCGGTGATCAGCAGCTTGAGGTTCGGCAGACGCTCGAACAACGCGCGCGGGAACTTGGTGCGCTCCCGCACCATCATCACCGCGTCATAGGGCAGCAGCCGCTCGGCCAGACGGTCAACCTCCGGAATATGCTCATGAATCGCATCGACCTGCGCTTTGCCGGCAAGCCGGGTCCAATCCGCCATCCGCAGGGCGACATCCTGATAGTCGTCGAGCAAAGCGACGCGGAACATAACAGCTTCCTTCAGATCAGTGGGCGGTTGGGGCGTGCTTGGCGCTGTCGGTCGCGGCACCGGCCTCTGCCCGACCGCGATGCGCCAGATGGTGCACCAACTCGCCAAGAATGCCGCGACGGAACACCATGACGATGATGACGAACAGGCATCCCAGCACGAGGCTGCCGCTATCGGTGATGGTCGACAGCGTGTTGCGCATCAGCAGCACCACGGCGGCTCCCAGGAATGGACCGAAGATGGTGCCGGCACCTCCCAGCAGGGTCATCATGATCGGCTCACCCGAGGCGCGCCAATACACCGCCTCCAGGCTGATGAACTGGTGATTGAGCACATAGAGCGCGCCGGCGACACTGATGATGAAGGCTGACAGCGCGTAGGCCTGCACGCGGATGAAGTAGACGCTGTAGCCAACGCTCAACATGCGGCGCTCGTTTTCGCGCGCGCCGACTAGGGCCATGCCGAACGGGGACTTCAGGATGCGGAAGACGAACAGGACCATCAGCGCGACGAAAAACAGTGCCACGTAGTAGAAGACACGGTCGTTCACGAGGCTGAAGCCGAACAGGCTGCCGCGGATGACATCATGCAGGCCGTCTTCGCCACCGGTGTAGGCGGCAAACTGGTTGACGACGAAGTAGACAATCTGCGCGAAGGCAAAGGTGATCATCGAGAAATAGATGCCCTTCTTCTGCGCGATGATGAGGCCAAACGCGAGGCCCATCACAGTGGTGGCGCAGACCCCGATCATGAAGCCGGACCAGCCTGGCAGGCCGAAATGGCTGACGGAGACCCCGGTGATGTATGCGGCCGCGCCCCAATATGCCGCCTGTCCGAACGACAACAAACCGGCGAAGGCAAACAGCAGGTCAAAGCCCAGGGCACACAGCCCCCACAGAATGATGTCGGCTGCAACCACCGGGTAAACGATCCACGGCAGCAGGATGCCGATGGCAAGCGCCAGCAGGGACAGGCCGGTGCTCTGGAAGATGCGCCGGGCACGCTCCGTCATCGGGGTGTAGTGAAGCGGAAAGTGGGAGATGTCGACGCCGCGGAAGATGCCGCCGGGACGCACGACCAGCACCAGCATCATGATGATGTAGGTGATCGCGACCGCCGCCGGTGGATACCAGATGGCGGACAGTGCGGACAATACGCCGACGATGAAGCCCATCAGGACCGATCCGGCGATGGAGCCCATGCCGCCGGCGACAACCACGGCGAAGGTCAAGGCCACCATTTCCTGCCCCATGAAGGGGGAGACGCTGCGGATCGGCGCCGCCAGTGCACCGGCAAGACCGGCCAGTCCTGTCGCGCAGAAGAATGTGCCCGAGATCAGGCGCGGCACGTTGCCGCCGAAGCACTTCAGCAGATCCGGCCGTTCCGTTGCCGCCCGGACCAAGGCGCCGGCGCGGGTGCGTTCCAGAATGAGCCACGCGGCAAGGCATACCAGAACGGAAACGGCCAGGACAAACAGGCGATATTTCGGGTAGAAGGTAAAGCCGAGGTTGACTGCGCCGGACAGCAGATGCGGCACCAGGAACTGGCCGCCGGTCGTTGCGAAGAAGCTTCGCATCAGATCTTCGATGATCAGCGTCAACCCGAATGTCAGCAACAGGTTGTATGCCGGGTCCAGCTTATACAGCCGGCACAGCAGCAGCCGCTCCAGAACCACGCCCAGGCCGCCGACCAGCACCCAGGAAAGGACAAGCGCGAGCCAAAGCGAAATCCCGAAAAATTGTCCGCCAATGAACGCGACGAACGCCCCCAGCATATACATTGCGCCATGCGCAAAGTTCACGACGCGCATCATGCCGAAGACAATGCTCAGACCCAGGCTCATCAAGGCGATGAAACCGCCGTTGACAAGCCCATTGAAGATCTGAATGGCGTAGAAAGCGGTCATGCCGTCACCAGTTGTGTTTGCAGGTACTTTCGCTTTCGGGGATGAAGACGTCCTTGCCGGGAATGGTGGCAACTATGTCGTAGTAATCCCCTGGTGTCTTCACCTCGTTCGGCTGCTTAACCTTGATCACGTACATGTCGTGGATCACGCTGTGATCCTTCTTCCGCCATGTCGCGTTGCGGGCGAAGAAGTCGCTGAAGCTGGAGCCTTCAAGGGCCTCGGCGATCTTGTCCGGGTCGTCGCTGCCGATCTTCTTAACGGTGTCCAGCACCTGGGTGACGGCGGAATAGTTGCCGGCGTAAAGACTGGCCGGGATCAACCCGAATTTCTTCTGGTAGCGTGCGCTCCAGTCCCGGGTCTGCTGGTCATAGTTCCAATACCAGATCTCACCGGCGGTGATGCCGCTCCAGGTATCGATGCCGGTGGAGCGGATATCGGTGTAGTTCAACTGTCCAGGCACGATCTGGATCTTGCCGTTGCCAAGCAGGCCGAACTCGCGGGCTTGCTTGACGCCGTTGCGCAGGTCCTGGCCGGATTCCAGGATGCCGATGCCCTGGGCGCCGGCGGACTGCGCCTTCAGCAGATAGCTGGAAAAATCATCGTTGGGAAACGGCACCATATCGTTGCCGAGGATACTACCCCCCTTGGCTTTCACCGTCTTGCTGAACTGCTCCAGAAGCGAGTGGCCGAAGGCGTAGTCGGCGGTGATGAAATACCACTTCTTGAAACCTTCCTCGGTCATCCGGCCGGCCGCAGTCGCCATCGCAGTCGTGTCCCACGCATAGTGCCAGGTGTACTTGCTGCACACATCGTTTGTCAGGGCGGTCGTGCCGGGGCTGACGAAGGTCGTGGTGATCTTGCGCTCATTGGCGAGCTTGGCGATCGCGATGGCGGCGGCCGAGCTGGTGACGTCGGTGATCAGGTTGACGCCCTGGCTGTCAATGATCTCACGCGTCTTGTTGATGGTGAGCGCGACATCGAGCTTGTTATCCAGCACCACGACATTGACCGGCACACCGTTCACCGATCCACCGAAATCCTCGACCGCCATCTTCACGCCGTTGACCGAACCTTGGCCCGATGTGTCGGAGAAGACGGTGGACAGGTCGGTGATGACCAGGATGGTAAATTTCTTGCCCGTCATCGCCGCCTGGGCGGGCTGGGTGAACAGTGACAAGCCGGCCATGACGACCGCGGCGGCCGTCCCAAGAAGTTTGTGTCGCATCCTTCCTCCCGCGTTTTTCTGGCGTGGTTTCCTTGCCGGGAAGCTGTGGCCGGGAGGGCTCGCCTGTCAAGAGTCTTATAAAAAGCATTTTGCATTCTTTTGCGGGTATGGTTCACTGACGATGCATCAAGCACCGCATCAGGCGGCATCGGAGGAGCGTGATAAGATGGCGGCAACCCAGCCAGGGACACCCATGCCCGCCGCATCGGACGGCCTGGCTTTGGAAGGTGTCACCAAATCCTTCGGCGGCTTCATTGCCGTAGATGACGTTACGCTCAGCTTCCCGGCCGGCGCGATCTACGGCATCATTGGGCCGAACGGTGCCGGCAAGACCACGCTGTTCAATCTGCTGAGCGGCTTCCTCAAGCCGACCAAAGGCCGGTTGCGTCACCGTGGCGAGGATGTGACCCGGCTCTCGCCCGAAGCGATCGCTCGGCGCGGCGTGGTGCGCAGCTTCCAGATCACCAGTATCTTCGGCAACCTCTCGGTTGCGGAAAACCTGGCATTGCCGATCCAGCGCAGGGCGGGAGAGGGCACCGGGTTTCTCCGCCGCAGCCATTGGCGGCAGCGCCATGGCGGGGAAATCGACGACATCCTGAAACGCGTCCACATCCCACCGGAATGGCGCGACGGGAGCGCCAGCGCCCTGCCCTATGGACTGAAGCGGTCGCTGGAACTGGGCATCAGCCTGGCCGCTCGTCCCGATATCCTTCTGCTGGATGAACCGACCGCCGGCATGACCGCACGGGACATCGTCAAGGTCACGGAACTGATCGGCCAGATCGCGGAAGGCCGGACCGTCATCGTCGTCGAACACAATCTGGGCGTTATCGCCGACCTGGCGCAGGAGATCGTCGTGCTGCAGCAAGGCCAGCTTCTCACCCGCGGGCGCTACGACGACGTCCGGCGAGACCAGCGCGTGATCGACGCTTATCTCGGAACCAAGGGACATCGCGCCCATGCTTGAGATCCGTGGCCTCGACGCTTCCTACGGTGACACGCAGGTTTTGCGCGGCATCAGCCTGGATGTGCGGGAAGGGGAGATCGTCACCCTGATCGGCCGCAACGGCGCCGGCAAATCCACCACGATGAAGTCGATCATGGGCGACATCCCGCGGCGCAGCGGCTCCATCAAGTTCAAGGGCCAGGAGATCATCACCCAGGGCTCGGAGCGGATCTGCAAATTGGGCATCGGCTACGTGCCCGAGGACAGAGGCATGTTCGGCACATTGTCGGTGCTGGAAAACCTGACGATCGCCAGGCCGCAGCACGCCACCGCCTGGCCGTTGGAGCGGATCTTCGGCCTGTTTCCTGTATTGAAGGCTCGGTCGCACCAGCGCGCGACAAGCCTTTCAGGCGGTGAACAGCAGATGCTGGCGATCGCGCGGCCGCTGTACATGGGCTCCACCTTCCTCCTGCTGGACGAACCAACCGAAGGTCTTGCACCCGTCATCATCGACGCAATCGGCAACGTGGTCAGCCAATTGAAGACCGAAGGGCTGACCGTGCTGCTGGTGGAGCAGAACCTGCCGTTCGCAACCTCGGTCGCCGATCGGCACAATCTGGTCGAGAACGGCCAGATCATCCGGACCATGAGCAATGATGAGGTCATCCGGGAAGAGGGTGAATTGCTCGCCCATCTCGGGATCTGAATCCCATCATCGGAGGCACGCAACGATGGAACAGCTGCTGAATCCCCCGGCGTCCCATGGCGACGGGGCGGGTCCCAATCGTTGCTGAGCGATCCATCGGCAAAAACCATCCCGGCATGGTTGAATTTCGCCGCCTGCTTTCCAGCCTTGCGAAATAACGGATGACGTTCGCCACGAAGCAGGAGAGCGTCGCCGAGATCATCCGCGAGCGCATCATCATCGGCCTTTACGACCGTGGCACGAAATTGAAGCAGGCTGACCTGGCGGAGGAACTCGGCGTCTCGATCACCCCGGTCCGCGAGGCGCTGCTGGCGCTTGAGGCTGAGGGCTACGTTCGTGGCTTGCCGCACAAGGGGCTGGAGGTTCCCAATTTCGCACCCGAACGGCTGGGCGAAATCTACGATCTGCGGGTCAGCCTGGAGCGGGACCTGACCGTTGCGGCGCTGGAAAACATGGACCCGGCCGGGTTGGACAAGCTGCTTTCGTTGCAGCGGGAACTTGAAGCCGCCCTGAAAACCAGGGACCTGTTCAAGGTTCGCACGGCCAATTACCGGTTTCACTTCTCCCTGTATGATCTGGCGCAACGGCCGCAGACCTTGCACTTCGTTCGGGTCCTCTGGGCCAAATACCCATTTACGCGACAAGACGTGGAGCAGGATCGTCCACGGCGGATGCGGTCGGAGCACGTCCTGTTTCTGCAACGGATCCAGGAGCACGACCATCCCGGCGCGGTTAAGGCAATGGTCGAGCACATCAGGAGCGGCTGGCGGGAGATCACGACACGCCATCCCGGGTCGGCCTCTGTCATCGCCGGGCGTCAAGCCGTTGCACCGCCTTGACGTGAGGTGGCAAGGGTTGCGGATAGTTTTTATATGATGCATTCTTTCGGCAACTGAATAACGCTCGCACACACGGTCGGACTTTGATGCGACCGCAACAACGGATTGAGTGAGTCATGGAAACGCCGGAGCAGCGCCCCTATAGCGGCGTGCGCATTATCGATCTGACACGCGAACTTGGATCCTACTGCACCCGGCTCTTTGCTGATCTTGGGGCGGAAGTGATCCGGGTAGAGCCGCCGCAGGGCCGTTCCGACAGGCTTCACCCTCCCTTGGCGGCGGGCGTGGACGCGACGGTTTACGGCAGCATCCCCTATGCCTTCCTGAACCTCAACAAGAAGACCGTGCGGCTCGATACCACCACGGAGGCAGGCCGAGCCGTATTGGCTGATCTGGTCGCTGCCGCTCCTGTGGTGGTCTATGAGCCTGGCACGACGGATGTGCCGCTTGCCGAGATCCTTGCGGTCCCAGGCGCCAGGGTCGTTGCGGTTGTATCTTACTTTGGCCTGACTGGGCCATATGCCGATTTCGCGGGCTGCGACCTTGTCGCGCAGGCGCTGGGCGGCATCGCGTGGCTGTCCGGCGAACCGGGCAAATCTCCGCTGCAGCTGGCGGGGCAGCAGAGCGTGTTTGTTGCATCGCTCTATGCCGCGGCCGCCACGGCCCTGGCCCTGTGGGACCTGGAAAAATCCGGGATCGGGCATGTCCTCGATGTCTCGGCACAGGAAGCGATCGCGCATTCGCTGCAAAACGCTTTGCAGGTCTACGATCTTGAGGGGCAGGTCATGTCGCGCGGCGGCGAGGGTGTGCGCGACGCAACCGAAGCGGCGTTCGCCTGCAAGGACGGATATGTGTTCCTGGCTGCACCTTTGTCGCTGAGCGTATCCTGGAACGCATTGTTGAAGTGGATGCAGGACGAGGGCTTTGACGGCGTGAACCGTCTGTTGGAAGACGATTGGAAGGACCGGCCAACCCGAGCGACGGCGGCCATGAAAGCTGAGTTCAGGCCGGTGTTCGAGCGTTTCGTTGCAAACAAGACGAAAACGGAACTGAGTGCTGAGGCGCTGAAGCGCAAGCTGGTCATGGCGCCCGTTAGCCAGATCGCCGACCTGCAGACCGATCCGCAGCTTATGTTCCGGCGTTTCTTCCAGAAGGTGGCGATGCCGGGTCTGGGTAAGGACGTCGCATTTCCTGGTGCGCCCTACCGGTTGTCGGAACAGCTATGGCGCATCGACCGTCCGGCGCCTCGGCTTGATGATGATGCGGCGCCGCAAGGCGTCAGTGCGGCTCGATAGGGAGAGCGCCAATGTTTCCGCAGTTCCTCAAGGATATTCGCTTCGTCGACCTCACCTGGGCCGGTGCCGGCCCTTTCTCGACCAAGCTGTTCAGCGATTTCGGGGCCGAGGTGATCAAGGTGGAAAGCCGGTCCCGTCCTGATCCGGTGCGCGTCGGCGGCCCATACAAGGACGCGAAGTTTGGCATCAACCGCAGCGGCTATTTCGCATCACGCAACACCGGCAAGAAAAGCCTGTGCATCAATCTCAAGGCACCGGCAAGCAAGGAAATCCTGTTCGAGCTCATCCGGGATGCCGATGTCGTCAGCAACAACTTCGGACCAGGCGCGATGGAACGGCTGGGTCTGGGCTACGACGTGTTGAAGCAGATCAAGCCGAACATCATTTACTTGTCTATGCCGATGTATGGCGAGGACGGGCCGTTGGCGAGCCTCACCGGCGTTGGCATGACGATCAGCGCTGCCAGCGGCCTGATGTGGCAAACCGGTTATGAAAACGAAGGTCCACTCGGCCCGGGCACGCATTTCCCGGATCACGCCGCCAATCCCTATCATGCGGCTTTCGCTCTGATCGCGGCGCTGCGACATCGCCGCGCCACCGGGCGTGGATTGAAGATCGATCTGGCGCAGGTGGAATCCACCATCAACTGCATGGGTCTGTCCGTTCTGGAGCAGGCCGTGACCGGGACAGAGGCGGAACGGCTGGGCAATCGTTCCGCTCACCACGCGCCGCACAACATATTCCGCTGCACCGGAAGTGATGACTGGTGCGCCATTGGCATCATGACGGACGAGCAATGGCCGGCGCTGTGCGCCGTGATCGGCGCCGACGACCTTGCCCGCGACCGCTCATTGGCCACCGCTTCGGGGCGGTTGGCGGCTGTCGACCGTGTAGAAGCCACCGTCTCGGCCTGGACTGCCACGCGAACGGCGACCGAAGTCATGTTCGCGCTGCAGGCAAAGGGCGTGCCCGCGGGTGTCGTTGCCTCCTCCCGCCATATTATGGATGAGGACAAGCAATTGCAGCATCGCGGTTATTTTCAGCGTGTCGATCATCCCGAAATCGGCGAGGCACGTTTCACCTCGCCGCCATTTCTCATGGACGGAGAGCGGATCGAGTTGAAGCGGCCGCCCTTGCTTGGTGAGCATACCGACGCTGTTCTGACCGATATTCTTGGCTATACACCCGAACGGATCAAGGCATTGCGTACCGAGGGAGTCCTGGAATGAGCCTGTCGAAAGTAGCTGCCGTCATCGGCGTCGGGCACACCGACTACGTCGCAGATTACGCTCGGGTGCGTAACGGTGAGAAGCCGCACAATTCCGATGGTTATGCCGTCCAGGCGTTCAACGCAGCACTGGCGGATGCCGGGATTTCCCGTGATGATATCGATGGGCTCATCGTTGGGCCGACGGTTGCATATGAACGGATCGGCGAACTGCTCGGCATCAATCCGACCTGGGGCGGGCAGCGGGATGCAATGCTGGCGGTCATTGAAGCGTGCATGGCGATCCGTTGCGGCCTGGCGACGACGGTTGCTTGTATCTACGGCAACGACCAGCGTTCCGCGGCGGTGCAGTATGGCGGCCCGCAGGCTATGGGCGGTGATCTGTTCCTGTCCTACGTCTACCACTCGCCCTGGGGCTACACGTCGCAAGGCGCACTGTATGCAATGATGTATCGCCGCTTCATGGAAATGACGGGGATCACCGAACGGGACCTGGGCGAGGTCGCAGTGGCTCAGCGGCTGCACGGCAGCCTGACCCCGCATGCCATCATGCGCCAGCCGATCACGATCGAAGACTACATGGCGTCGCGCTATATCTGCGAGCCGCTGCATCTGTTCGACTATTGCCTGATCAACGATGGCGGCGTGGCCTTCATCATCAGCGAAGCCGGCCTTGCCAGGAAGATCAGCAAGAAGCCGCCGGTGCTGATCCATGGTGTCGGTCGATACGACCTCAATCGCGGCGCCACCAGCCTGGAACCGCGGCTGCTGGATTTCTATCGCCCGGCGCAGGAGAAATGCGCAGCACAGGTCTACAACATGGCCGGTATCGGGCCCGAGGACATGAGTGCGGTTCAAGTCTATGACAGCTTCTCCTGCCACGTCCCCTTTGCGCTGGAAGGCTATGGCTACTGCCGCGGCGGCGACGCCGGGCGGTTCATGCGTGAGGATGGGATCTCCCTGAACGGCAAGCTGCCGGTGAATACGGCGGGCGGCCATCTGTCAGAGACCTATATGCAGGGTTGGGCACATCAGGTGGAGGCGGTGCGCCAGGTGCGCGGCGAGTGCGACACCCACCAGGTGCAGGATTGTCGTTTCGTTCATTACAACTCCGACGTCGCTGGAAAAGCGGTGTCGGTCATCTACGGCAAATAGGACGTCCGCGATGGCCAGATCACGTGCCGTTATCTCGATGTACGACGAGCCGATGTGGCAAGGCATCGATGCGAAGAAGTGGAAGTTGCAGAAGTGCGGGGGCTGCGGCGCGTTCCGCTATCCCCCCGGGCCGATCTGCGACAAATGCCTGTCGATGGACTACACATGGATGGACCTGTCCGGTGAAGGCAAGGTTCTGTCCTGGGTGATTTTCCATCGAAAATATCTCCCGGACTATGATCCACTGTATAATGCCGTCGCGGTTCAACTGACCGAAGGACCTATCGTCATCAGCAACCTCGTGGGCAAGGAGCCTGATGGCGGTTGGATCGGTCGGGACGTGCAGATCTGTTACGAGCAGGATTCCGAAGGACATACGATCCCAAGGATGAAGCTGGCGGACTGAACCCGGTTGGTCCAACCAGCCGGTCCGCAAACGTCGGACCAAAAACCGTTTGCCGCCCCCCCGGCGATGATGGCCGGCGCCACACCAGATCGCCCGCAGCGACGTCTTCGTCACTGCGGGCGAGATTCATGGCGTTTCGTTTCTCCGCGTGGGCCACGTGAGTGACAGCATGAAGTGTGCGACCTTGACTCTTGGTCAAGCCGCAAATAAGCGTTAAGACGCAAGATAATGCATCATGCGTCAAATAAACCCAACACGGTGTGGGGGAAGGGTTAAGGGAATGCCAGGTTTTCGCCTGAAGACATTGCTGGCTGCGGCGGCGATCGCCATGGCGCTCGGGGCGTCGCCTCAGCCCCTGCAGGCCGAGACGGTTCTGAAGGCGGTGGTCAACTCCGACCTGAAGATCCTCGATCCGACCTGGTCGACAGCCTATATTGTCATCCGCCACGGCTATCTCGTCTATGACACGCTGTTCGCCTTGAACTCCAAGTTCGAACCGAAGCCGCAAATGGTGGACAAATTCGACGTCAGCCCCGACGGGCGCACCTACACCTTCACCCTGCGACCCAATCTGAAATGGAGCGACGGCACCCCGGTTCGATCGGCCGACTGCATCGCCTCACTGAAGCGCTGGGCGTTGCGCAACGCCATGGGCCAGCATCTGGTGGAAGCAATGGGCGGCGCCAGCGGGTTTGAGATTGTTGACGACAACACGTTTAAGCTCAAGCTGCAGCAGCCTTTCGGGCTGGTGATCGACGCTCTGGCCGGGGCGGAAGCGCCAGCCTTCATGATGCCGGAACGAATTGCCAGCGGATCGCCCGACAAGCAGATCACCGACACGCTGGGGTCCGGGCCGTTCATGTTCAAAAAGGATGAATGGCAGCCCGGCAATAAGGCAGTCTACGTCAAGAACCCATATTACGTTCCGCGCAAGGAAGCACCGGATTATCTGTCGGGCGGGAAAGTCGCGAAGGTGGATCGCGTCGAGTGGCTTTACATGCCGGACAACAACACCGCGCTGGCTGCGCTGCAGGCGGGCGAGATCGATTATTTCGAGTCACCGCCGCTCGACTTCATCCAGCTGATGAAGTCGAACCCCGATCTGAAAGTGCTGACCATCGATCATCTGGGTGTGCAGATGATGATCCGGCCGAACTCCCTGTTCCCGCCGTTCAACAACTACAAAGCGCGGCAGGCTCTGCTGTACATGGTCAACCAGAACGACATGATGCAGGCGGTGGTCGGCGACCCGTCACTGTTCATGACTTATTGCCCGACTTATTTCATGTGCAACTCCGATATGCAGACCGATGCCGGCGCCAAGCCCTATGCGAAACAGGATTTCGCCAAGGCGAAGCAGTTGCTGGTTGAAACCGGCTACAAGGGGGAGCCGATCGTGGTGCTGCAGCCGACGGACAGGCCGCAATACGCCGCGGCGACGACCGTGCTGATCGACGAGCTGCGCAAGTCCGGCGTGAACGTCGACGTGCAGTCGCTCGACTGGGCGACGATCACAGCGCGGCGCGCCAAGAAGGATGCTCCGGACAAAGGCGGTTACAACATCTTCATTACGTCCCAAGGCGGCCCGGACGTTGCGTCGCCAATGGCCAATATCTGGTTTAACTCAGCGTGTGATCAGGCGAATGTCGGATGGGCCTGCGACAAGGCGCTGGTGTCACTGGTGGATGAATGGGCAAAACAGGCAGACCCGGCGAAGCGCCACGCCATGGTCGATCAGATCCAGGAACAGGCCTATGTCTCCGTCCCGTATGTTCCCGCGGGCCAGTATGTGCAGCCGATTGCGTTCCGGGCGACATTGGACGGCGTGCTGGAAGCTGGCGTGCCGGTCTATTGGAACATCGATAAGAAATAGCGGCCTGAAAGCAGGCGCCACGTGACCCAGTTCATTCTGCGCAAGCTGAGCTCAACGGTGATCGTCATGGGCCTCGTGGCGATAATCGTTTTCCTGTTGATCCATCTCAGCCCGGGTGATCCTGCCGCGATCATCGCCGGCGAACGGGCCAACTCGGCTGATATCGAACGGATCAGAGCCACTCTGGGACTGGATCAACCATTGGTCTATCAGTTCGGACTGTGGCTGTTGCGCCTGCTGCATGGCGACCTTGGCTACTCGCTGTTCAGCCATGTGCCGGTGGCAACACTGATCGCATCCCGCATCGAGCCGACGATTGCGCTTTCACTTGCAACCATGCTGTTCGCTATCGCGACCGCCATTCCGCTGGGCGTGCTGGCGGCCTGGCAGGTTGGCCGCTGGGTCGACCGGGCGGTGATGGCACTTGCCATCGTGTCGTTTTCGTTTCCGATCTTCCTGATCGGCTATGCGCTGGTCTGGGGGTTTGCGTTGAAGCTGCGCCTGCTGCCAGTGCAGGGATACACGCAGCTTCCGAACGGCCTTGGTGCTTTCCTGCAGCACCTTGTTTTGCCGGCGCTTTCACTGGGATTGGTTTTCATGGCGCTGCTGACGCGAATGACGCGCAGCACAATGATCGAGGTTTTGGGTGAGGATTACATCCGCACCGCACGGGCCAAGGGCTTGGGGCAGCCTGTCGTGCTGATCAAGCACGGGCTGAAGAATGCGGCCGTGCCACTCGTCACGACAATCGGCAATGGGATAGCCCTGCTGATCGGTGGCGTTGTCGTGGCGGAAAGCGTCTTCTCCATCCCGGGCATCGGCCGGCTGACCATCGATGCCGTCACACAGCGGGACTTCCCGGTCATCCAAGGGGTGATCCTGGTCACATCCTTCGCCTATGTGGTGATCAATCTGCTCATCGACCTGAGCTACCGGTTATTCGACCCGCGTGTCCGCGCATGAGTGGAGCGGTTCTTGCCCCCGCGGCGCTGCCGTTCAAGCGCAGGCGCCGTGCTTTCCGCTTCATGTCGCGGCATTTGACGATCGTACTCGGGGCAACCTTGATGACGGTGCTGATAATGCTGTCGATCTGCGCACCGTTGATCACCCCGTATAATCCGGTGGCTCTGGATCTCACGCACCGGCTGCGGATGCCAAGCGTCGAACACTTGTTCGGGACTGACAATTACGGGCGCGACATATTGGCCCGCACGCTTTACGGCGGCCGCATCTCACTTTTCGTCGGTATCTCGGCAGCCATCCTGAGCGGCCTTGTTGGCAGCACGATCGGCCTGTTGTCGGGTATGTTCCGTTGGGTGGACGCACCGCTGATGCGATTGATGGATGGACTGATGGCGATTCCGGCCATTCTGCTCGCCGTCGGAATGATGATTCTCGTGCGGCCCGGCATCACGATCGTCATCATCGCAATTACCATCCCCGAGGTACCGCGCGTCGCGCGCCTGGTGCGTTCCGTTGTGATGGTGATCCGCGAACAGGTCTACGTGCAGGCGGCCGTGGCCATCGGCACCAGGCTGCCACGCTTGCTGGTGCGTCATATCCTGCCCAACGCGCTGACCCCGATCATCGTGCAGGCAACCTATGTCTGCGCCTCTGCCGTGCTGATCGAGGCATATCTGGGCTTCCTTGGCGTCGGCATTCCGCCGGAAACACCAAGCTGGGGCAACATCATCTCCGACGGCCGGACCTATATCCAGCTTGCGATCTGGATCGTGCTGTTTCCTGGCGCCTTCCTGGGCACGATGGTGATGGCGATCAATATGCTGGGCGATGGTGTGCGCGACATGCTCGATCCCCGGCTCGCTCGTCGCCTGTGACCGGTCAAGCCATGCAGGACACGTCGTTGGCGCTGGAGATCGACGGGCTCGTCACCAAGTTCGACACCAGCAATGGTCCGGTCGCGGCCGTGGACGGCATGTCCTACAGCGTCGCGCGCGGCGAAACGCTGGGCGTGGTCGGTGAATCCGGCTGTGGCAAAAGCGTCACCGCATTGTCGGCCATGCGGCTGATCCAAACGCCCCCCGGCCGCATCACAGGTGGGCGCGTGCTGCTGCAAGGGCGGGACCTGCTGCGGCTTACGGAAGCCGAGATGCAGCAGGTGCGCGGCAACGCCATTTCCATGATCTTCCAGGACCCGATGACGTCGCTGAACCCGGTGCTGACGATCGGCGAACAGATTGCTGAGATCGGCATGCTGCATCAGAAGCTCAGTCGCAAGGCGGCCCTGGACAGTGCTGCCGAGATGCTGCGCATGGTGCATATCCCGGATCAGCGGCGGCGGCTTGCGGAGTATCCGCACCAGATGTCGGGCGGGATGCGCCAGCGTGTGATGATCGCCATCGCGCTGGCCTGCCGTCCGAAAGTGCTGATCGCCGATGAGCCGACAACGGCGCTGGACGTGACGATCCAGGCGCAGATCCTGGACCTGCTGGTCGAACTGCAGGAGACGACCGGAACGGCCATCGTCATGATCACCCACGACCTCGGCGTTGTGTCTGAAATGGCTCAGCGGGTGGTGGTGATGTATGCCGGCGTGAAGATCGAGGAAGCGCCGGTTGACGACCTGTTCCGGGCGCCGCTGCACCCCTACACCTGTGGCCTGCTGACAGCGAGCCCACGCTTCGCCGGTGGCCGGGACAGCAATGGCCGGCGTGTTCCACTGGCGGAAATTCCCGGCACCGTGCCGGCCATGACCGCCTTGCCAGCCGGATGCCGCTTCGCACCGCGCTGCGCGCTGGCGACCGATCAGTGCCGAACAGCTCCGCCATTCCTGCAACATCGACCAGGCCATTGGGCCGCCTGTTGGCGCGCCGGGGAAATGCAGGCAACACACCGTGGCTGATACCGCACCTCTTCTGTCGGTTGATGGGCTGGTCAAGCACTATCACCTGGACGGCGGCCAGACCTTGAAAGCCGTCGATGGCGTCAGCTTCCAGATCGGGCGCGGCGAAACGCTGGGACTGGTCGGCGAAAGCGGCTGCGGCAAGTCGACCGTTGGAAAGACGATCCTGCGCCTGGTTGAGCCATCCCGCGGCAGCGTGCGGCTGGAAGGCACGGAAATTACCAAGCTGTCGTATGGTGCGTTGCGCGAGCAGCGGCGCAACATGCAGGTGATCTTCCAGGACCCCTACGCTTCGCTGAACCCGAAGATGACGGCCGGCGCGATCGTTGCGGAGCCCTTCCTGAATTTCGGCCTCCTGAAACCCGCTGAGCGGACTGACCGGGTGGCGGCGTTGTTCGCCAAGGTCGGCCTGCGACCTGATCAGTTGGACCGCTATCCGCACGAATTCTCCGGCGGTCAACGCCAGCGGCTCGGTATCGCTCGGGCGCTGGCGCTGGAGCCGAAACTGGTAATCGGCGATGAGCCGGTATCGGCGCTGGACGTCTCGGTGCAGGCGCAAGTGATCAACCTGATGGTGCGCCTGCAGGAGGAAATGGGGCTCAGCTACCTGTTCATCGCCCACGACCTGGCCGTCGTGCGGCATATCAGCGACCGCGTCGCGGTCATGTATCTCGGCCGGATCGTGGAGATGGCGCCGACGGACGCACTGTTCGGTACCCCGGCGCATCCCTATACGCGGATGCTTCTGGCGTCCGTCCCATCAGCCGACAGCCGTCGCGGAGACCGGCGGCGAACGGTATTGCGGGGCGAGCCGCCCAGCCCGTTGAAGCCGCCATCGGGATGTCCGTTTCATACGCGTTGCCCGGATGCGATGGACCGTTGCAAGGTTGACCTCCCCGCGCTTCGTCCGGTGGCGGCGGGGCATATCGCGGCCTGTCATCTGCTCGACTCAGGCGCGGCCTGAAGCAACATCATCCTGACCGGAATGGTCAGGAAGGCGCTCCTAGAGCGCTTTCAGCCTGACTGTAAACAGTCAGCGCGCTCTATCTCGTTGTTTGAGCGAGCAACTTCATCACCCTGACCATTCCGGTCAGGGTGATGTTGCTCTAGCGTCCACTCCGATGCCTCAACGCCGTGGCTCCAAGGCATAGGTTGCCTTGAAGTCCCGATGACTGGACGAGATATGCGCCTGCATGGCCTTTGTTGCCTTCCGGGGATCGCCCTCCTTCAGCGCGGCCAGCAATTCGGCATGTTCATCCAGCACGCGCGGCGGGCGTCCGGGGATCGACCCGAGCAGGTCGAAAGGATACTTTGCCCAGAGGACGCGCACGAACTCCAGCGTGTGCGGCAGGTCTGCACATTCGTATAGACGAAAGTGAAAGCGGAAATTGTTGCTGCGCGTATCCTCCCGCGAGTTGCGGGCGAGAGCGGTGCGGATGTTTTCATTCAGTTCGATCAGCCCATCCAGATCCCCTGGGGTCATGCGTCGCGTCGCCGCCGCGGTCAGCTTCCCTTCCAGGGTCATCCGCAGGTCATAAAGTTCGTCGACCTGGTCGATCTGGAACGGCGCGACGATTGCGCCGCGGTGGGAGGAAACGTGGACATAGCCCTCCGCTTCCAGCAGGCGCAGCGCCTCGCGCACCGGCGTGATTGACACGCTCAGCATCCTCGCGAGTTCGGCCTGCTTCAGCTTCTGCCCACGGACCACTGTGCCTGCGATGATCTTCTCGCGCAGCAGCTCGGCGACCTGGTGTTCCTTGGTCTGAATCGGTGAAATGACCCAGGCTTGCCCAAGCTGGCGAGTCACAGCCGGTTTTGGATCATCGGCGGCGGCCTCAGAGCTGCGTTTGGTGGAAGTGGCCATGTCCGGGTGCGCCTCCAGGCCCATTACGGATGGTTTGTCTTGTTCGATCTAAGATACACGTGTGTGCAGTGCAACCTCAGCAGCGACGCGCGAGGCGTGCCTGCCGTTCCACCTGGATCGGGTAGTGGCGCTGGAATTCCTGCCATCCATGCAGAATATGGTAATGCATGGCACGGCCCGCCGCCTGCACGTCTCCGGCACATAGGGCGGTAAGCAGGGTTTCGTGCTCCTGGGCGACCGCGGCAAGGCGGCTTGGCATTGTGGTCATGAGGTCGAACGGGAAGCCGGCCCAAAGCGTCTGGGCCTCCGCCAGCAGGTCCGCGCGTTCGGCGAAGCGATAGAGCATGGCATGGAAGCGGTAATTGTGCCGCTGCGCGTTCGGCAGGTCATGACGAAGCTGTGCCTCCACCATTTCCTGCGTGATCCGGCGGAGCAGGCGCAAACCGAATGGAGTCAGGCGGCGCGTCGCCAGGCGGGTAAGCTGCACCTCCAGCGGCAGGCGGCGGTTGAGCAACTGCTGGGCTTCCAGGTACAGCGGCGCCACGGCGCTCCCGCGCGAGGTCCGGATCAGGAAACCTTCATCGAGAAGCCGGACAAACGCGTCACGCACCAGGTTCAAGGGCGCACCGACCGCCTCGGCAGTCTCCCGCAGCTTCAGGATGTTCCCGCGGCGCAGCCATCCGGCGATGATGCATTCCCGCAAACGTCCGGCCACAAGGTCGACTGTCGGCGCGCTGATCGGGGAGCACGGGTCGCCGCTTGGATGCAGCAGAGTCACCTTGGTGTCGTTCACCAGCCGCTTCCTCCTGTCACCCGGTTCCTGGCCAGTGACTGACTAACCCGAATTGGGTGTCAACCCCAAGCGGCCTTGTGCGGGCGGGCTGCATGGAAGGGAAATGTCGCACCTCAACCGTGGATTTTCAGCAGAATTACAATGCAATATCAATAAATTGGTCATCGCGTGAACGTTCTGGCGGCAAAGGCAGCGAGCTCACTGTTGAACCGCGGCGCGTCTTCCTGGAACGGTGAATGGCCGCAGGTCTCATACCAGGATAGCTCCGCATGCGGGATATGCTCCGCCGTTTGTTCCGCCGCACGGGGCAGGATGAGCCCATCCTGCCGCCCATGGCTGATCAGCACGGGCACCCGGACGCGCTTCAGCGCGGGAATGGTGTCCGCGGGCGCGGTCGACCAGCCGTTGATCGCGTCCCTGACGGCGAATGGCACAAGCATGTTGTAGCCAATCGCCAGCCGGTAGTCGGCCTCGTCTGGTTTGATGGCATAGCACCGGTCCAGAAAGCCGATCGCGGCGTTGATCTGCTCGAACAAAGCCTGGCTGGCCGTCGGATGCGGGTGCGGCCCGGCCGAGGCTCGGGCGGTTGGATCCTCGATCACCAGGGAGCCAACAAAGTTGATGCCGGCGATCGCGGCGTCCCCGAAATTCATCAGGTATTGCCGAATGACGCGGCCGCCCATCGACCAGCCGACCAGCAAGGGCCGGCGCAGCGACATCGCCGCGATCACCGCTGCAAGATCCTTGGCCCAGACCGAAGGCCCCTGATACGCACCAGGGGTAGACGGCTTCTCCGACGCCCCGTGTCCCCGCAGGTCATAGGCGATGATGCGATAACCCTGCGTCAGGACGCTGTCGATCTGCGGCGCGAAGCAGAGATGGCACTGCGCGTTGCCGTGGATCAGCACCAGCTCCGGGCCGGTGGGGTTGCCCCATTCATAGACCGCGAGCTGCACGCCATCGGGCGCCGTGACAAAACGTGGGGCAACAGGGTGTTTCAATGGAAGACCTCCTCGAGCGACTTGTCCGGTGTCCTCGGCCAAGTATAGCGATATTCAGCATCGGCAGGATCCTGGCAACGGCGATGAAGCAGCCGTCGTGACGGGGCGAGATTCTTTATGCAGATGGCGCTGGCACGCGGCGCTGCCGGCGTGCAGGTTGGGACCGCGTTCCCGCCTTGCCCTGAAGCAGCAACCCCGCGCCTATCGTGCGGCGCTACGCGGCGGGGGACCAATCGTTACGACTAATATAGTTACCGGTCTTACGCGGTTCGGCCCTCCCGTTCGCCATGGCCTCCCTGGGACCGCTGCGAATGGAGCCCGAGCGGCAGGGCTGTTCAGATTTCTCGGCCTATTGGGCAGGTGAAGCCTTGGCTCTGGCCCGCGCTCTGCCAACCGGCACGCTGACCCGCTGTCTCGCCGACGAAGCCCCCAGGGCGTGCGTGAACACTGGGTCGCCGGCGGCTTCGCGGTAGCTGGTGGTAAGGAAACTCGACCGGCTCGCCCGAATGCTGAAGACGCTGGTCACGACAGCGGAGCCTCGACCGAACCGTCCAGCAGATCAGGCCAGCAGATCAATCGAGGCCACCGATGGCACAGTCGAATGTGGGCTGACGGATGTCCGTCACGATCCAACTATCACCCCTGCGAGTGGTAATGAAGGTATAGAGGCAGCGGGTGATCGTTGTATCGCCCCCGATGAACTGCGTCTGCGTGGTCTTTCTTCCCCTCCTGTCCTTGTCCGTCGTGCTGATCGCCGAAACGGGTGTGGTGTCTGCGGAAACTTTGGTCCACTGGAAGGCTCGCGTGCCGTTGCCAAGGTCAATTTGGTTCGACGGCGGTCCATACGAAAGCTCAACGACGCGGATGTCCTGACCAATGTAGCCCCGCATTGTGTCAGCGGCGCACGCTGTGAACAACAACACCCATAGTGCCAGCGCGAGCTTTACGCCGAACCCATGTCGAAGCATCCAGCCGAAGGTCTGGCGAATTATGCCCGCTTGGCACGCGCGACCAAGACGTGCCGCCCCATCCTGAACCACCGCGACCACCAGGAGCCGCCGGCTTCTACCAAAATCGCCACTCTTCACAGCCAGCACACGCAGCTCCGCCGCGCTGTGGTCCATCCCGGTCAGTTTGATCGCCGCTCCCATTTCCGCTCTCCCCGCGGCGGAATCGCCACTTCGGCAAAATCCAAACGTAATTTTGATAACTTGGGAATAGGGGGAGAGGCGGTGTCACAGGTGATTGGTATCAAACCGGCGTTGATGCACTCGGCTGGTCCAAGGGGTGGCAAGGTGTGATGCCGGAAGGGAACTGAGTGCGGCTCGGCAAGCAGCAGGGGCGGCAGCGGAACCGGCAGTAGCCGAGAGCGGTGTGCTCCCCCCGCTCCGAAACAGCGGCTGAGCCGCAGCCACCGCTCCGTGGTACTCAACCATTTTCGGCGCGGGCGAGGCGAGGCAAGTTGGCCCGGTCAGCGGCTTGGCGCGAGAGCTGACGGAACCCTGGCCTGTGCCACCTGGATGGTTTCGAAAACATCCCTCTGCCCCAGCACCACCTCCCCCTGCTTCGCCAGTTCCAGCGAAGCAACAAAGGTTGCAGCCCAACCGGAGCGCCATAGCCGGGCGCGGCGCGACGGCTCACTGACGTCCAAAGGCTGGTCAGGCAGGAGCTGGTCGAGTGCGACGCCTTCCGGTTGTTCTGTCAGCCGCAGCAGAATGCGCGCACGCGCCGCGGCCACGGTGTGAAGCTGCGGCGGTGCCGGCCGATAAGCCGTCGCTGTGTCCGGCGGTGCTTCGTCGTCGAACAGCGCAAGGCTGGCCCAGAGGAATTCCGTTACGTCGATCGCCGGCCCAGCCTCGACCGCAAACCCGAACATTTCGGGCGACTGAGCACGCGAAGGAGGGCGCCCGCGAACGAACACGTCGTGACCCAGTTGCGGCCGCCGCTCCAGCCACCCAGCCAGCGCCTGGATTTCTTCCAAAACAACGAGCCGGCCGCGCAGTTGATCAGCCTCTGCCGTGGCCGCCTGCTGGCCCGGCGCCTCTGCCGGCAGCAGCAGGCGGGTGCGCAGTTGGACCAGCCAGGCGGCCATAACCACCCAGTCACCCTTCTCGCCCAGTGACGTCGCTGCCGGCGCCTGCTGCAGCGCTGCGGTCAGCTGGTCGATCAGCGCGGTGAGTGAGATCTCGGCGATGTCGATCTTCTGCGCGCGCGCCAACGTCAGCAGGTGGTCCAGCGGCCCTGTGAACCCGTCGAGCGTCAGATACGGTGAACCCCCCTCACCTGCTTCCGCTCCCTCTGTCTGGGGCGCCGTCATCGACGGCGCATCGGCGACTGCCGGGGCGTCCAATTCAACCTGCGGATCCGCGACGACAGTCATTTCGGCGCGGCTCAGTCCAGCGATCGGCGCTGCAGCACGAACCGCAACGTGGGACAGCGTGTGGCGATCGGATCGATCGCAGCCTGCGGCGTTTCGCGATGGGTGAAGAAACTGTAGCCGATCACCTGGTGGCCGGCCGGCAGTCGTCGGCCAGTCGTGGCCTTGTCGCGCAGGCTGACCTGGCGCAGCCGATCGGTGATCCCCCAATGCGCCATTAACCAGGAAACCGCTGCTGGATGCGTGGGACCCAGCAGCAGGATTGCCGCCGGCACCGGCAGCAGGGCATGCAGATCGAATGGACAGGCGAAACTTTGGCCGACCAGTGCGGCGGCGCGCGCCTGACGCATTTCGACCCGTTCGCGGAATTGCCGCGCCAGGATGCGGCAGCCTTCCACCGTCAGGGTTCGTTGGTTGGCAGGTTGCGACACGGCGCGGGCAAAGATGTCTTCCTCAATGGCAGCGAAGTCGAGCTGCCAGGGCGTGATGCCGGATCCGCGCGCCGCCGTGGCAAATGCGACAACGGTTGCTGCCGGCCCGCTGAGGGTCAGGTGATGGAACCACCAGTCCGCCTTATCCTGCGCCACGGCGGCGGGGACGGCCGCTGCCGGCCGGCGGCCCCGCCGTTTGGGGCGCGCGGCCGGTGCCTCCGGACCCGGATCTACCGACGGCAGGACGGGCGTTGCCGGCACATCCCAGGGAAAGCGCAGGCCGGCGTTCACAGGTCGAGCTTGGCGGCGGGGCTTTCCCGTACTAGCCCGGCCCGCTGGACGTAGCCACGCATGGTGCGCAGGTCGCGATGGCGGGTATGGCGCATAATGTCCTCGTCGCGCACACCCTTGTCGTAGGCCTCGGTGATGAAGCCGACGCGTAGCGCATGCGCGCTGAGCCGGTCGAACCCTTCGACCACGACCCCGGCCATGGCGACACGACGAGCCAGAATTTGCCGGACGGCATCAGGATGCAGCGCGGTGTCGCCGATCCCGTCGCCGGTACTGATTTTTCGAAACAGCGGGCCGGCTTTCCGGCGGGCGACCGCCTGCCAGGCCTCGAAGGCGCGCACCGGGCAGGTTTCCACATGGCGTCCGCGCGGCAGCCCGACCTCCGCCCCCTGCCCCGCTTGGTCGGTCTTGCCGCGGCGAATGCGCAGCCTGAGCCCGTCGGCAACAATGCCGACGTCTTCGACACGCAGCGCCACGAGCTCGGATCGGCGTAGTGCGCCGACGAAGCCGAACAGCAGCAGCGCGCGGTCCCGCCGGCCGCGGGCGCTTGCATCGCAGGTGGCGAGCAGCTGGCGCAGCATCGGCAGGGTCAGCGCGGCGGCCTTTTGCGGCGGACGGGCATGGCTGCGCAGCGCGCCTTGCAGCGGCCCCTGGATGTCGCGGTGCGCCGGATTCCACGCCAGGTCGTTGAACCGGTGCATCTTTCCCAGTGCCGACAGGCGCCTGCGAATGGTTGCGGGTGCATGGCTGGCGGCCAGACTGGCCAGGTAGGCGCCGACAGTCGCCGGCGCGGCGGGGACCGCGACAAAACCATGCGCTACGCACCAGTCGGAAAAATGCGTCCAGTCGGCTTTGTAGGCGCGCAGCGTGGCCGCGGCCGTTGCCTTTTTCGCCAACGCCTGGGCGACGGCCAGTGCGGCCGCGCCAGCTTGGCTCAGTGTCGGCAAAGTGGTGGCGACGGCGGTCTCGTTGGCATCCGGCGGCATGCAGTCGCCGGCCGGGGTGATCGTCTGAACCGGCGCTAAATCGTCCATGGCGCCAAGATTCGCCCGCCGGGGCGGCCATAGCAAGCGCGATAATTATACTACACGCGATAAATCCACCCAGCCGCGTCTTTGTGAAACAAGTCGGCTTCTAGCCGTTCGGCTTGCTACGCAGTTCGAGGATCCGGCCCGGGAGGATAGACGGCGTTTCGCAAAGACCGGGAGAATGAACGTATCGCCCATGGCACATATAGTATGTGCAGCGCATGGTGCGGCCACTATCCCATAGTGGAGGCTGATACATGATGCCGGCTTATTGGCGGACCCGACACGATTCGAACGTGCGACCTTCGCCTTCGGAGGGCGATTTTGATGGTTTGCGATGGTTTGTAGCTACCTGAAGCGCTTTGCACGAACTGGCCTTTCTCCTACCATTTTCCTTGCTGACGTTCGCCTGGGTTTGCTACGGTTTGCATAGACCTGGTAGCTATCTGGTAGCTAGGGATTGAGGACACAGGACATGGCGGAGCGGACTCGGATCGGACTGCGCGATGTGCGCGCCCTGAAGTCGGGCGAGACGGTGTGGGACGCGGCGGTGGGGGGCTTCGGCGCTCGGCGGCAGACCGGCGAGACGATCGCCTACATTCTGAAATATCGCACAGCGGAGAATCGGCAGCGTTTTCACACCATCGGCCGGCACGGTAGCCCATGGACGCCCGACATGGCGAGAGATGAGGCCCGACGTCTGCTGGGCGAGGTGGCGAAGGGCAGTGATCCGGCCGCCGATAAGCAGACCAGGCGGAAGGCGGAGACCGTAAACGAACTGTGTGATCTGTATTGGGCCGACGCGGAAGCCGGGCGGCTCCTGACGCGCCGGCGGACGGCGAAGAAGGCCAGCACGCTCCTATCAGACAGGGGACGGATCGAGAAGCACATCAAGCCGCTCATGGGGCGGATGAAAGTGGCGGCGGTTACCCGTGAGGACGTCGAAGATTTCATGCACAACGTTGCCGCTGGAAAGACCGCGGCTCGCGCGCAAACCGGCAAGAAGCGTGGCCTATCCAACGTCCGGGGCGGCATGGGAGCTGCGAGCCGCACGGTTGGATTGCTCGGTGCGGTGTTCACCTATGCCGTAAAACACCGGATGCGGACGGACAATCCGGTGCATGGCGTCATGCGGCCGGCGGACGGCCGGCGGGAGCGGCGCCTGTCCGATGAAGAGTATGCGAGGTTGGGGGCGGCACTACGGGAAGGTGCGGCGCAAAGGGTATGGCCAGCGGCCATCGCGGCCGCGAGGTTTTTGGCCCTGACCGGTTGGCGAAGCGGTGAGGCGTTGGGGCTGCGTTGGGCCGAGGTCGACCTACCCAGGCGCACCGCGCGGCTCGTCGAAACCAAGACGGGAGGCAGTATCCGTCCGCTTTCCAATGCCGCCTGTGACGTGCTGCTTAGCCTGTCCCGGACGGGTGATCTTGTGTTTCCAGCAACCCGGGGATCTGGCCCGATGACGGGCTTTCGCAAGCTGTGGGACCGCATCGGCAAATTGAGCGAATTGCGCGCCGATGTCACACCACATGTGCTGCGGCATTCCTTTGCGAGCCTAGCCGGTGACTTGGGATATTCTGAGCCAACGATCGCGGCGCTGGTGGGTCATACAGGCCACTCGATCACCGGCCGCTACATCCATGCCGCAGACGCTGTGCTCCTGGCCGCGGCGGATACCGTCGCCCGCAGGACAGCCGAACTGATGGGAGACGTTGCGCCGAGTGCGGAAGTGATCTCTTTGCGGGGCGCAGCATGAGCGAGGATGGGAACAGCGAGATCCCCGCAGAGGACCCGGTCATCAAACGCTATCGGGAGTTGGCCAAGCGAACACAAAACCCTGTCTATGCGTGGCTTGCCATCGGCCATCTGCTTCAAGATCAGAATGGATTACAACAAGGCTGGCCGAAGGATCGAGACGTTGTGCTACCTGGCTGGATCGCGGCCCATTTGCAGTGGGCTGCTGATCGACTGCTTCACCTGGCCAGTGGGATAGACCCCCGCATCGACACGCCGCCTCTCGATTTTTCCAAGTATTCATCGGCCGAAGAGGCATTCAGTTCCGAGGAATTTCGCGAGACTGTCGAGGCACGCCGAATCGCTCCGCCGGAGGCGATGAAAGCAGTTCCGGCCGCGCTCGGACTGACGAGGGGCGGTCGATGGAATGCCTTTTCATCCTTCCTAGCCACGATTAACAAGGGGCAGGAGTTTCTGGCTTACGAGGAAATGAAAGCCAAAGGGATACCTGGCAAGATTGCTGTCGATGTCGTCGGAAAGGGGATCGGTATTGAAGATCATTCCCGCATCTACGAGCGAATCAAAGAAGGACGAGGACTTGCGGCCGAAGACAGAGTGGGGGATCTACCCCCTGTAGATCCCCCATAGGGAAACTACATCCCCTAGATCCCCCATTTCATTTCTATTCCATTCCGACCACTGGAGGGATAACTGGGCTGCCATCGCAACACAGCGCGTATGCGCTCAAACTGATGGTAATCCAATGCTTGACGTTGCACTGTCCGCCGCCACCGCGCCTGCCGGTGAGACCTTACCAGACGACCATAACGCGCTGCTGACCCGCGAACAGACGGCCAAAGCTTTGACCGCCGCTGGGAACACCCTCTTGACGCCACGTCGTTGGCGGCTCGCCTTGATCGCACTGCGGTGCGCCACGTTGGCCACCAAGGCTACCCGCGGTGGTGGCCCCCCCTATCAGCTCTTCGGCAGCAAGCCGCTGTATCGCTGGGGTGAAGCCCTGGCGTGGGCGAAATCGCGTTTATCGGCGCCGCGCCGGAGCACATCGGAACCCGAGCACCGCCGGGCCGCATAAGAAAACCCCAACGCGGCGACGCGTGGGGGTTTCCGGATAGACAAGTCGTTTAGGGCACAAACGAACTAGCCGATCCGGGCCATTTGCCCAAGCCGCGTCATTCGAAAGACGCGAAAATGCTTCCACTAGACTTTCCGAACCGAAATAACGAACACCCTCTTGACGCCACGTCGTTGGCGGCTCGCCTTGATCGCACTGCCGATTTTGAGCTTCAGGTCGGACACTTCCAACAGGCCGAACGGCTTGCGCATCAAGCGGCAGCGCTTCGGCAGGTGTTGCCATGACCGACGCAGATCGCGCCAAAGATCTCCTGGCTTTTCACAATGAATGTCAGGGAATACTCCGGGTGCACACTATCCGCCCCCAGGATGGCCGCGTTCTCCTGTGCGAGGCGTTGACCGGGGATCAGGCGGCCGCCGGTCTGATGCGGGCGCTGATCAAAACGGTCAATCGTATCGAGCAGGCACCTCGGAAGACCCCTATGCTGTGTGGCTGCTGCCCGCGTCCGTTGCGAGGATCAGCATTTACTGTCTGTGTAGCGGTGCCGGATCGCGATGATCCGGTGAACGGACTGGGCTTCGCGCTGTGCGAACGGTGCTGCTCCAGCCGGGACGCCTTCGACCGGAATCTGGCCGCCGCATTGCGTTCGATCTGGCCCGACATGCGGCCGCTTATGGTCACTCACCCCGAGGGTGGGCGGGCATGAACCAGATGCAGGCCGATCGCGGAGAACTGGATGCGTTCGTGACTGCCATGTTTCGGTACGCTGACGAAGGCACATTCATCAGCCTGCGCACGTTCGATCAGAATCGTCGCGACATCCCGCCGGTGGGCATTCGGTCGGTCAAGGTAAATGGCAGCGCGGGTCGGCTGGTCGACGAGGCGCTGAAGGCTGCTCAGCGCGCCGCTGACCACGCCAAGCCTACCGTATTTTCTCCACCCATCGCTACCTTCAGGACCAGCACCAGCGCTAAAGGCTCGGATCTCGCGAACGGCGTGGCCATGTCGGTTGAATTGGACGAGGCGCCCTTCGCAGCCCGCGCCCGGCTCGAGGGTCTACTTGGGCCGGCCACGCTTGTTGTAGCCAGCGGGTCGGACTGGATCGACGCAGCGACTGGCGAGGTCCAGCCCAAGCTGCATCTTCATTGGAGGCTATCGGAACCGACCCGGACCGCAGACGAGCATGCGGTACTGAATTCCGCTCGTTCGGCCGCATCGGTGCTTGTCGGTGCGGATCCGACAGGAGTGCCAGCGGTTCATTGCTACCGGTGGCCAGGATCGTGGAACACAAAGAGGACGCCGCGGCTGTGCAGGATTGTCTCCCGCAACGACACCGCGGAACTCCATCTGCCAGAAGCAGCGGACACACTCGCCGAAGCCGTTGAAGCCGCCGGCCTCGCTTCATCGGCCGCGGCACCGATGCCAGGTGACCCGCAAGCCCCGACCGCGCGAATCCGGTGCGCGATGGCAGCGATCCCCAATGCCGGCACGGATGTACATTACGCCGACTGGATCAGCCTCGGATATGCAGTCTTCAACGCCACGGGTGGTGCAGGCGAGGCTTTCGAAATCTGGGATGACTGGTCGCAGATGTCCGACAAGTACAATGCCGGCGAGACCGAAGCAGCGTGGAAGCGGATCGTGGCAGCGATCAGTGGGACAAACGCTCCGCGCAAGATCGGCGCCGGCACAATCGTAATGAAAGCCAAGGCGGCCGGATGGGCTGATGTCCCTGCGACGCGGCCGGAAGACTTCACACCACCGCCCGAGATGGACGATCCTGGATACATCCAGGCGGTCGAGCAATCCCTTTCGTTCGACCCAATCGATGCACTCATGGCCGAATTCAACCGTCGCTACATGGTGGTCAACGAAGCCGGCAAGGCAATCCTTTATGCCCCCGCCTACGATCCGGTGCTGAAACGGCGTTACCACAATCGCATGGAATTCGCCGACCTGCAGAAGCTGCACCTCAACCGAACGGTCCGCAACGGCGTCGACAAGAAGGGCGAGCCAGTTTTCAATCAGGTCGCTCAGGTCTGGCTGCGCCACCGCGATCGGCGGCAGTACATCGATGGTGTGACGTTCGATCCGAGTGGCAGCCACGACAACCCCGATGTCCTCAATCTCTGGCAAGGATTCGCGGTAAAGCCAAAGCCCGGCTCATGGAAGCGGATGCAGCGCCACATCTTCGAAGTGATCTGTTCATCCAAGCAGGAGCTTTACGACTACGTCCTGAATTGGATGGCACGCCTGGTGCAATTTCCTGCGCAACAAGGAGAAGTCGCCATCGTCCTGAAGGGTATCGAGGGCGCAGGTAAAGGCATCGTTGCTCGCGCATTACTCTACATCCTTGGTCAGCACGGCCTGACGATCAGCCATGCCAAGCACCTCACTGGGAATTTCAACAGCCATCTACGTGACGCTGTTTTTCTGTTCGCCGATGAGGCGTTCTATGCCGGCGATAAAGCCCATGTCGGTGTGCTGAAGGCGCTGATCACTGAACCGACGCTTACGATCGAGGCGAAATACCAAAACGCCGTTCAGGCCCCGAACTTCCTCCACATCATGATGGCGTCGAACGAGGAGTGGGTCGTTCCGGCCGGCTTGGAGGCACGTCGGTTCCTCGTGCTGCTTGTCGCATCGACCTTCGCCCAAAACCGCGCGCACTTTGCCGCGATTCAGAAGGAAATGGAGGCAGGCGGCTACGAGGCTATGCTGCACGACCTGCTGAACGCCGACCTGTCTGGCTTTGACGTCACCGACGTGCCCTATACCGAAGGGCTTCAAGAACAGAAGAAGCTGAGCCTTGGCACGTCGGAGGCGTGGTGGGTGGACATTCTGCACCGCGGTTATGTGTGGAAATCGAAGTTGGGCCTCGACGATTATTTCAGCGAATGGCACGAGGTGGTGGCCACCGAAGTGCTCTATGCCTCCTATACCGAGTTCGCCAGGGCGCACGGCGAACGCCACCCAATGGCTCGCGAGGCATTCGGCCGCTTCATGATCCTGATGGGCGCCAAGGCCGCTCGGCCACGAGACGCCGTTGTTGGGGAGCATATCACCGACGTCCCGTCGCCCTTCGGCAGCACGCGCAAGGCGGCGTTGATCAAGAGTGGCCGGGCAACCGGATACCATTTGGGTGGCCTCGTCGCATCACGGGCTGCGTTCACCGACGCGACGAAGCTCGATGTGCTGTGGGAAGTCGAGGAACAGGAAGCCGCATGACCAGGTCTGGCTGCATAACCCTGACCACTGGTCAGGGTGGGCGCGGAACCATCGTCTCGGAAACCCGCAGAACTCCTTGGGTGGTCAGGGTAGTCAGGGAATCCGGGGCAATTTCGACGCAAAAACTTTCCGCGCGAGAATTTTCCGGTGGGGCCGGCGCTATGACTGAAAGTGCCACAAAATATAATCTCTCTATATATACCCTGACCACCCTGACCAGACAGACCGATGTAGATAATTGCTGGAGGTTTTCCGGTCAGGGTAGCAGTGGCTCGCCAGCCAATACCCTGACCGCTAAGCCCAGCGTAATCGCCAGTGGCCACCCCCGCCTCGGCCCACTGACCGCCGACGAACTGACAGAGGCCCGTGATTGGCTTGCTGGCCGACCGGTGGCCTCGCTGTGACCGACACCGTCCTCACCACCTTCGAGCTGATCGAGTTTCGGCGCATCCGCAGTGCCGGCAACCTGTTGGCCCTGGCCTGCATCACCATCGACCTGGGCGGCGTAGAGGTCCTGCTGCACGGTGTGCAGGTGCTGCGGACGCCAGCGGGCAAGATCCAATGCAGAGCACCGCACTACCGCAGCGTCACAGGTGAGTGGCTGCCCGCCGTCGTGCTCCCCGAGGCGTTGGAACGGGCAATCGGTGCCGAGATCCTCGCCGCTTACACAGACCCTTCCGCGTGACCATCCCGCCAGCCCTGGCCGCTGACCCCTGGCAGCCACCGCGAGAGGGGGAGGGCGATCCACCACCCCCTGGGGGTCGCGGGTCCCTCCTGGCCCTCCCCCGCATCGCGGGAATGTCGCCCCCCAATGCATCCCTAGCCATAACCCTCAAAACAAAGGTTACGCCGCGCCATGACTGAACAGTCTCCCCAAGACTTTCGTGCGCGCCACGGGATTTCCCGAATGACGCTCCACCGCTGGCGTAACGCGGGACATCTCGTCGTTACAGAAGCCGGCTTGATCGACATGGAAGCATCCGACCGCAACCTCTCCGCGGCGGGACTGGGTAAGTTCCGCGCCAAGCCACCGCCGGCAGCCGGCGATCTGGCCGAGCAGCTTCGCCGCCGCGAGATCGCGCTGGCGCGGCTGCGTCGGCAGGAATGGGAACGTCGTTCCGCGGAATGGGTCACTAAGTCACAGGCCAACGCCGCATGGTCCGAACTTGCCTCGTTCATCCGCCGCGGCGTCGCCGACACCGTCCCTATCCTGACCGCGCGAATAGCGGCCTGTCGCTCAATGGCCGCCACGGCGGTGGCTGTTCGGGAGGTTGTCTACGAGGCGCTTCGGACCCTCTCTGAGGCGGACGTCGTTAGCACGCTACCCGAACTGGCCTCCGATCCAATGGCCGAGGTGACCGACTCCGCATCGAAAATCGAAGCTGAAACTGTAAAAGTCGGGGCGCTGGCGTTGCTGCGTCAGCTCGACGTGGACATCGCAAATGGCGTGGTCGTCAGCGTGGCCGCGTTCGCGCAGGCCTTTGGTCAGGCTTGCGCAAGAGTGCGCCAGCGAATGTTGGCTCTTGAAGCCAATCTCCCGCCCCGGCTGTGGGGAGCGTCGTCCGTCGATCGGGAGGAGGTCATTCAGGTCGCGATAGATGAGATCGTCGACGAGATGCCGATCCACTCCATGACCCCTGGAGAGGCATATCTGGCCGGGGATGCGAAACTGGCGCGAATGGAGGAGGCTCACGACGTCGGGACGGCTCGATGAGCGCATCGGTCGACCGGCTCCGCCGCCTGGCAGCAGCCCTGGAGGCAGGCGAGCTGCCTGGCCCTGCGGACGCTGCGTGGTTTGCCGCCGCCGTCCGCCGCTATTTGGACGAGGCGCCGGCTGGATATTCCATGGATGATGCCCTGCAACTAACTCCGCCGGCGGGACAGGCAGCCTGGTGGCGGGTCGAGGCAAGAGAGCGCCGCAACACCGCGATCCGGGAACTGCATCGAACGTCATTCTCAGGCTTTGGTATCCCCCGCGCCGCAAGCGAAATCGCGCGCCTGTTTCACTGTGCCCAGCGCGGCGGCCGCCTGCCGGACCTGCAGGCATCGGAACTGGTCGCAAAGGCGCTCTCCGCCGGCGTGGCGATTCCCGGACCAAAGCGAATCCAAAGTATTTTGGAAATAAGCCCTGGGTCATGATTTCCATAGTTCTATTTCCGAGCCATACGCCATAGATGGTGACTATTGTTTCTCTATCGGGTGCCAGAATGCTTCGACTCCCCCGCCTTCAGATCACAGACGACCTGCTGATTACTGTCGGCAATTCGACAGTGCAAATCACCCCCTCCCATGGCCTGCGGATCGCGGAGACGCTGGCGCGCAAGTCGTTTCGCCGGGCACTGAGCGAGGAAGCCGAAGCACTTCCGGTTACAGCGAAGCGGGGAACGCGCAACGGACAATGACCGCGGTGAATTCCTTGGTCACTACTGCCTCATCTGAAAGCCCCCGTTGCACTTTCCACGGTGCCGCAGCCCATCGGGGAGCGAAGCCGGCCTCGGGAGCAACCGGGGCGAGGTCATGGCGAGCAAGGCCGGCAGGCTGCAACTTCCATCAATTGATATCGTAAGGAACTGACATGGCACTCTTCTCAAAATCGCCGAAAGTAAATCCCGAATTTGCTCCAACCACCGAAGTGTTGGACGCAGCTGATGCGCTCTCGGCTGCCCTCGATGCACGCATGCAAATCGACGCAGCGATCGCTAAGAACGACGCCGCTCGGGCCGCCGCCGGCGATACCCGCCAGGTCGCTGATGCGGAGGTCGAACGCCTCGAAGTGGCACTCGCGCTCTGCCTTGATGAGGAAAAGATCGCCGCGGTGGAGATCACCCTCGCCTCCGCCCGTGCAGCATCCGCGAACGCAACCGCGGTGACCGAGCGCGCCGATCGCCTTCGCGGTAACCTTCATCGTGCTGCCCAAGACGCCGATACTGCGATCGCTGCCGCCCGCCAGGCCTTTCAAACCGCCATCGGGACTTTTGGACGCGAGGTCAGCGAAGTCCTGGCTGGCGAGGCGCGGGAAGCGGCGCAGCACCTGGTTAAGGTCTTGATGCGCAGCCACGCCGTTGCGTCGTCCCTGGGAACACTGAGCCAGGGCACGGGCTTCCTCGGCGCAACGACGATCCCCTCCCCCGCTCCCGGACAGCAGGCCATCATCGGTACGGGCCGCGCGGACCTGGCTGACGGCACGCGCATCGACCTCGCTGCCACATGGCGGGATGATCCGTCAGCCACTGCGCTGGCCGATCTGCTGAAACCGCTCGCTGACCTCCGTCGTCGGGCGGCCCAGCACGCGACCTTTGTCCCTCCCCGACCGGCCGCAAAGCCATACGAAACTTCCCCGGCAAATCGGACCGCGGCACTTCACAACGCCGAAATCGACGCGCGCGAAGGCCCATGGAAGCCGCCGGCGGGAACGTTCAATCCGCAAGTTTCCCGGATCGGCGACCACTCGCAGCCGCAGCGGGTCGACATCAACCCGGCCGCCGGCGTAGCGGATCGGGCGGTGGCCGAGCTGGGAGGCGCGGCATGAGCGCCTCGTCAGCGATGCCGCTGGTAATCGTCAACCGCCATGCTGCCGCACCAGCGCCATCACCCGCCCATCCGAAAGTGGCCGCACCGCCGGCTGCTCCGGTGATCCGTCAGGCAGCAATTGCCGCGAGGTGGACCGCGGCATTCGAACGCGCGCAGGCACCGTCGAGCAACGCTGAAAGTCCTTTCCCCTCCCGAGAAATCGCATCCAGATGGAGGGCCGCGTTCAAGCGGGCGGGGATCGGCTAAATGGCCGCTGCCAATAACCTTGTCGTCCGGATCAGCGCGGTCGATGCGACCAGTGCCGCGATTGACGCGGTGGCGAAGCGTCTCGCTGGAATCACCGCGCCTGCGACGAAGGTCACCAAGTCACTTGCGAGGCTGTCCGACGCCTCCGGCGTTACGAAGCTGAACAAGGCCATGGCCGCCCTCGGTGCGACTGCCATCCGCACCGGTGACCATTTGGCTGGTTCGCTTACTCCTTTCACCGCCTTGACATCGGCATTGAGCGTTGCCGGCGTTGCCAAGATGACGTCGGACTGGGCCCGAGCGACGCAGGCGCTCAGTTTCGACGCGACGCGTGTCGGGGCGACCGTGGAGCGGCTCTCGGCCCTTGAAGGGTCCGCTCAACTTGCGGGATCATCGGCGCAAGCGGCCGCGAGCGGCATCCGCACCCTGCAGGACACAATGACCGACACGGTCGGCGGCCGGAACATGGAGGCGCTGACCTATTTCCGCAGCCTAGGCGTTGCGTTCGAAGACAGTCGGGGCCACGCGCTGCGTGCGACGGCGGTCCTGCCGAAGCTGGCCGATGCGATTGCCAAAATCCCAGACCCATCGCTCCAGGCCCGCGCCGCTACCGTCTTCTTTGGCGGAGCGGCAGAAGACTTGCTGCCGTGGCTGCGACAGGGCTCGGCCGGGATGGAGCGGTATGCGGCGTTGGCCGTGAAGTATGGGGTCAATACTGAGGCCGGCGCCCGCGCTGCCCGCACTTTCAGCGAATCGCAGACCCAACTGGAGATGGCGTTCCGCGGGCTCGGAAACTCGGTTTCCGTGGCAGTCAGCCCCGCGTTGTCGCGACTGATGGTGATCACCGCCGACTACATCGGGAAGAACCGGGAACTTCTCGCCCTGGATGTCAAGAAATGGGGCGACGACTACGGCAAGGCGTTTGGCGCCCTCGGCGGTGTGGTCGACAAGGCAGTCACATCAACCGTCGGCTGGAACACGGCGCTGGAGGTCGGCGTTCCGCTGGCCGTATCGCGGATGATCCCGCCGATCGCCAGGCTAGAGAACGCGCTGCTCCGTCTCGCGGCGATCCAGATCCCGTCCTGGCTTGGAGCGGCGGTTGGCCTCTCCGGCGGGGCTGTCGCAAGCCTGGCCGCGCCACTGTTGCTCTCTGGCGATACGCCATCCAACCCGTTGCTCAACAAACCGGCGACCAGCCCTGGCTTCTTTGGCCAGCACGGCACGCTGGAGACCTGGGTTCGAGGCCTGTTCGGCGGTGGCAGCTCTTCCAGCACGGCGACCGGCGATCCCGCCACCGGCCAGCGGATGATGCAGTTCTTCGAGGGTCAGGGATGGACGCACGACCAGGCAGCCGGCATTACGGCAAATCTCGAACGTGAGAGCGCTTTCGACCCCGGCCGGACCGATGACAACGGCAAGGCTTACGGCCTCGCGCAATGGCATCCGGATCGGCAGGCTGCCTTCGCAAAATGGGCCGGCCACGACATCCGCGGCTCGACGCTCGATGAGCAGATGCGCTTCGTCCAGTGGGAACTGAGCCACAGCGAAAAGGGCGCCGGCGATCTCCTGAAGACCGCACCGAATGCTGCGACATCGGCGTACGTGGTCAACTCGCAGTATGAGCGGCCGGCCGATATCCCGGGCGAAAACACGATCCGCGGGATGGGCGCTGAGCGGTGGGCAGGCCTCGGCGCCGACGATGACAGCGCGACGCGCGATCGGCTCGACCAGATCATCCGCCGAGAGGCAGGCGATGCGAACCGGCCGGCTCCGACGAGCGGCGATACCAAGCACGAGGTCACGATCAAGGTTCAGGCTGCGCCCGGGACGCAGACCATCACCACCACGACCGGCACGGGCCCGGCGACGGTTCGGGTTCACCAAGCAATGCCGCTGTGAGCCGACTACTGCAATCAACATCGCCGGTGCCCGCGGAGGCCGCTGCTCCGGTCTACCGGGTCGTGGCCGGCAAGCGGGACGTAATCGGCTGCCGGGTTTGCGCTGTGCTGCGTGAGCTGTTGACGTTCGATTGGTCCATCGATCCGGCTCGGATGAACAGGCTCATGGACGAGGGCGACTGCTACCCGGCCGCGCCAGGCATTGCCTTCACCCGCCTCGACCAGGCCGATGACGTGGCACTGTTCAGGATGACGCTGCCGCCGCCGGCCGATCCGGGGTCGCCGGCGGCGTTGTGGTTTCGGAGCGGGGACATGATTATCGACGGTGCTAACCCGCATTTCTCACACGAATCAGGTGCATCGGGGCTCTGATTGAGCGAAAGTTCTTCTGCAACAAAGCCTTACCGCTGAGCAGAGGAGTTCCCCGATGCCGACAGACTGTAGCCCAACGTTGTTCGAATTTGCACCTGTCGAAAACCGTGCGGTCGTCGCCTCATTTGACGGTGGGCGCATCACCAGCGACGCCGGCGCGTTGCTGCTGGGAGCGGCTGATCGCGTCATCGGACTGACCCGCCGCTTTGCTGCCTGCTTCAAGGACAGCCGCAACAGCGACTTCGTCGAACACAGCGTGCAGACGCTGGTGACGCAACGGATCGTTGGCATCGCCCTTGGTTACGAGGACCTGATCGATCATGACGAACTGCGCCACGACCCGGTGATGGCAGTGCTGGCCGGCAAGCTACAGGCCAGCCGCGGCGATTGCGCGCCGCTGGCCGGCAAGAGCACGCTCAACCGCCTGGAGCTCAGCCGGGCCGAACCCACTCGTTACGCCAAAATCGCCGCCGACACAGGCGCCATTGAGGCGCTGCTGGTCGATCTGTTCCTCGACGCGCACGCCAGGCCACCGCGCCAGATCACGCTCGATCTGGATGCCACGGATGATCCGTTGCACGGTCACCAGGAGGGCCGCTTCTTCCATGGCTATTACGACACCTACTGCTATTTGCCGCTTTACGTGTTCTGCGGACGGCATCTGCTGGCCGCGAAGCTGCGGCGCTCCAATATCGACGCCGCGGCCGGTTCGGTCGAGGAGATGACCCGCATCATCAGCCAAATCCGGGCGCGCTGGCCCCGCGTGCGCATTCTGCTGCGGGCCGACAGCGGCTTCTGCCGCGAGGCGTTGATGGCATGGTGCGAGGCCAACCGGGTGGACTACGTGTTCGGCCTGGCACGTAACGACCGGCTGGCGGCGGAGATCAAGACGGAGATGGCAACTGCGCGCACCGAGGCCGAAGCGACCGGAAAACCGGCCCGCCGGTTCAAGGATTTCCGCTGGTCTACACTGGAAAGTTGGAGCCGAACCCGACGTGTCATCGGCAAGGCTGAATGGACGCAGGGCGAAGCCAACCCTCGCTTCATCGTCACTTCGCTGCCGACGGCCGAGGTCGCTGCGCCGTCGCTATACGAAACAATCTATTGCGCTCGGGGCGAGATGGAGAACCGGATCAAGGAATGCCAGCTTGACCTGTTCGCTGATCGCACCTCTGCGGCGACGATGCAGGCCAACCAGTTGCGGCTGTGGTTCGCGTCGTTGGCTTACGTGCTGCTGTGTGGGCTGCGCCGGATCGGCCTGGCGCACACGCAGTTCGCCACTGCGACCTGCGGCACGATCCGGCTGAAACTGCTGAAGATCGGCGCCCTGGTCAGGGTCAGCATGCGCCGGGTCACCATCGCCATGGCATCGGCGTGCCCTTGGCAGCATGAGTTTGCCCTGGCACATGCGATGCTGCGACGAGCGGCCGCCTGAGCCGGCACGAAGCAGACACCGCAAGCCGCCATAACGCCTCACCGACGCGGTTCAGACACCGCGTCCGGAGAATCGTGCCTGGAAGTCCTCCGGCGGACCCGGACAGAGCTCCAAGTCCGCGATGTTGATATCGTGTCAGAACGAACGACTTGCGATCGGCGCACGCTGTGAGAAATGCGGGCTAACGACCCCGTCGCGTCCGCTCGGATCGAGACGCCGTTGCCTATAGCGAATTGACATGTCCTTATCAACTGCAAGTGGAGCAAGTGTGTATATGTGTTTTATCGCTCAAGTTCTTTCGATAGGCCTAACAACGATTGACCTAAGTTATGAGCCTCTTCCCGCGGCAACAGATTTATCAGCCATCCGAGCCCGGGGTGGCGCAGGGCCAGCAAAATCCCTGGAGTCGGTGATGAGGTTGGAATCTTCACCCGCCACGCCGGGTTATCTGCGGCAATAATCCGCGCCGCCGGTTCAATCTCTGAAGGCACTGGTTCGATCATAGCGGCCCGAACAGTGGCCATACGATGGATGAGGTCCTCCACATCTGGTATTTCCAAGATGATGTGCCCCAGCGGCAGCCCATCCATTACCAGCGTCATCGTAACCGAGTTCCTGTCATCTGACAGTACCGAATTAAGCTCCATCTTGGTCGGCATAATTCCATCCTTTTGGCGATTGATTGTGCACTTCCTCTCGAATGGCTTTCCTGGTTGAGAACGTGCTGGAGCGGTAGCGGCATCAACGCAGCAGTCTGCGACGGGGCATCAATATCCCATACCGAACCCGACCGTCAGAGGGCAGGCACAGAGCGTAGTGTCGCTCCGGAGGCTCGCTGTGGAAAGTCACGGATCAAGTCGTGCAACGACCTTGTCGATCGCATCGAGCCCTGCGTTGATCTGTTGTCGATTGACCTTGACCTCTGGGTCGTTATGAACAGAGTAGTAATCCTGCCGCATCTTGGATAGCGGCGATCCATGATGGGCGGCTACCACTCCCGCTGTATTGAAGTCACGCAACTCACCAACGTAATCTTGGAGAAACGATGCTCGATCGGTTGGCTTGCTCGCTCGCGGCGCAAAGCGCAAAGGATTTGCTGAATACTCACCCCATAGCTGATCCGCAGTCGCTTCACTAAATGCGGCAAACGCGGCGGCAGCCCCCTTGTATTGAGTAAATCTGTTACCGATGGCCAAATGTACTTTCGGAATATTCATAGTCCGAGAATGCACCTTCGCGGCGAAGGTATATCCGCCGAAGAAGGGATGGGCAGGAACTGTGCCATATAGTAATGCAAAGAGGGCCTTAACGGCTACGCGAGAAGAATCATCAGCGTTGACCGGGACGAGTAACCTCGTTGCGCCACAAATTGCTAATTCCGTATATACTGAAAAAGAAGGGTTCGTATCAAAAAACACCGTCCACGGCTTGTCGGCGAGGTCATCTGTGAGTCGGGTAAAGATTTCGTGGACCCACCTCCATGGGTCAGGCAAGCCCGGAAACGGCGTTCTGTTTGCCTCATCATTCAGTGCACCGGCCAGCAGCTCCAGGTTACCATCACCGCTCAGAAGGTGAAGATTAGCCGGCATCTGATCGTTTGATTTCTGAACAGCAATGCTGTAGCTGGCCAGATCCGGTGTCTTGCGGTTGAGGATTGCGTCGCTGATATAACCCACAACACTCTGCGGTGTCGCTTTGGAACACAGCTCAAGAACGCGGTTCTCGCCGGCGATGCCGCCACCAAGCAACAGCATAGAAGCATTCGCCTGGGGACAGAGGTCTACCACCAGGACGTTACGATCCGGGTTTTTTTGTGCAAACCGCGACGCTATGTGGAAGGTGATTGTGCTCTTCCCAGTTCCGCCCTTGTTGTTCCAGATCGCGTAGGCTTCCATCAGCTTCACTCCCAAATTTCGCCACATGCATAGCAGGCAGCGTCACTTCAGATAGCCCTTTACTCAGAGCGATACGACTAAGATTTGTTGTTCAGCCAGAAAGGCGGCCAAATACCCTTAACCGTAGGCACCGGGCGTCACCGGTCTCGGGGATGAACTCGCCGGCGTCGGCTTCGAGGGCGGGCTGGACGCTCAACGCGCCTTCCGCCGCGGTTTCTGGATTTCCGGACGGCTGACCGCAAGCTCTCGCTCGGCGATGGACCCATCGCCCTTTCGGTCCGGTCGCCCCGCCCGGTTCGTGAATGGACCGCCCCGAGGCCCAGCGTGCCCGAGGCGAACAGGCGCGACGACACTCCAAGCCGCTCCTGCTCCGTGTCGTGAATGCCCGTGAGCGGATCACAGCCGACGTGCGCTTGTCAGAAGGACTGCCGGATCAAAGGCCTCTGGCTGTCAGGATCCCAATGAACCCCTTCATTTATCTTCGCCTCAGGAGTCAACAGCATATGATGGGGTAATGGTTCGGGCGTCTGGTGACGGCTAACGCGATAAGAAATGGTGGTTTCCTCAACGGCCCAAGTCTCGTCCGAACGAGTAGTGAGCTCTGGCGCGAAGTAAGTGCCGTACACCCATCGCAGTCGACTGTCGCCTGGATCGAAATCTGTCGCCTCAAGCAGGTTGAATACATGTCGAGCAGCATCCACGGCCCCGCCGCCCCAAGACTCAACGCCGACGTGGACTACTCCCGGGCGGTTCTTTGGGAGTTGAGCTGCCGCCTTAGCCACCACAGAGCGAAAATGCCGTGCCTTCTTCTGTATGGCGGTCATAGACCGATTGCGCCAACTGACCACACTAGCCTGATAAACTGCTTCCGCCCAAAATGGTCTTTTATGAGCCGGTCTCCATTTGGCAGCCATCGTGTGAGCAAATTCGTGATTGTAGTAGCCGACCAGGAGTTCAATCATGCGGCTGGATCCATAATAAACGTCGTCCACGGCAAGAACCTTGTGGGTCAGTGACCAGTCGATCTCGCGAATAATGCCCATGCCCTCCCCGTCCGACCAGTAGTCCGACCCGGAGCCTCGAAGATAGGCAAAAGCACGGCGGGAGAGATAGTCGTCTGGCAGCGCGTCGAGCTCGGCGTCAAACGCAACCTGCATAAAGATCGATCTGCTGGCGTCCAAGGCTAGGTCATGGACGGGCCTGGCAAGATTTTCGCCACGGACCCTCTCGCGCGCCTCATAACCTGAGCGGTCCATTCGCTTGCACTCGACAGCCCACGACCGACGGCCCTTTTTGACGTTGATGTCATGCATCCGTCCAACCCCCGGACGCTCGCGGGCAAACTCGGTATCCCAGCCGTTGCGGCTATACGCAATAGCCACAAGCAACTCGAACAAGCCCCCATCGGGCTGACTGCGATCCGCGTTCATCAATCGGGATGTCCGAGCCTCTGAACCAGGAATGGCAATGAGCCTCTCTTGTTCTGTGCCAATTCTGGTGAGGATAGGCACAATACGGACCGCCTCCTCCGGGACCCAATTCATACGGTCATTGGCGTAGGCATTGCCCTGAAAGACATACCAGGCGGCTCTGTCGGTTGGGTCATACAGGGGCGCCATTTCTCCATTCATCCATCGCGACTTCGCGGCCTGAAAATGGTCTCTGGTCGACGCTAATCGCTGCCTCCACGTTTTCGCATCAGCAAACTCAGAGAGCCATGCGGTCGCCAGCAACACGATGTCATCGCGCGGCTCGGGGACCGAGTGGGGCGCTGTCCACGACGGATCCTCGCGATTAATTCTCATGCCCTCTCCAAGAGGCATTCGACGCAGACTCTGCTCCCGGTTGGGCGCACGCGGCCAGCGCGAGCACAAACATCCCTGCAATGACGTTCGTTGAGGTGCGTATACATGCCCCGTAAGTGGATATTTTGCGCCGATATAAAGCTTACATCGAAACAGTTGCGCAAGCGCGGATTTATTACAAGCTACGGGATGTTTCGGTCTGCGACCTTGACCGGTCCATCACCCCTTCCGCAGTCTTACCCCAGCGCCACCACCGTTCTCCGGGATGAACTCGACCCCGGCCGCTTTGAAGGCGAGCTGCGTGGCGGCCAGGAGCGAACCGGCCAGAAACTCACAGGCTAAGAAACAGGCGCCGTCTCTAGGCCATCTTCCAGACTCCGCCTAATCCGCGCCACTTCCTCCGCGATATCGGGTAATCCAGCTGCCCGAAGGTCAGTTTCGGCAGACGCAAGATGGTCTACTGCGTCTGTGATGTGCTTGTCGTTGGGTGTGATCATGGCTTCATATAATAGCGTTGCGCATCGGATTTCCAGAAGACTGGAACCCGCCCTTCGTGGAGGTGAACTCGACGCCCGGCGTCGAAGTCATTGATGGCCGGTGGTGATGCTGCGGTTGTAGGCGAGCGTCACCCAGTTCTGAAGATCCTCGTCAGTCGCTTGGGGAGGGGTGGCTGACAGTGAAGGGTCAAACTCACAACGGCCATCTATCCAACGTGCTTGCCCCAACTCTATTCCATTCAAAGTCAAGATAACGGTGGCGTCCTCGAAGAATTCGAACTTAAAGCCGAACGTTGGTCCGCGGCGCGTTAGTTGAACACCGAGGGCCGGCAGCTTCCGCTGCTCATAGCTTCTTAGGACGCCGACGAACTGCCCATGCGTTTTAGGAGATCGGCTTTCGGTTAGCCTCATGCCGGGCGATCCACCGTTGGTGAATTTCACGCCCGCCGCTGCGAAAGCCTCCTCCAGGTCCCGGACGGTTCGCTCATATGGCACTCTCGCCTGCCGTTCGAAGTCAGCGATCGATTTTTCCGAGACGCCGGACGAGCGGGACAAATCCCCCTGTGACCACCCTAGCAAGCCTCGCGCCGCTCGACAAAGTGACGCTGAGATAACTGACATCATGTAACCTCACAGAATTCCTGTTGCGCCAGGAATAAGGTGATGCTACAGAAATTCTGCCAACTTCGCAAGGCGAAAGCCCAACCGGATCCGGTTGCGACCGACCGAGGTGCCGCAAACACCCCGACCGGCCTAACCAAAAGCACGGGAGTTATCCATGCCCACGGCTACCCAAACCAATACCACACCGACCCGCCGATCCGCACTCAGCTTCAGCGCCGCGGCGATCGTCGCTGGGCTGACGGCGCCAGTGCTGGCAAAGGGTCCGCGAGTTGTGCGGGCCCCTGATCCCAACGCCGCCCTGATCAGCCTGTGCGATCAGATGGTGGCGACCGAGACCGAGCGATATCTACTGCTCGACCACGACGACTACGCGCCAGACTTCGGCCCCAACAACGCCCGATATGAATGGCTGGGCGACGAGGTCGATCGCCTCGCTGACTTGATCGAGGATTGCGCACCCGCAACCGGGCCGGCTGGCCACGCTGCTGTGGCCCGTGCGGCGTTGATCTGGGTCGAGCTCAATCTCGATGGGGGCATTAAGTGCGACGACCGCGGCGAGGATATGATGGTCCTGCTCGCTCAGGGCTTGGCACCTGACTTCGTCTGGCCTCCCCGGGCCGGCAGCTGCTCAACGGCGCACTGGGCGCCACCGATGTCCGCAGCCGATGTCGATGCGCATCTTGCGGCCAGCAAGGCCCGATGGGCTCCGATCGAGGCGAAGATCGCAGCGGAGAAGGCGGCCGAGCAAGCCGAGCGTGACCGCCTCGATACACCTCACCTCCTGACAGATGACGAGTTGCGGAGGCGAGTGCAGTCGACGCGGAAGTTCAAGGCCGTGTCCGACCAAATGCATGCCGAGTTGGCCGGCGAGATGGCGCGCCGGGGGCTGGTATGAGCGCCAAGGTTCTCTCCTTCTCCCAGCGGAGCGAGCTTGCCGGCGGCAGTGCGGCAGACGGTGAAAGCGACCTGACCAAGATCATCAACGAGACGCGCGTCCTGTGGCGTGCCGACCGGGAGCGCCGCAGCAGGACCGCCGGCGTCCTTCCCTTTCGCAGCAAAGCCGCTCCGGCCGTCAGCCGACCGCGCACCGACGATCCCGCGCTCACGTTCGTCCGCTCTGTACGGCCTGATCTGACCGATGCGGAGATTACCGGCTTCTTGGATCGGGTCGCCCAGGCGTGGGATAGAGCGAAACCGGGTGGGTGAATCGCCCACCCCTATGCTGAACACAGGCCGTCCTTCGGGGCGGCCGACGAGCCGGTCTTGAGCGTGGGTGCGAAACCAACGAGGGAACCATCGGCCGCTCCGGTTGTTCCAGTGTAGCTCAATGCAACTCCTGAGCAGAGTAATGTTTCCCCAACCCTCGGCCGCTCGACAGGGCGGCCTTTTTCTTTGGCGGCGGCTCTCCCTACGGTGGGGAGGGTCAGGCTACAGCCGTGTCTGGGGAATATCCCCAGATGACCGCCCGCTCAGCAGCCGCGCACCGTGCGCGCCTGGCCGCATCTGTCTGATAACGGTTATCAGATAGTCCACCGTCGCATCGGCGATGTCGTCCTGAAAACCGATCCCGGGTTGATTCCCCGATTTGGGGAGCGGGTATGCCGGGCAGTATCGCCCGTCAGTCCGGAGTTATTGCCACCGAGGCAGAAACTGGCCCGCGTGAGGCATTCGGCAGTTTTGCGGCGCGCTACCGCGAAACCTCCGGCCGATCGCGGTGCAGTGGGTTTGTTCCCGATTGGGAAAAAACTCGATCGCTACGGCCCCGCAGAAAGCGCGCCACCGTGGCGCGCTATCAGGGGTCCGCTCAGTTCGCGCACCCTTCGTTACGATCGGGCATGGTGCGCAGAACGTTGATTTCATTGAGCGCAGTTTTGCGTCGATACCGCCGGCCAGGCGGTGACCTGGCATCAGGTTTTGGCCTGACCGGTGCGTGCCCTGCACCGCGGCGGCTGGTTGAGTGCACCGGCTCGGCAGCGACGGTCTACCCGGCGGGCTTTTGCGCCGCAGCGGAGCAGAAGGATCGGTCGGTCGTAGAGCGGGTGCGGTGCCATTCGGTCTGAGCTAAAATGCAGAATGGGTTCAACCATCTGGCGTCGCCCCTGATGAGGGCATCTCGAATTAACATAAAAACATTCGCACTTCCGTGATAACCACCCTACATGCCCGGAGCCATGAGCCACTATCGAATTTACCCAATCGATCCTGATGGAAAGATCATGGGGCCGGCCAGCGAGGTCGATCGCCAGAGCGATTTCGAGGCGCTGGAACACGCTCCAGAAGCACATATGAAAGGTGCGAATGCGGTAGAGATCTGGGAGGGCGCGCGGCTCGTTGCTACGCGGGCTGCAGTGGTGGCTACGGCAGCTGATCATCCTGGTTCGCATCACGCTCCAATTGGTTAGCTTCCTGTTCGAATTCTTCCGCAACCAAAAGTAGAGCTTGCCGCAGCCTGATGTCGGTGCCAGTCCCTGCCATCTCCCGAAACTGCGAGGCCCTTGCTCGGATTTCTTGAACACATAACGCCATTCTCACGACTATGACGTGTAATAGGCGTAAGTCCAGCTACGGGTCGATCGGTGAGCACGCTACCGCTATTGAGATCGCGCCGCATCGGGGCGTTAGCTGTCGCCGGTGGCCCTCGACGCCCCCCACGCGAAGATTACTTAACGGCCGTCGATTAACCACGCCCGACTTCCATCTTCAGCTTCTTGTTTGACCCGCAGCCGCTCCAGTAGCGCCAGGCCATCGGCTATCGCGTCCCGACTGCGAGAGACGATTGCCAGGGGCTGGCGGCGCATCTCCACCTGGGCGGCTAACAGCCTTTCGCCGACCATCAAGTTGCGGTAAGTTGTTGGTTGACCGTAATATATGCCATATACCCGACGGAGGCGGCTGCGAGAACTTCCTTGCCACTGCTCTTCTTAAAGCCTACCTAAGAAATATCGCTGGCTCGATCTTTGAGCGTCGGCGGCAGAGAGACGCTCCAGCGCTCCCGCTCGGATGAGAGGGGTGTTGCATGGCCATCAGCCATAATTTCCTAGGTTACTACCTGAGTCGCGCCAAAGAGTGTGAAAAAGTGGCCGCCGGTGACGTGTTGCCGGAGACCCACGAGATCATGCTCTATGTGGCATCGAGGTGGCGTGCCCTGGCCGAGGAAGACCAGGCCGGAGTGTTACAGGATCAAGGCGTAACTCGAGATCCGCTGCTGCAGCTCCCCTCCCAATAGGGAGGCATTTCAATGCGAGACGTAGCGGCACTTCGCGCCGAGATCCGGCGGCTGCGCCAAATTGCCTATGGCACTACTGACCGCGGAGCGCTGAACGCAATTCGGGAGTTGATCCAAGAGTTGCAACGCCGGGCCGGTGACCCCGAGAACGGCTTAGACGGTGAGGAGGTCCTGTAACGAAGGAGCAATCACGATGCCCAACCGAATATTTATCATCGAGGATGACGAGGCCACCCGCTACGCCTACCAACAAGCCCTCGATCACGGAGGATACCAGACGGCTGGATTTGGCAGCTATTTTGCTGCGGCGCCTCAGTTGGACAATGGCGCCGGCGCGCTTTTGGTTGTCGACCTCCAATTACCACCTGGGACGCCGCAGGGTCTGGCCGTGGCATTGATGGCAAGGCACCGCCGTCCAGGGCTGCCAATCATCTTTGTGACGGGCTTCCCAGAAATGGCAAAGCATCCCGACCCGGCAATCGGACCAGTATTGCTGAAGCCAGTCGATCTTGCTGTGCTGATAGCGACAGTGCGTGGGTCGCTGGCCGCATCGCGCATGAAGCCGGTCTGAGGTCACCCGCTGCGCTGGATGTCCACCTCACGTTCAGCGGCCAGCCAGAACTCCTCGTCGCGACCCTGGGGACGACCGTGCGACACCCAGAGGGCATGGGCGAGCTCGCGGATATGCAGCCGCCTCTCCATCTCTTCTGCTGTCCGTTCCATCTCATCGGCCAAATCCGAGGCGGCGCGATCGGCAGCAGGATCAGTGATGTGCCTCCGCATCCGTCGATAGCGTGCGGCTCGTTGGCGGAGGTTGCGCGAATTGTTCATCAGTCTCCTTCCGGCAGAAACAAACTGGAAGGCTACGGGTTGCGCGGCTTTGTTCAAGGCAGATGGTTAGGCGGATCCAGAGGGCCGATGGCGGCGGGCCCGAAACTGACCAATACTGGCGGTCCCCCGCAAACGAGGTGCCTGTGTCACAGCGGCCAGAACATTTTCCCGGCGATCCTGTACCGGCCGCGGGGGCCTACGAGCAAATCAACATCTTCGGCCGGCCGAATGGTGTCCGGGTCGACATGAGCCACGGGCATCCACTGCCGGCAGCGCCGGTGGGGCATACGTGGCGGGCGGTCGAGTGAGCGACGGCGCGGCCAACGGGGCGGGGTTGGGGTAAAGGCTGAGAAAACAGACAACCGGTTAGTCGATAAGGACCGAGGACAGGAACATCAAGTGAACAGGACTTATCCATCGTAACTTATTGCTTTCGCTTCGCTTCTCATCCAACGACTCGGTAGATCGCCTGTACTAAGACGCGTCCTCTGAGCAAGAGCTAATCTGTCAAATTACGAAAAAGTGATGGCTTGTTCGGCCGAATCATCGCTATACAAGAGTCGGTTGGAGAGGGGCCGATAATATGGAACACGAACTAACCGCATTGCTTGAGCGTGCGCGGGGGCTAAGCATGACCAACGAGCAGCTCGAGGAGCATCGTATTGCGTTGGCCGTTGCGAACGGCTATCTTTCTGACAGTCGTGTGACTGTTGATGCGATGAAGGCGGCCCGTACCGTTGAGGAGGCCGCACGGAAACCCAAGGACGGGTAATCAATGGATCCTGATGGTAACGAGGATGCAGCGAGCTTCTTACAGAAGCTCCAAAATCTCTACCATCAGCAGGCCGAGGTAGACAGGATAGTGATGAGCGTCACCAAAAGTGGCGCTCATTTCGTTTTGACGGAGGAACTGATAAGGCGTTTGCATCGGATCGGAATGGCCAAGCTCTTAATGGAAGCGGGTGATTATCGGGTTTCAGATGTGACGTTGACCAATTCACCGCATAAGCCGGCACACTGGACCGATGTCCCCGCTTTTATGGGAACTATGTGCGGATATGTGAATAATAACTGGCAGAAGCGAGATCTGATACACTTGTCGGCATACTGCCTTTGGCGGATCAACTGGATACACCCGTTCCGCAACGGAAATGGGAGAACTTCCCGAGCCGTTTCTTATTTGGTGATGTGCGCTCGGCACGGAGAACTGCTTCCGGCGAAGAACACCGTCGTGCAACAAATTGTGCAAAACAAGCAGCAATATCAACAGGCACTCCGGCAGGCTGACACTATCTATGCTCAATCAAACAATGTCGACCAGGCTATGGCCCCCCTTGAGGCGTGGATCACCCATCTGCTGACCGAGCAACTTAAGGCCAATTTCCAGGACTGACGATTCGGCTACGAGAGACAGACTGGGCCCACGAAAGATAAGATAAACCCATTCTTAGCCGCGAACCGTGGGCTCGTCAGCGGCGGAGAGAATGGGTTGAGCGCCGTGGACGCTCCTGCCGATGACCAAAGGACGGTTATCGGCCTCCGCGGCTCGATATGCCATGCAATCCGGGCCGTAGTCGTTTCACGGAGCCCTAACAGGGTAATGCCGCCCTGTGGCGCAATGTCGTTCAGGGACGATAACGGAAGCATGCAGCTTCATACCAGATTCGAGCCATCCGCCATCGTTCGCGCTAGACGCTGGTCCAAAACTGGGGGCGCCGGAAGCGGTTTCCCCTTTAGGTTTGGCAGCTTCCGGTAGCTATGCGGTAGCTACCGTCTCTTCCAGTGTGGACAAAATTAGATCAACATATTGATTTGATTGGCGGACCCGACACGATTCGAACGTGCGACCTTCGCCTTCGGAGGGCGACGCTCTATCCAGCTGAGCTACGGGTCCAACAAACCGTGCTATACCGGCATTCCAGGCAAAGCTCAACCGTTGGCTTTCATCACGGCCAGGTTCGCAGCCGGTCGGCCTCCTGCTCCGCTGTCAGATGCGATGGACCGTCGGCCACGCCGCGCGGATGACCAGGTACGGTATCGGGGTCCTTCCAGCAGTTCACTGAGGCCAGGCTGCGGGTGCAATACGCTGGCTCCTCGGGCTCCGGTTCGATGGGCCGACAGTAGGTCTTGCCCTGATCCAGCCGCACCATCGAGCAATCCCGTCCGGTCACCAGCGAGTACAGCGCGTCCACCGGCGTCCGGTGGATCGTGGCAACGCTGGCCACCACTGCGCCGGTGCCGATGGCCGCGCCCAGGTTGTCGGTTATGCCGCAGCCAGCCAAAGGCAGGGCAAAGGCCAGGACGCAAGCCAGGATGGGTGCCTTCATCCCACCCTCCTACACCCTAAAAGTAAATGAACTCTTGCCGAGCCGCCGGTTTGCCGCCACACCCCGACGCCGCTATGGTCCGCCGCCTCCGGCGTCCGGTGCCGTGGCAGAAGCAGGCAGGCGAGAGAATCCGCGTGGTTGATATTTTCGACGAGGTCGAGGAGGACCTTAGAGCAGAGCGCGCCGAGAGGCTGCTGAAGAAATATGCGGGGCTGCTCATTGCCATGGTGTTGGCGGTGGTGGCGGCGGCGGCCGGCTGGCAATACTGGTCCCGCCATCAGCGGCAACAGGATGCCTCCGCCGCAGCCCGGTTTGTTGCGGCGCAGGATACCGACGCGGCGCTGCCGATGCTGGACCAGTTGGCCGCGTCCGGTCCGGACGGGTACCGAACCCTCGCGCGGCTGCGCGCGGCCACGTTGAAGGCGAATGCCGGCGATCTGCAGGGGGCGGAGGCGCTGTGGAATGCCGTGGCCTCGGACTCCGGTGCGGATTCGCTGCTGCGCGATTTCGCCAGCCTGATGGCAACCGGTCGCGATCTGGATCGCGGCGATCCCGCCCAGCTTGAGGCTCGGCTGAAGCCGCTGGCGGAACCGACCAATGCATGGTCCAGCCTGGCGCGGGAACAATTGGCGATGCTGGACTTGCGGCAAGGCCGGACCGAGGCCGCGCGCAAGGCGCTGCAGGCATTGTCGATCGACATCGACGCACCCTCCGGCCTGCGGGCCAGGGCATCGGCACTGTTGGCCGGACTTGGCGGCCAGGACGCAAAATGACCACCAACCCACGGGGAAGCCTTGGCGTGAGTCTGGATGCTGTTTCGAAGACCAAGCTGGCCCGTCGGACCGCGTTGCTGGCGCCGCTCGCGCTGAGCGGCTGCTCGTTGTTCGACGACTGGTTCGGCGACAAGAAAGCCGCGCTGCCGGGCAAGCGGGAGAATGTGTTCGCGGACCGGCGTGGCCTGGTCGTGGACGACGGTGCGCCGAAGGTGGTGTTGCCGCCGGCGGTTCGTAACGCCAACTGGCCGCAGGCCGGCGGCAATCCGGCCCACCTGATGGGGCACCTGGAGGCGAACGACAAGCTGACCGAAGTCTGGAAGTCGAACATCGGCGCGGGTGGCGGCTATCGCCAGGTGATCATGGCGCAGCCCGTGGTGCAGGATGGCATGGTCTACACGATGGACTCCAACGCGGTGGCGTCGGCGTTCTCGATGGCCGATGGGAAGCGGCTGTGGCGGGAGGATACCAAGCCCAAGGACATGGACGACAGCACCAATGTGGGCGCCGGGATCGGCACGGATGGCACCACGGTGTATGCCGTCAATGGGTTGTTCTCGCTGGTGGCGATGGATGCCGCGTCCGGCAAGGAGAAGTGGCGGACGGACCTGGGGGCTCCAGCCCGGTCGGCGCCAATGATAGCCGATGGGCGGGTGTTCGTCACAACGATCCAAAATCATCTGCTGGCGTTTACCGCCGCGGACGGCCGGCTGCTGTGGACTCACCAGGCCGCCGAACCGGTTACCTCGATGCTTGGACAGCCGGCCGCGGCCTACTGGCGGGGATTGGTGGTCGCGGGTTTCGGATCGGGGGAGCTGGCCTGCCTGCGCGCCGACAGCGGCAGCGTGGTCTGGACCGACGGACTGGGTGCGTCGGAGGGACGGGCGTCGATCGCGGATTTCCTGTCGATCCGCGGCCTGCCGGTTATCGTCAACGGACTGGTGTATGCGATCAGCATGGGTGGCCTGCTGGTGTGCAACGACGTGCCGACCGGTCGGCGCGTGTGGGAACGCCAGGTGGCCGGCGAGGACACGCCCTATATTGCCGGCGACTGGATGTTCATCATCTCGGCTGAACAGCAGATCGCCGCCATCAACATCGGCGACGGGCGGATCTCCTGGATCACCCAGCTGCCGCGCTGGTCGGACCCGAACAAGCGCAAGAACACGCTGACCTGGTATGGGCCGCTGCTCGTCAGTGACCGGCTGATCGTCACCGGCCTCAGCGAAGACGCGCTGTCGATCAGCCCTTATACGGGCGAAATCCTGGGCCATATCTCGCTGTCCGAGGCTGCCGCGCCGACCTCTCCGGTGGTGGCGGCCGGCACTGTCCTGATCGTTACCAATGATGGGCGCCTGATGGCGCTGAGGTAGTTTGAAATGTTGCCAATCGTCGTCATCGCCGGGCGGCCGAATGTTGGCAAATCCACGTTGTTCAACCGGCTGGCGGGGCGGCGGATCGCGCTGGTGGCCGACACGCCGGGGGTGACCCGCGACCGCAAGGAAGCCGAGGCGCAGTTGCGCGGGCGGATGGTCCGATTGATCGATACAGCAGGGCTGGAGGAAGCCGCACCCGATACGCTGGCCGGGCGAATGCGCGCGGGGTCGGCTAGCGCCGTTTCGATGGCCGACCTGGTGCTGTTCGTGCTGGATGCCCGTGCCGGGGTGACGCCGGCCGACGAACATTTTGCCCAGTGGCTGCGGCGGCAGGGCAAACCAGTGCTGCTGGTGGCGAACAAGGCGGAAGGCCGAACGGCGACGTCGTCCATTCTGGATGCCTATGGCCTTGGTCTGGGCGATCCGGTGGGCGTGTCCGCCGAACACGGCGAGGGCGTGGCCGACCTGATGTCGGAGATCGCCGACCGGCTGCCCGCGGCCGAGTTGGCGGACCCGTCGCTTGAGGATCGCCCCCTGAAGCTGGCGATCGTCGGCCGGCCCAACGCCGGAAAGTCGACGCTGCTGAACCGGCTGCTGGGTGAGGATCGGCAGATTACGGGGCCGGAACCCGGCCTGACCCGGGATGCGATTGCCGTCGTGCTGAACGACGATCAGGGGCGGGCGGTGGAAATCGTCGATACCGCCGGGCTGCGGCGGCGGGCGCGGATCGAGGCGCCGCTGGAGAAAATGTCCGTCAGCTCCGCGATTGAAGCGCTGAAGATGGCCGAGGTCGTGGTGCTGTGCCTTGATGCCGTTGAGGGCATCCATGACCAGGACCTGCAGATCGCGCGGCTGGTCGAACGTGAAGGGCGGGCCTGCATCGTCGCCTTGAACAAATGGGACGCGGTCCCCGACCGGAATGGCACGCGCAAGGCGATCATGGAGCGGCTGGAGGACAGCCTGGCGCAGATGAAGGGCATCCCGGTGGTAACCCTGTCGGCACTGACCGGCGCCGGGGTAGAGCGGCTGCTGCCGGCAGTGCGGGCAGCGCATGAGGTCTGGAACAAGCGAGTGCCCACGGGGGAGCTGAACCGGTGGTTCGAGCACGCGCTGGAGGCCCATCAGGCGCCGCTGGTCAGCGGGCGGCGGCTAAAGCTGCGCTATGTGACACAGGCGAAGGCCAGGCCGCCGACTTTTGTGGTGTTCGGTACTCGCGCGGAGCAGACGCCGGAGGATTACTCCCGCTATCTGGTGAACGGCCTGCGGGACACGTTCAAGCTGCCGGGCACGCCGATCCGGCTGCAGTTCCGCGGGACGAAAAATCCCTTTGCGGATGATGGTTGAAGAAACCCGGGAGCGGCAGGTCAGGCGGCCGAGGGCTGGGCAGCAGCGTAGGTGGCTGCGTTTTTCTTGAGGTTTTCGGTGATGCGGCGCGCAGCCTCGCGCTGCTGGTATGACTTGGACCAGATCGGGACAGACTGGGCCTGCTGCCTGGTGGCTTCAATTAACGCAACGGCTTTTTCGGCTATCGCCGGTACGGGTTCGGCTTGTTCGGGTTTCGGTGCGGGTTCCGCTTCCGGTTCCGGTTCCGCCCCCGATTGGCCGGCGCGGCGAGCCTGCTGACGGTCGAGCAACCGACGTTCGGCTTTATGGGACTCGCGACTGAGGCTGACGGCGCTGCCACGAAGGCGTAGTGTCTTTGCCAGCGACAGATCCGGGTGGGCCGCCTGCCCGAGTGCCTCCAGCGCATGCAGGCTGAAGCTGATGATATTGGCCGCGAGACGAAGCTCGGTTCCGGTTTCCGGGCCATAATCGGCGAGAGCGGCGGCCGCGGCCTGACGCGCGGCGGTCTCGCTGCCCATGGCGGCCTCGAGAAAGAGGATGCCGAGGCGGCTCAGGATGGTATCCAACAAGGTTTGTGGCAGGGCGGACGAGAGCATTGGACGCCTCGGGTGTGGGGGTTCACGTCTGAGCGTTTTAGGCTATTTTTCCTTGATGCGCAAGATTTATTTCTTGGATGCTTGGCGTTGGCAAAACGGCCGAGCAACGAATCCTACAGCGGCTCGGCATCGCGCTCGGTCATCATGGCTGTGAAGGCCGGTCGCGATTGGCACGCACGAATCCAGCCCTGCACGTTCGGTGTATCGGCGAACAGTTCAGACGCAGCTTGGGCATAGCGGACGATCTCAGCGACATTCAGATCGGCTACAGTGAAGCGCCGGCCAACCAGGAACCCGCCACCTTGGCCCAACGCCTTGTCCAGAACTGCGAATTTGGACCGGAGGGCGGTGACGCTTTCCTGGTAAACCGCCGCATCCCGTGTCTTGACGGCGGTCGCATTCTGCATGGCGCGCAGCGCCGGGGCTTCGCACTCCGTGGCAGCCCACAACGTCCACATCGTCATCAAGGCTTCCTCCCGCACGTCGCGAGGCGCCAACGGGCCGCCATGCCTGCGCGCCAAGTAAAGCGTAATGGCGAGCGACTCATGAAGCACGAAGCCATCATCGTCGATGGTAGGCACCAGACCACCGGGGTTCACCGCGCGAAATTGTGGGGAGCGGGTGTTCAGCGGCGCATCGGCGGCGGCGGGGTCAGGCAGCCGGTGGTGCTGAATGACCGGCACGTGCTCAAACGGGATACCCAGTTCCTTCGCCATCCAGATTGGCCGGGTCGCGCGGGAGCGCAGGACGCCGTAAATCTTCAGGGTCATCAAAAGGCCTTTCTTCTAGATGGATGCCGGCGTCTGGCGGACGTGACGGTCAGGTAAAGCGTTGCGGGGGTGCCTGAACCACGGGGGCGGCGGCATCGAAGATTGCCTGTCGATCACCGGACACAGGTGGATAGATACGCTGGCGGTTGATGATTTCCTTGGTACGTTTGGCGTCCGCCCCTTTGGCGACCAGATGGCGATCCCAGCCCTCGGTATAGACTGCGCCCCATGCCCCAAGATCGAGAATCGTCGTGTACCAGGGGATCTGGAGCGGGAGCATCGGCTTGCCCAGCAGGTCGCAGACAGCGTTGTGGCCGGCGAAGCGGCCCATTGGCCGGCTATGCTGACACGACATGACGGAGCTATGGCTGTCATCCACTGCCAGGTTGGCAACATCGCCGGCGGCGAAGACGGCGGGAACGCCTTTGACCTGCAAGAAAGTGTCGACCGGCAGGCGACCGGTTTTATCCACATCCTTGGAGATCTGCGCGGCGAGCGGCGGGGCCCGCATGCCGGCGCACCAGATTACGGTTGTGGCCGGTATATGCTGACCTGTCGTCAATGTGGCACCGGACTCGTTCATGCTGGCCAGCGACACGCCTGCGATGGTTTCGACCCCGAGTGATTCCAGCGCCTGCCGGATGACCGGCTGTGCGCCGCCCATCGCGGATGCGATCGACGGACCGCGGTCAACCAGGATGACCCGCGTATCTGGGGCGCCGGAGGCTTGACCGAAGACCGTGCGAAGTCGGGCTGGCATTTCGGCAGCGACCTCGATTCCTGTCAGCCCGGCGCCCACCACCAGGACCGTATGCTGGCCGCCGATCGGTGTCCGGAGGGGTAGCGAGGCGATGTGCCGACCGAGCCGCTCTGCGGCGGAGAATGTGTCGACATCAAAACCGTAATCGGCAAGGCCCGGGATGGGTGGCCGGACAAGCTCGCTGCCCAGCGCGCAGATCAACCGGTCGTAGTTGACGGTTTCATGTGTGCCGTTTGCGGTAAACCCGATGGTCCTGGCTGCGACGTCGATGCCGGTGATGTCAGCCTGAGCGTAGCGGACGTTGATCGGGTCGAAGACCGTCCTCAGTGCAATCAGCGTGTCGGACAGTTCGACCTCATAGTTCCTGACCCGGATGGAATGGTATGACTGCTTGTCGAGCACCAGGATCTCGATTTGCCCGCTCTCGGCGCCAAACGCATGGCGCGCACGTGCGGCCCCGGCTGCGGCCCATAATCCGGCAAACCCGGCACCCAGTATGAGGATACGTTTCATCTGCGAACACTGACCTGCGTTTTCGCGCTTGCCAACCAGATGCCGCAGAAATCACGTTGGATTGAATTTGGTCACTTCATATAGGTCCAGTACCGACCGCTCGTGTTGGGTCAGCAGTTCAAGCATTGATGATGGCCTGTACTTTCTTTGCGAACGTGCTCATTGAAAATGGCTTCGTCAGGACCTGCATGCCCTCGTCCGCCAGGCCGCTGCCGAACAGGAAGCCTTCCGAGTAGCCCGTTATGAACAATACCTTTAATCCGCATTGACGCTGCCGTGCGGCATCGGCGAGCTGGCGGCCATTCATGCCACCCGGCAACCCGACATCGCTGACCAGAAGGTCGATCCGGACCTTGGAGTCGACGATCTTCATTCCGGACGGACCGTCAACGGCTTCCAGCACGGTCAGGCCGATGTCCTCGAGCGTGTCGACGACGACCATACGAACATCCGGTTCGTCCTCAACGACCAGTACCACCGCGTTCGACCGCCCGGTCTGCGCGACGAGCGCCGCGCCAAGCTGTGACTCGACCGCTGGCAACTGGCTATGGCGCGGAAGATAGATTGCAACTGAGGTTCCCTGCCCCTCCGTGCTTCGCAGAAAGACGCGGCCGCCCGATTGCTGAACAAATCCGTAGACCATGGAGAGGCCGAGGCCGGTGCCCTGACCCAGCGGTTTGGTAGTAAAGAAGGGATCGAAGGCGCGTGCGAGTACGGTCTTTGTCATGCCGACGCCGGTGTCGGCCACCATCAGTTTGACGTAGTCGCCGGGCGCGAGTTCGGATGGCTGGTTACCAGGCTGGTTGCTTTGCGACTGGACAGCGGCATTCGCAGTCTCGATCACCAGCGATCCGCCGATAGGCATGGCATCGCGTGCATTGATGACCAGGTTGAGCAAGGCATTTTCCAGCTGGTTCGTATCGCACAGGGTCGGCCACAAGCCGCCGGCCAGGTTCGTTTCGATGTGAATGGCAGGGCCGACTGTATTCTTGAATAATTCTTCCATACTGAGAACCATCCGGTTCATGTCCGCGGGCTTCGGATCAAGCGTCTGGCGCCGGGAAAAAGCCAGCAACCGTTGGGTCAAAGCGGCGGCCCGAGCGGTTGAGGTCAGTGCGGCTTCAATATAGCGTTCCAGTTCGTTCGTGCGACCCTGGGCTGTACGGCTTCGAATCAATTCCAGGCTGCCCGATATGCCGGCCAGCATATTGTTGAAGTCGTGTGCTATGCCACCGGTGAGCTGGCCGACAGCCTCCATTTTCTGGCTTTGCCGCAGCGCCTCTTCGACTCTTTCGCGATCCCGCGCCTCCCTGCGCAAACCGTCGACAAGTTGCGTCAGTGTGGTGGTTCGTTCAGCCACGCGGATTTCCAGGGTTTCGTTCATCCGCCGCAACGCTTCAAGCGATTGCCCGCGTTCATTGGCAAGGTTGGTTATTGCGTCGTGAGCCTTGCGCATTTCCGAAGGTGAGGGCAGTGCCAATATGCGGGGAAGCAGGGGCCAGAGCGCGACCGCGGTTACCACGGAAGCGATCGCCGTTGCCATCTTGACGACGGCCTGCAGTGTATATGTCGGCACCCAAAGTGTCAGCAGGTCGATCCAGTGGCCGGTGCCGCAGAGCAAGATAAACGCGGCGAACATCCAGAACACAGGCTTGAAAATGAGGTCGTGACGGCGTCGCGCGACTTTTGCGAGGACGAGCGGGATCGAAAAATAGCTGATGCCGGTTGCGATATCGGCAATGGCGAACAGCCAGATCAACCCGGGTTCCCACAGCAGACAAAACCCATGCGGCGTCAGCCCGGGCGGGTCGGTCAGAAAGCCAATAATACTCATCATTGTATCAGCTCCCTCACTTCACCTGTCTCCAGTGGCGAAGCTGCCAATCGATGTGCAGCAAGGAAACTATATTGGGGCTGGTTCACTTTGAGATCTGTTCTCGGTCGTTTGCCACGAAATGCTACCGATCGAAACCAGAGTTGGGAACTGGCAATATAGTTGTGCTACCGGTTCAAAAAAGATGGCGATCAACCCGGTGCTCAATAATTTTATACTGTAGGGGCCGCCGCGCACATTTTACGCCGCTGCAGTAATTTTTGATTGGCCGGGTCTTCTTCCGGCAATGTCAATTTATGGATTTTGAGCACCAGTTCACGAAAAAGATGAGGCGGCATAACGGATTATGTCAGATCGTTATAAATTTACGACCCGACATCTTTCCGGGTGGCAGCCAATGCGGAAGTCGTTGCGCTGTGCAAGGATGCCTCAGGACGTCGCCGTTTTGTGGTCCGGAGGCCAACTATCTTCATCCCGGTCCCGCGCTACATCCAAAGCTTGCCTGACAACAGGCGCCCGGCAGACGGTTTGGTTGCGGATGATCGAAGTCTGTCGATGATTCCCGGCCGCAGGTTCGGGCAGCGGTTCGGGTATGATGGTTGGCATGGTCGGCTGACCAACCTTGTAAGCATGGCGTAGATGATGTTCCGGGACATGAACTAGGCTTGAACGCGCTTGACGGCGCGGCCGACAGGGCGTAGCTCAACGTTTGTAGTTTTGGAATTCGGAATTCCATGTTGGATGTGTTGGCGGCAACTCCGAACCTGATCGAGCGGACCTACCAGCAGATGCTGGCTGCGATCGCCGACGGGACGTTGTTGCCGGGCCAGAGGATCCGACAGGCCGAGCTGGCTGAAACGCTTGGGATATCGCGCCAGCCGGTCAGTCACGCGCTGCATCTGCTGAAGCGCCAGGGGCTGGTGGAGGATGTTGGCCGCAAGGGTCTGCGGGTGGTGCCCTTGGACCCGAAACGCGTGATGCAGTTGTACCAGGTGCGCGAGGTCGTCGACGGGCTTGCGGCTCGGCTGGCGGCTTCGCATCCCCGTGATGCCGCCGTCGTCGACGGGTTGCAACGGCTGCTGCAGGCGGGCGCGGAATTTGACGCAGGAACGCCGATCCCGGTCCTGGTGCGAGCGGATACGGAGTTTCATCGCGGTTTGTACAGGTTGTCGGGGAATCCGGCGATCGAGGAGATGACGGGTCCGCTGTGGCCGCATCTGATGCGGTCGATGGCGATGGTGCTGCGTGCCCCGGACTATGCCGCCACGGTCTGGCGGATCGAGCACACCGCGATCCTGCGCTGTGTGCTCGATGGGAATCCGGCTGCGGCCGAGGCCGCGGCGCGGGATCATGCCGCTGTGGCCGCGCGGCTGACTGCCGCGGAATTAGATTTGAAAGCTGCCTGAAGGAGGAACCCGGCATGTTGACCGAAGAACAAGTGCGTCAATTCCACGAAGAAGGTTATCTGTTCCTGCCGGAGACGTTCTCTCAGGAAGAGGTCGATAGCCTGAAATCCGAGGCGATCGAGATCTATCGCCAGGAACGGCCGGAGGTTTGGCGCGAGAAATCGGGTGCGCCGCGGACGGCGTTCGCCGCGCATTTATATAATGAGGCGCATGGGTTGCTGGCGCGCCATCCGGAGATGATCGGGCCGGTTGAGCAGTTATTTGGCGAACAAGTGTATATGCACCAGTACAAGATCAACGCGAAAGCGTCGTTTACTGGTGATGTCTGGCAGTGGCACCAGGATTACGGCACCTGGGCGCGTGACGACGGGATGCCGGAGCCACGGGCGATGAACATCGCGGTGTTCCTGGACGAGGTGATGCCGATCAACGGACCGCTGATGCTGGTGCCTCGGAGCCATACGCACGGCGTTCTGGCGGCGGGCCATGACGTAACCACCACATCGTACCCGCTGTGGACGCTGGACGAGAAGACGGTGACGGAACTGGTTGAGGCCGGTGGGATTGTGGCGCCGACGGGGAAGCCCGGCGGGTTGCTGCTGTTCCATGGCAACCTGGTGCATGGATCAGCCGGGAACATCACGCCGTATCCGCGAAAGATCGTTTACCTGACGCTGAATGCGGTTTCCAACTACATCCGCAAGCCGACGCGGGCGGAGTGGATTGCGCACACGGATTTCGCGCCGATCCTGCCAACGGATGCGGATGCGCTGACGCGCTATGCCCGGCGGCCGCGGGTCGCTGCTGCGTAGGTTCAACCCGGCTTTGCGTGTCCGTGGTGGGCTGCCGGATGGCAACCTGCCCGGCGCGCACACGAAAATTAGCGGGGCCGGGCTTGGAATCGCGGTTCAGCAACACCACAGTAATCTTCAAGACGATCCGGGCCCCTCTGGCAGGACGCCAACCGAACACTTGGTTGAGCCAACCTTGCGATGTCGGATCACCGTGCGCATCAAGCGCCGGTTGATCCGTGGCCCGCATTGGTGCTCCCGTTTTAACCGAAGCTGCGCACGCCTTTCGTCATTGAAGGAGTGTTGTATGCCGTACCCCAATCGTCTGCCTGCCCAGCCCCGCTCGGAGCGAAGCGATCCCGATGTTGTTCATCACTACGGTGACGACACGATCACCGCGATTGTCACCGCTGCCTCACTTGTTGCCTGCGCCGATGGGCGGGCGACGTCGGAGGAGCGCCGGGCGTTGCTGAGGTTCCTGCGCGAGCAGGGTATTCTGGCGCGGTCCGGGCGCAGAAAGACGGTCGGCACATTTGACCGGACGGTCGAAGCGGCCGCGGATTTCGAGCTTGAGCATATGAACGATGCCTTGAGCGCGATGTCGGTGCTTGCGGACCGGCCCGGCGCGGTGCTTGCGCTTCGGGCGGCGCAGAGCGTGGCGATGGCGGACGGGGTGCTGTGGCCACAGGAGGCCGCGATGATCGCGGTGCTGAGCGATCGGTTGCGGCTTCGGGCCAACGGCCGCCTTGGTGCCTGATCATCTGCGGGCCTGAGCGACAGGTTGAAGGTGGCGCAGTCATTCTGCGCCACCGGCATGCGCCGGACACCCTTGCCCCGGACACTTCTGTCCCCGAAACTCCAGCTTCAGCCGGATCAGCGCCTGCCGAACATCTTCTCAATGTCGGGCTTCGAAAGTTTCAGGACTGTCGGGCGTCCGTGGCTGCAGGTGGCCGCGCGCGGCGTATCCTCCATGCGGCGCAGCAGGGCGCTCATTTCGGCTTCCCCTAGTTTGCGGCCGGCGCGGATGCTGCCGTGGCAGGCCATGCGGGCGATAACGGCGTCGAGGCGGGCGGACAGCACCGTCTGCTCATCCATGTCGGCGAATTCGTCGGCAAGGTCACGCAGCAGCGGGGCGACCTCAGTGGCACCGAGGACGGCGGGCAGGGCGCGGACAAGGATGGCGCCAGGGCCGAATTCTTCCAGTTCCAGGCCCAGCCGGGCGAGATCTTCGCCGCGGGCGACCAGTCTCGCCACGTCGGTTGACGGAAGGTCGATAACCGCCGGCATCAGCATGGGCTGGCTGCGAACCCCGCCGCCGACCAGCTGCTCGCGGATGGCTTCATGGGTCAGGCGTTCATGCGCGGCGTGCTGATCGACCAGCACCAGCGACCCATCGGCGGCGACCGCGATGATGTAGGTGTCCAGTACTTGAGCGACCGGGGCACCCAACGGATGGCCGGGGTCCGGGTCAAGCGCTGCGATCCGCCTCGCGGCGGGGGCGCCGAGCAGGGGAAGCTGGGCCTCGGCCATGCCGCGGTAGGCAGGCGCGGCGGCGCCCGGCGACAGCGCCATTGGCGGCGGCCGTGGCGCGATGGGGTAGCGGGGTCGCGGCGACTGCCCCCACGCATAGGTCGCTGCAGCGGGATTCAGGCCGGGCATCGGGACCACCTGGCCGGTTCCGACGCCGAGAGTGCGGCGGATCGAGCCGATCACCAGGGATCGGACGGCGCCGGCGTCGCGGAAGCGGAGTTCGGTTTTCGCAGGATGGACGTTCACGTCCAGCTCGTCGGGCGGAACATCCAGATACAGGGCCGCGATGGCGTGCCGGCCGGCGGCGATAACGTCGCGATAGGCGACCTTGACGGCAGTGCGCAGGACCGGGTCTGCCACCGGGCGATTGTTTACGATCAGGGTTTGGGCAATGGGGGTGGCGCGGGTGACGGCGGGCGAGCAGACGTAGCCGCCGATCCGCAGCACGATGCCCTGCGTGGTGCGTTCCTCATTGACCGGCAGCATGACCTGGGCGGCCTCGCTGCCGAGCAGGGCGGCGACCCGATCGATGCGCGATTGGACGGGGGCTTCGAAGATCGTGCGGCCGTCGAGGTCAAGGCGAAAGGCGACCTGTGGGGCGGAGAGCGCAAGGCGGCGGACGACAGCCTCGGCGTGTTCGGCTTCGATCCGCGGTGATTTCAGGAATTTCCGCCGGGCGGGGGTGGCGAAGAACAGGTCGCGGACCACGACACGCGTGCCGGGGGCGCCGGATGTGGGGGCGACAGCGGTAACGTGGCCGCCTTCGACGGTGATGACGCTGGCATGATCCCCCCTTGGGTCGGCCGATTGCGGGCGGGAGATGATCTGCAGCCGGGCGGCGGCGCCGATCGACGGCAGGGCCTCGCCGCGGAAGCCGAGGGTGGTGATGCGGACCAGATTGTCGTCAGTGAGCTTGGACGTGGCGTGGCGCTGGATGCACAGCGCCAGCTCATTGGCCGACATGCCGATGCCGTTGTCGGTGACTTCCAGCCGGTCGATGCCACCGCCGTCGAGGCTGACGGTGATGCGGGTGGCGCCGGCATCAAGCGCGTTTTCGACAAGTTCCTTGGTGGCCGCGGCGGGGCGCTCGATGACCTCGCCGGCGGCTATGCGGTTAACCGTGGATTCTGAAAGCAGACGGATACGCGACAGGTCAGGCTTCTCCGCGCAGGGTGAGAAAGCGTTGAATCAAAGCGGAGGTGGAGGAGTCGTGTCGATGCTTTTCTGAGCCCGGCGTGAGTTCGGGGAGGATGCCGCTGGCGAGCTGCTTGCCGAGCTCCACGCCCCACTGGTCGAAGCTGTCGATGCCCCAGAGGCAGCCTTGGACGGCAACCTTGTGTTCGTAGAGAGCAATCAGGCGGCCGACGCTGAACGGGTCGAGCCGGTTGAAGATGATGGTATTGGACGGTCGTTCGCCGACCGCGACGCGATGCGGGGCGACGGCATCGATGTCGGCCTGGCTGGCGTTGTGGGCTTTCATCTCGGCGCGGATCTCGGCTTCCGGGCGGCCGCGCATCAGTGCCTCGGCCTGGGCGAAGGCATTGGCGGCCAGGGCACGATGGGCGTCGGGGCGGTTGTGGTCGGCGTTGGCGGCAAGGATGAAGTCGACCGGGACAGGGCGGGTGCCCTGATGCACAAGCTGCATGAAGCTGTGCTGAGCGTTGGTGCCTGGCTCACCGAACAGGATCGGGCAGGTGTCCCAGCCTGTGGGCTCGCCGGACAACTGGACGTGCTTGCCGTTGGATTCCATTTCCAGTTGCTGGAAGTGGGCGGGCAGGCGGCGGAGGCGGTCGTCATACGCCAGGATGCATTGGGTGGCGCAGCCGAGGGCGTTGGTGTTCCAGATGCCGGCGAGGCCGAGTAGGATGGGCAGGTTGCCGGTCCAAGGTGCGTCGCGGAAGTGGCAGTCCATTGCCCAGGCGCCATCCAGCATCTGCTGGAACTTGTCCCAGCCGGCGGCGAGCGGGATCACCAGGCCGACGGGTGACCACAGCGAATAGCGGCCGCCGACCCAATCCTGAAAGGCGAAGACGCGGTCGGGGTTCATGCCGAAGGCGGCGACGGCCTTCAGGTTGGTGGACAGGGCAGCGAAGTGTGACGCCACGGCCTGTTCGCCCAGGGCGCCGACGATCCAGGCGCGGGCGGCCGCGGCGTTCATCGAGGTTTCCAGCGTGGTGAAGGTCTTCGAGGCGACCAGAACCAGGGTGCGGGCGGGGTCGAGGTGCCTGGTGCATTCCAGGAAGGCGTGGCCGTCGACGTTGGACAGGAACGTGGCGGTCATCTTGGCGTCGGTCCGGCCGATGGTCAGCGCCTCGGTGGCCACCTTGGGGCCGAGGTCGGAGCCACCGATGCCAATGGTCAGCACGTCGGTGAAGGTCTGGCCGGTGGCGCCCCTGAGATCGCCGCTGTGGATGGCGGTGACGAAGGCCTGCATCTTGTCGCGTTCGGCGGCGGACATGGCGGCCGCGTCCTGCGTGCCGCCCGGCATGATCGCCTTCAAACCTGAATTGGCGGGTGCGCGGAGGGCCATGTGCATGGCGGCACGATGTTCGGTCTGGTTGACCGGCTGGCCGGCGAACAGGCGCTGACGGAAGCCGTCGAGATCGGCGGTGCGGGCGAGCGCGAACAGGGCGTCAAGCGCGGTGTCGTCGATCGACGATTTGGAGAAATCCAGCGACAGGTCGTCGAAGGATGCGGTGAAGCGGGTGGCGCGACCGGGATCAGCGGCGAACAGCGGCGTGATCCGGCGGCCGTCTGGCCGGTCGGCCAGGGTGCGGAGATGCGCGAAACCAGCCTGACGATTGGGGAATGTCTGGGTCATGAGGGGAGTATACTGGGATGGGGGTGAGGGAGGAATAGCAGGATGGTGTGGCGCTTGGGATGATTGACCCGTTGAGCGGCGATCCCGGGATTGGTGGCCTACGCGTTTTACTTGCAGTGCATCGACCCGCAGGAGGATCGAGCTCGCGCCAGCCGGCCGCTGACCCCAAGGTTGGTCGAAGCCGCGCGGGCATGGGCGTTGCATGTGAAGACTTCGCTATACGCCCAAACAGCACGAAAATCTTCTTGCTGTTTCGCTGGCGGTCGTGGCACCTTGGGGATGGTCACCTCAAACCAAGGGAGACGTGAATGATGACGAGTGTACTTGCGTCCCCGGCAGAGGTCCCGACTTCCCGATGACTCGGCTTGTGTTTTTGAAGCTGCGTTGAAGTCGTCGGCGCCAGGCGCGCCTTCTTTCCCAAAGTTTCCATTCCGCCGCCTGATCGCGGCGACTTAGAGGTCGGCCGACCGGCAACGGCGGTCGCTACAGTTGTGGTCCAGTCTTCAGGAAGGTCTTTCCAGGCCGTTCTTGGCTACACGTTTGCGCATTGGCGGCGCCAGCCCGGCATGGTGTCAGCCACCATCGGCGCCATCCTGATCGCCACGCTCGCTGATCTGACGGTGCCAATCTTCGCCGGACGGCTGATCGATGCAATCGGGGCGGCTGACCGTGAGGTTGGCCGTGTCGACGGAATCTTGGCCATCCTGGCGATGGCGGCGCTTGGGGCGACGCAGATCGCCGGGCGGCATCTGGCGTTCCTGGGCATCATCCACGTTACCACCCGGATGATGAAGCAGGTGGTGCAGGAGGCATTCTGGCGGATCCAACGCTTCGCCACCGACTGGCATGCCAACAGCTTCGCCGGGTCGGTGGTGCGGCGGATCACCCGCGGGATGTGGGCGCTGGATCTGCTGAACGACACCGTGGTTCTGGCGCTTGTACCGGCCACGCTGGTGCTGTTCGGATCCGCCGCGATGCTGGGTTGGCGGTGGCCGGCAATGGGAGCGGTCGTACTGGTTGGCGCCAGTGTCTACCTGATGGTTTGTGTCGGCATGACGCTGGGCTTTGTCGCGCCGGCGGCTCGGCTGTCGAATCGCTGGGACACGCGGATCGGCGGGGCACTGGCGGATGCCGTCGGATGCAACGCCGTAGTCAAGGGGTTTGCGGCGGAAGGCCGGGAGGACGTGCTTGTTGCCAGCGTGCTGGACAAGTGGCAGCGGCGGGTGCGGCGCACCTGGATCCGCGGCACCTACAGCAACAGCGCCCAGTTCCTGACACTGCTGACGTTGCGGATTACGGTCGTCAGCACGGCGCTGCTGTTCTGGTGGCAGGGGCGAGCGACGCCGGGCGACGTCACATATGTGCTGACGGCCTACTTTTTGGTGCACGGGTATCTGCGCGACCTGGGCTACCACATCAGCAATCTGCAGCGTTGCGTCAACGATATGGAGGAAATGGTGGCGCTGCATGAAGAGCCTTTGGGCATCGCCGATCCCCCGGGCGCGCGGGAGCTGGTGATCGGGGCCGGGCGGATCGAATTTGCAGATGTCACCTTTCGATATGGCGGGCACGCCACACCACTGTACCGTAATCTGACGCTGACCATTCGGGCAGGCGAGCGGGTCGGGCTGGTGGGGCACTCGGGATCGGGCAAGTCGACCTTCGTCAAGCTGATCCAGCGTCTGTACGACATCACAGATGGTCGGATCAGCATCGACGGCCAGGACATCGCGCAGGTGTCGCAGGCCAGCCTGCGCCGGCAGATCGCCGTCGTGGCGCAGGAGCCGGTGCTGTTCCACCGCACGCTGGCGGAGAACATTGCCTATGCCAACCCGGGGGCCGGCCAGGTGGAGATCGAACGGGCGGCGCGGCTGGCGAACGCGCACGACTTCATCGTTAGGCTGCCGAAGGGCTATGCCACGCTGGTCGGCGAGCGCGGGGTGAAGCTGTCCGGTGGCGAACGGCAGCGTGTCGCGCTGGCGCGGGCGTTTCTGGCAGATGCGCCGGTGCTGATCCTGGACGAGGCGACATCAAGCCTGGACAGTCACTCGGAAGGGCTGATCCAGGAGGCGATGCAACGGTTGATGCAGGGGCGGACCTGCATCGTGATCGCACATCGGCTGTCGACGGTGCGGGCGCTGGACCGGATCCTGGTGTTCGACCGCGGGCTGGTGGTGGAAGAGGGTAGCCACGCAACGCTGATGCAGATGGCAGGCCCCTATCGGGCACTGTTCTCTCAGCAGGCGGCGGGGTTGCTTGAGGTTTAACGAGCCTTTGAACGCCCCATCGGCGCTTTTGATCAAGGGCGCCGCCGGCTGGCTGCTTGGCCGGTGGGATGATCTCAAGCACTATATGGTTCAAGGTCAGAAGGGAAACGAGCCATGGGCGTTACCGCAACCCTGTCCGCATTTGCCGCCGATATCCGGCTGGACGCGCTGCCGCCGGATGTAGTGAGGCGCGCGCGGTTCCTGGTGCTGGATCTGGTCGGCAACATCGTTCGGGCTCGGCATGACGCGGAGAGCACGGCGACGTTCCTGGCAGCGGCCCGAGCGATGGGGCTGGCGAGCGGCAACTCCGGCGTGTTCGGTGATGCGGCCCGTTATACCCCGGCGGGGGCGGCTTTCCTGAACGGTGCGCTGGCACACTCACTGGATTTCGATGACACGCACGCAGCGGGGTCACTGCACCCCGGGGCGCCGGTGATTCCAGCCGCGCTGGCTGCCGGGGAAATGGTTGGCGCCTGCGGGGCGGAAGTGCTGGCAGCGATCATTGCCGGGTATGAGGTGACGTGCCGGGTGGCGCTGGCACTGCCGGCGGGCGAGCACTACGACCGTGGCTACCATCCGACCGCGACCTGCGGCGCGTTTGGCGCGGCAGCGGCGGCTGCCCGTGTGTTTGGGCTGGATGCCGACGGGGTGGCCGGTGCGCTTGGCACGGTGTTGTCGCAGGCAGCGGGCAGCCTGCAGTTCCTGGCCAACGGGGCATGGACCAAGCGCTTCCAGGTCGGCTGGGCAGCGAACAACGGGTTGATGGCGGCGACGCTGGTGCGAGAGGGGCTCAAGGGGGCGGCCGAGGCGCTGGAAGGCAAACATGGGTTCATGCGCGCCTATGCACCGAACCCGACCCCGGATCGGGCGGTGCAGGATCTGGGCGTGGTGTGGGAGCTGATGAACACGGCGGTAAAGCCCTATCCGTCGTGCCGCTACGGCCATGCGGGCATCGACGCGGCGCTGGCGCTGCGTGCGGCAAATGACCTGAAGCCCTCGGAGATCGAGACGGTGCGGCTGGGATTGCCGCGTGCCGGCATGCTGCTGATCGGTGCGCCGGCGGACAAGAAGGCCAATCCGGAGAATGTGGTGGACGGCCAGTTCAGCGGGCCGTTCGTGATCGCCGCCGCGCTGGCGACCGGGGCGATGGGATGGGACAGCTATGGCTTGCTGAACGATGACACCGTGCGGGGCCTGTTGCCGAAGGTGGAATGTGCATTCGATCCGGAGATCGAGGCTGAGTTCCTACCAATATGTCCGGCAAGCTGACCATCCAGGCGCGTGGGCAGCGTTTCGAGCAGAAGGTGGTGGTGCCGAAGGGCGAGCCCGGCAACTTTCTGTTGGAGCATGAGCTGCGCGCGAAGTTTGCAGGGCTGACCGATAGCGTGCTGGGAGCCGACCGGGCGGCGGCCCTGGCGAGCGCTGTGCTGGCGATCGATGAGGCGGCGGACATATCCAAACTGATGCGGCTGGCTGCGCCGCTAATGCCGGCCCAGATGACCGGGGAGTAGCAGCCGCAGCAAAAACCGGACCGGGCCGTCGGAGCGGCGGCCCGGTCGTTTCAAGAAGCCGGGTTGTTCAGGACGATCTGAGCAAAACCAAACGAAATCAGAAGTGGAAGGACAGCGAGGCCGAGCCGAACTGGTGCAGGCCGCCGGCCTGGCCGTTGAATTCCTGCGTCTGGGCGACGTAGGCGAAGGTCAGTCGCATACCGTAGGCCATGACGGCGAAACCGCCCTGCATTTCGGCTACGTCCCACACGGTGGACACATGCGGGCCGCCGCGGAACGGGTTGGACTGAAGCAGCAGGTCGTAACCCACCGCTTGGCCGTCGGCGCCGGCAAAGACATACCAGGCGAAGGGGCGGGTCTGCTTGAATGCATCGCCGCCGCTGAGGCCGGGGCGAACGCGCGGCACGCCAAAATCCGAATCGAGGCCCTGTCCGATGCGGAAGGTCACGCCGGTCTGGATGTAGTCGCGCAGGTCGCCAAGGCCGATGGTAAGCGACGGCAGGGCGTCGGTTTCCATTCCGGCCAGGGTGCCCATCGGCAAGCGCCAGGTGCGCTCGTGCAGAACTTCGAATGCTGGAACATTCTGGATCTGGCCGCCCCAGCCGTTGGTCTGGTTCTGGCCGATCAGATTGTGAAAGCCGTTCTGCAGGTTCTCGGCCCCGGAGGCAGGGCCGACGACGCCGGCGCTGAAGGTCAGGACGCTGCGGCTGTCCTCGGTATCGCTCATCAACGAAAAATTGGCGAGCAGAACGCCGGCGTACGGGCGGTCGTGCGGGTCCGGCTGGAACAGCGTGGTGTTCGACGGCGTGTAGATCTGTTGCGCGAGGTCAAAGGCGATCCGCTGCTGGCCACCGCCCCACAGGCTGTGACCCAGGTCGACCAGAAAATTCGGCACATAGCCGGTAGGCGAGGTCCATCCCAGGCGCAGGCCGTTGACGTAGAATCGATCGGTCAACTTGTTGGCCGAGATCGACGCGTTCTCGTCCTGCAGGGTCCAGATGCTTTGAGGGTCGGGGGCAGGCTGTGCCTTCGCCGCAATTCCAGGCAGCAGGAAGAGGGCGGTCAGGGCCGTCATAGTCCGAAGGTTCATGAAGCGAGCACTTTGAACAGGAGAAACGCAGCGAAACAGAGACATGCCGGTGAACATCATGCTTCGTCAACACTTGAGATGCTCTTGGGAGCAGGCTAGGTTCGCCGCCGCCTGGACGGGTGGCCGAGCGGTTTAAGGCAGCGGTCTTGAAAACCGCCGTGCGTGCAAGCGTACCGTGAGTTCGAATCTCACCCCGTCCGCCATCTCAGACCCGTCCGCCATTTCAGAACAAGCATTGCGAGCCCGGACGATTGCGGCCGGGCCGATATCTGTAGTCGGTTACCGGTAGTCGGCATTGGGCCGAACCAATCGCCCGTCGCGTGCTTTCGTTGAGGAGACCTGTATGTCGCCAGTCGCGCAATTCGAAATCATTCTCTGCCTGTTGCTGGCAGTTGTGGTGCTCGAACTTGCTTCACGCAGGCTCCGTCTTCCGCCCGCCGCGGCTTTCATCGTCGGTGGCATCGTGCTGGCGCTGACGCCTGGGGTTCCGGAGATCGTGCTGGACCCCGACCTCGTCATCGTTCTGTTTCTCCCGCCTTTGCTGATGGCCGGCGCGTATTCCACCGTGTGGCGAGAATTCCGGCAGAATTTGCTTGGCATCCTGCTTCTGGCGATCGGTGCTGTTGCCTTTACGACCTTGATCGTTGGGTTGATCGCCCACTGGATGGTCCCAAGCCTGCCATGGGCGGTCTGCTTCGCGCTTGGCGCCATTGTTTCGCCGCCGGACGCCGTGGCCGCCGAGGCGGTCCTGGAACGGCTAAGCCTGCCGCGCCGCATGTCGGCGCTGTTGCAGGGCGAGAGTCTGTTGAACGACGCGGCCGGCCTCGTGCTATTTCGTTTCGCTGTCGCCGCGTCTCTGACCGGTGCCTTCAATCTCGGCGAGGCGACAGCGGCCTTCGGTGTTCTGACGGTTGGGGGCGTTCTGGTGGGGGCCGCCGTTGGGTTCGCCGGCATGTATGGGCTGCGGCGTTTGCAGGATAGTCAACTCGCCATCACCGTCACGCTGCTGCTGCCGTGGGCCGCCTATATCGGCGGGGAGCGTCTGCATGCTTCCGGCGTGCTTGCAACTGTCACCACCGGGCTAATCCTGGGCCGGTATCAGCATACCACCTTTTCCGCTGGCACGCGGCTGCGTGCGAATGCTGTGTGGGAAGTCCTGGTGTTCCTGCTGGAATCCCTGGTTTTCATCCTGATCGGCCTGTCTTTGCGCGGTGTGCTGGCGCGGCTGGACGGCGCATCCGACACAATGCAGACATTGCTGCTGCCAATCCTTGCGGTGACCGCTGCCGTCATTCTGGCGCGGTTCGCCTGGGTTTTCAGTTCGGACCTGGGACGCCGTTTCGCGCGCGGCATCTTGCCGCGGGGCGGACCGGCACCGTCTTTCCCGATTGCCACGGTGATGAGTTGGGCGGGCATGCGTGGGGTGGTCAGCCTGGCTGCCGCACTGTCACTGCCAGAGGCTGTACCCGGGCGCGACTTTGTACTGGCCGCAACTTTTTCAGTGATTCTTATTACGGTGCTGGTGCAAGGCAGCACCCTGGGCCCCCTGATCAAGCTGCTTCGAGTTACCAGCGGCGAGTTGCTGGCCCCCGGTCAGGTCAACGAGGATGTCGCGTGGTCGCGCATGGCCGATGCACAGCTTGCGGCGGTTGTCGTTGCGTCGCGACAGCCTGATGGCAGTGAACGGCATCCGCGACTGCTCGATCATTACGCCTACCGGTCCCGTGTCGGCATCGCGTATGCGGAGAACAAGGAGTCTCACCAGCCGCTGAAAAACGAACATTTCGATGTGGTTATCCGAGCGATCCAGGCCGGACGCACCGAGATTTTGAGAATGCATCGCGCGGGTGAAATCCACGACCATGTTCTTTCGGAGCTGGAGCGTGAGCTGGATCTGCAGCAAATCACGGCTGAACTATACCTCGAGTGAGGCGCGTCTGTTCAGTGAGGCCCGCCCGATTTGGGGTTGGAGCGCAGGGGTTGGCGGGGACTTGGTGGGTGACGCGAAGCCGCCTATCGTCCGCGGCATAAATTTCTCGGTGAAGGAAACGCCATGACCGCCCCTGAACGACTACGTGCCTTGCTGGCCGAACCCGGTTTCGTCGTGATGCCGGCGGTGTGGGACGGATTGAGCGCCAAACTTTCCGCCGCCGCTGGGTTCAAGACCGCCTTCATGTCGGGTTCGTGTGTCGCGGCCAGCCGACTGGGCGGACCTGACCTCGACCTGATCTCGTTCGGAGAGATGTTCGATTCGTTCAACATGATTCGTGGCGCCGCGCCGGACACGCTGGTGCTGGCGGATGGCGATCATGGCTACGGCAACGCGATGAACGTGCAGCGCACGGTGCGGGCCTATGGACGGGCGGGCGCGGCGGCGATCCTGATCGAGGACAAGATCACCCCACGGGCGCTGACGGCGGCAGGCAAGCCATGCCTGCCGCGCGAGGAAGCGCGGATGAAGATCAGGGCTGCGGTCGAGGCGGCGAAGGAGTCGGGCATTCTGATCCTGGCGCGGACCGACTGCCGGCCGACGCAGGGGATCGATGAGGCGGTGGCACGCATCGAGATGTATGTGAAAGAAGGGGCCGATATCCTGTTCCTGGATTCGCCGCATGACGATGCGGAAATCAGGCGGGCGGTCGCCGCGGCAGCGGGACGGCCCTCGTTCGCGGTGCTGTCACCTGGCGCCCCGCGCGCAACACCATCCCGCACGGAGGCGGCAGAACTTGGGTTCAAGATCGGTACCTATCCGACGGGAATGCTGTCGCCGGCTACCGCGGGCATCAAGGCCGGGTTGGCGGCTCTGGCCGTGGGCGATGCGGAAGCCAGCAGCGCGTTGCCGCCGGCAGAGCTGCGAGCCACGCTGGGTTACCCGGACTACGACGCCGCAGCCAAGCCGTTCATTACCGGGCAGTGATCGCACCGGGCAGTGATCGCACCGGGCAGTGATCGCACCGGGCAGTGATCGCACCGGGCAGTGATCCGCGTTTGACGCGGGCGTTATGTGAGCCACGGCCGGGTCTTGCCCGGCCGTATCGGGATCAGGCGCTCGCGGCCGCGGGCATGCGCGCAACGGGAATACCTTCGGGATCGAGCCGGTAGCCACCGCCTTCGGTCACCAACAGCCTGGCATTGGCGGGATCAGGCTCAATTTTCTGGCGCAGCCGATAGATGTGGGTTTCCAGCGTGTGTGTGGTGACCGCCGCGTTGTAGCCCCACACTTCGTTCAGCAGCACCTGGCGGGCAACCGAACGGGTGCCGGCGCGGTAGAGGAACTTCAGGATGGCGGCTTCCTTCTCGGTCAGACGGATGCGGCGGTTCTTGGCGGGTTCCTGGAGCAGTTTGGCGGCGGGGCGGAAGGTGTATGGCCCGATTGTAAAGACGGCGTCCTCGCTGTTTTCGAAAATGCGCAGCTGGGCGCGCAAACGGGCCAGCAGGACAGCAAGCTTGAATGGCTTGGCGATGTAATCGTTAGCGCCGCAATCAAGCCCGCGAACCACGTCGTGCTCACTGTCGAGGCCGGTGAGCATGATGATCGGCATGCGATGGCCTTGTCGGCGCAACGTGGAGCAAAGGTCGCGGCCGTCCCCGTCGGGCAGGCCAACATCAAGGATGATGGCATCAAAGCGCGCATCCTTGGACGTCAGTGCGGCTTCGGCTGCTTGGACAGAGCTTGCCTCCGTAGCAACGAATTCACCGTCGACGGCCAGCTGATCAACCAGTGTCTCACGCAGGGCGTCGTCGTCATCGACGATCAGGACGGGGCGTTCTGCCGACATTCTTAATGTTCCTCTTGCAGTGTTTGACGTGGCTGGTTACCGACGCCGCCGCCGAAGTGGTCGATAGCAGATCGATACACCATATCTGTTCCCGAAAGCGTACAACATCGGTTCGGTAAGGCTCGATCGTGCAATCCTATCACAACATTGCGCGCCGCGTGACCTGCCAGTAGGTTCAAAAGCGCCGCCGCGCCCCATGTATAGCCTATATGGTTCAATGTGCCGGGGAGTCATCTGCCGCGGAGATGATTCATGGCATGAAGGTCGATCGTGACAAAATTGAGTTCCTATTGTGCCGAAATTATCAACAAAGTCATCCAGCGAGAGTTCGATGCGCACTGAAGCGGCGCGGAATCGACTGCGTCAGATCCATCGCGGAGCATCGGAGCTTCGGCGTGGGGTACCGGTCATCCTCGGCGGGGCCGCACCGTTACTGATTGTGGCGGCCGAGACGGCCGGTCGCGATGCCCTGGCGGAAATGGAGGCGCTTTCCGGCGCACGCCCGATCCTGATCCTGGCGCCGGCCCGCGCTGCGGCAATCCTGCGTGCGCCGATGGCAGCGGATGGCGCGGCCATTGCGGTTACGTTGCCGGATTCGCTCTACAACATAGAAGTTTACCAGGCGCTCGCAGACCCGACGGCGCGGCAACCGGCGGTGCGGGAGACGCTGCGCAGCGAGCCGGCTCCGGCGCTGGCGGATGCGGCAATCGCGCTGGCCAAGATCGGGCGGTTATTGCCGGCGCTACTGGCGGTGCCGCTTCCGCAAGGCGCCGATCCACAGGGAGCCGATCCACGGGGGCAAGATCCACGGGGTCTGGTTGCGGTGCCAGCGTCCGATATCCTGGATTATGCAGAGCACGAGGTGGCCGGGCTCAGGCAGATCGTGTCGGCCGACGTGCCGTTGAGCGATGCCCCGGACAGCCGGGTCGTTGCGTTTCGCAGCGAGGGATCGGCGCTGGAGCATCTCGCGATCGTGATCGGTCGGCCGGAGACACGCGATGCGCCGCTGGTCCGAATCCACTCGGAGTGCTTCACCGGCGACCTGCTGGGCAGCATGCGCTGCGACTGCGGCGAGCAGTTGCGGGGGGCGATCCGTCGCATGGCGGAGGATGGTGCCGGTGTGCTGCTGTACCTGGCGCAGGAGGGTCGCGGGATCGGCCTGGTCAACAAGCTGCGCGCCTATGGTTTGCAGGATCGAGGCCTGGATACGATGGATGCCAACCGGGTGTTGGGTTGGGGGGCCGATGAGCGAAACTTCCTGGTCGGGGCGACGATGCTGCGGCTGATGGGCATCACCCGCGTGCGCTTGCTGACGAACAACCCGGACAAGCTGGAGGGGATGCGGGCTTGTGGCATTGAGGTCACAGATCGGGAGCCTCATTTATTCGCGCCGAATGGGGTGAACGATGAATACCTCGCGACCAAGGCGGCGCGGTTCGGCCACATGCTGGATTGAAAGCGTTACAGGCAGGTGAGGCCATTCAACATGCTGGCCAAAGCCGATCCTGAACGGTAAACGGCTGAGGTCCTTACCTATGAGATCAATATGACGCCGCCGGAAATCGACCGCCTTCAGACCTACCTGCGCAAATTATTCGGCAGCGAGCGAATCCGCATCGTGCCGCCGCCGCGACGCGGGTTGTCGATCGAGCTGGCAATCAACGACGAGACGATCGGCACGGTGCACAAGGACGTCGACGACGGCGAGACGTCGTATTCCATCCATCTGACCGTGCTGGAAGAAGATTTGCCGGCTATGCGGGCGGCGCCGGCACCGAGCCGCCGGTAGGCTTGTTGGCGGCCACGCATCCTGGAGCCTGGATGCGTGGCGCAGGGGTTCAGCGAGCGAGCTAGGCTTTGATCGAGCTAGGCTTCGGCCGCGGCTTTTCGTGCGAGCGCTTCTTCGGCCGAGGCGATACCGCCATGTGCGGCTGACCAGGCGACCGGGTTCTCCAGGAAGCGGCGCACCTCCGACAAGGCTGAGTCGGAGAAGTATGGCCGGTCCTTGCAGGCTTCCAGGACATCCCACCAGGTGCACAGGCTGTGCAGAGTGATGTCCATGTTGGCGAGCGTTTGGAACGCGCCCGGGAATACGCCGTAGAAGAACACCACGAAGGCATGGTTCACGATCGCACCGGCATCGCGGAGCGCGTTGGCAAACCGGATCTTGGATTGACCGTCTGTTGTCAGGTCCTCGACCAGCAGCGTGCGTTTGCCGACCGGGACGTCGCCCTCAATCAAGGCATTCTGGCCGAAACCCTTTGGCTTCTTGCGCACATAGGACATCGGGACGGCCATCCGGTCCGCGATCCAGGCAGCGAACGGGATGCCTGCCGTTTCGCCGCCGGCGACGGTCTCGATCACCTCATAGCCTATGTGCCGGTCGATCTTTTCGACCGCCAGGTCGGAGATTTTTGCCCGAGCGCGGGGAAAGTAGATGATCCGGCGGCAGTCTATGTAGACCGGGGATTTCCAGCCGGAGGTGAAGGTGTAGGCCTCCTCCGGGCGGAAATTGACCGCCTTGATCTCCAGCAGGATGCGGGCCGCGGTCAGTGCGGCGTCGCGATCCCACTCGGTGCCGGAGGAGGAAAGGTGGGCGGGCTTGGCCATCGTGGGGCGTTCCTGTGCCGGGTTGATGACCCCATTTGATACAGGATCGGGCAGGCAGGCGACAGCCCCGATGGCAGCCTTGATGACGTTGGGCGATCAGTCGGGGGCGGCGGCCAATTCGCCGACAACCACGACGTGCAGGCGGCGCGGGCCGTGGGCGCCGAGTTCGAGCGTCTGTTCGATATCCGCGGACCGGGACGGGCCGGTCACCAGCATGACGTTTCGCGGCATGCCGCCGATTTCGGTGCGCAGACGGTCCCACGCCTCCTCATAGGCGCCGACGATGGAGGCGGCCTGAAGGACCACGATTTCGGTGTCCGCCAGCACATTCAGGGTCACCGGGCGTTCCGGGGCGGAAGGCAGCATCAGGGTGCCGGTCTCGGCGATGCCGGCAAAGCCGTGTTGCACGCTGACCACATCGGATCCTTCGGCGCGTCCCTGGCGGATTTCCAGCAATGGGCGCGTCGACCAGGGTATCGCCTGCAGTTCGGGATGCGGCGCCATGACCATGTGCCCCGGCAGGTTCTGGGCGGCGAGGTAGTCGGCGACGACGTCCGGCACCGCATCCAGGTCGGCAACCCGCGTCACTGTCCCGAATTCCTTCTCGACGTTACGGATGAACAGCAGGATCTGCTCCTCATGCGGCAATCGGGAGCGCTGCGGGATCAGGTGGCGAGGATGCGTCGCCAGGCGCCCACGCAGCATGGTCTGCTGGTCGGACGGCAGCGGCCCGCGTTTCAGTCCACGACGGATCGCCGTCAGGATCGATTGCTTGGACATCAGACCTGACCGGCCCGCTGGGCACGGGCGTAGCGGGCGAAGAAGGTGTCGCCTTCGGGTGCCGGCAGATCCCGGCCCGCGGTCCAGCCCGAAGCCAGGGGCATCCTGCCGAACCGCCCCTTGCCACGGCCGAACAGGCCAAGGCCGATAGCTGCGGCGCGGGTGGTGAAACGGTAGAGCGCCGGCCGGCGGGCGACAAAGCCCCAGACGCCGAGGCCATAACGAGCGGCAGAGGGGGTCAGGTGACGCTCGAACTCACGTTCACGCCAATGGCGCATCAGCTTGGGCAGGGGAATACGCACCGGGCAGACGCTTTCGCACTTGCCGCAGAAGGTGGAGGCATTCGGCAGATGGCCCGCCTTATCGACCCCGATCAGGCTGGGGGTAAGGACGGATCCCATTGGGCCGGGATAGACCCAGCCATAGGCGTGGCCGCCGACGGCGCCATACACCGGACAATGGTTCATGCAGGCGGCGCAGCGAATGCAGCGCAGCATTTCCTGGAAGTCGGTGCCCATCATCGCAGACCGGCCGTTGTCGATCAGCACAACATGGTATTCTTCGGGTCCGTCGAGGTCCCCTGCCCTGCGTGCGCCGGTGGAAAAGGTCGTGTAGACGGAGAAATCCTGGCCGGTGGCGGAACGGGCCAGGACGCGCAGCAGCGAGGTGCAATCTTCCAGCGTCGGCACGCATTTTTCGATACTTGCCAAGACAATGTGGACGCGGGGCAGAGTCTGGGTGAGGTCGCCATTGCCCTCGTTGGTGACGATGACGCTGCTGCCGGTTTCCGCGATCAGGAAGTTGGCGCCGGTAATGCCGACGTCGGCGGCCAGAAACGACGAGCGCAACTTGGTTCGTGCTTCGATCAGCACATCGCGGCGTTCGTTGAAGGTGCGATCGGCGGGCAGGTCGGTATGGGCCTTCCGAAACGCAGCCTCCCAGTCTTCCATGTTCAGGTGGAACGCCGGCGCGATGATGTGGCTGGGCAATTCGTGGCGCAACTGGATGATGTATTCCCCAAGGTCGGTTTCGACAGGGGTAATTCCGTGCCGTTCCAGGTGGTCGTTGATGGCGATTTCCTCGCCGATCATGGACTTGCCCTTCGTGACGGTGCGGGCGCCGGCTGCCTGGCAGATTGCCAGCACAGCGTCACGCGCTTCGCCGGCGTCGGCGCACCAATGCACCTTGCCGCCGGCTTCCAGCACCTTGGCCTCATAGGATTCCAGGTAGAAGTCGAGGTTGGCGAGGGTGTGGTTCTTGATATCGCGGGCGGTGTCGCGAAGGCGCTCGAACTCCGGCAGCGCCGCCACCGCGGCGGCGCGTCGGGCGATGAAACTGGGCCCGCTGCGGGCGAGGGCCTTCTGCAGGCCTGGGCTGGCCAACGCAGCGTGGGCGTTTTCCTTGAAGGCGGGCGACGTGGCGATGTGCATCCCATACAAATAGGCGCGCTTGGGTCAGAACGCTACGCCCCTTGGCCGCGGCGCGGCGGTCCGGTATCCCTGCGGCAACAGCATTGAGGGACCGGTCATATGGCACGCACACACAACATCGCGGTTCTGCCCGGCGATGGGATCGGCAAGGAGACCGTGCCGGAATCCCTCAAGGTGCTCGATGCCGCCGCCCGGCGGTTCGGCTTCGACCTGAACCTCACGCATTACGACTGGTCGTGCGAGACTTACAAGGACACCGGCCTGATGATGCCGGAGAACGGGCTGGACCAGTTGGGCAAGTCGGATTCCATCCTGCTGGGTGCCGTCGGATGGCCGGGTGTGCCTGACCATGTGTCCTTGTGGGGCCTGTTGATCCCGATCCGTCGCGGCTTCGACCAGTATGCCAATGTGCGGCCATGCAAGCTGCTGCCGGGCGTGCGCACCCCACTCGCCGGACGAACCGAAGCGGATATCGATTTCTACGTGGTGCGGGAAAACACCGAGGGCGAGTATTCCTCCGTCGGTGGACGGATGTTCCCGGATACCGATCGCGAGTTCGTATCGCAGCAGAGCGTGTTCAGCCGCGTCGGCGTGGATCGGATCCTGAAATACGCATTCGAGCTCGGCATGACCCGGCCGAAGAAGCATGTGACGTCGGCGACCAAGTCAAACGGCATCATCCACACGATGCCGTACTGGGACGAGCGGTTTGCCGAGATGGCGGCGCAGTATCCCGGGATCCGCACCGACCAGTACCATATCGACATACTGTGCGCGCACTTCGTCCAGCACCCGGACTGGTTCGACGTCGTCGTCGGGTCGAACCTGTTCGGCGATATCCTGTCAGACCTGGGGCCGGCGGTTGCCGGGTCGATCGGCATCGCGGCAAGTGCCAACATCAACCCGGAGCGCAAATTCCCGTCGATGTTCGAGCCGGTGCATGGCTCAGCCCCGGATATCGCCGGCAAGTTCATCTGCAATCCGATCGGGCAGATCTGGTCGGCGGCGCTGATGCTGGAGCACCTGGGTGAGGCCGACGCCGGCAAGGCCATCGTGGACGCGATCGAGACGTTGCTGCGCGACAGCGGCCCGAAGACCCGCGACATGGGGGGCCAGGCGGGCACCGCGGATGTCGGGACAGCGATCGCCGAGCTGGTGGCCGCGCGGTAACATTGCCGCAGGCTCTTCGGCCTGCAGTCAGCCCGGCACCGCGGAGATCAGTGCGGGCGGTCGCCGTTGTTGGTGCGGCGGTCGCCTGCCAGCCAGCGCGCGAGTTCTGAATGGGCGTCCTTGCGCCGCATGTCCGCGATGGCTTCGGCGTTCGGGGCGTCCACGGTGAACTCCAGCTTCATGTCGTCCGGCGACTTCAGGTAGATCGAGGTGCAGTAGCCGTGATCGACGACGCGAACGGTGACTTGCGCAGCCTCGCAGCGAGCGCTGATTTCATCGAATGTTGCCTGTGACACCTTGAACGCGGTGTGCAGAGAGCCGCCCACGTCCTGCATGATCGCGCGGTTTTTCTGATAGGCTTCGTCGTCGGCGAACTGGAAGAACGCCAGGGCCCCGCCATCGGCAAGTTGGTAGAAGGTGTGGCAGTAATCGACCTCACGCCCCACCTCGGGGCGGAACACCCGCTCGCACCAGGTGGCAGTCAGCGGGATGCCCAGCACGTCCTCGATGAACTGGCGGTTGCGTTCCTGGTCGCGCACGCAGAACGCCTGGTGGTGCAGTCGCTGGGGCAATTCGGCGAGCTGCGTGAAGCGGGTGATGTTCGTGTCCATTGTCGAGCCTCCTGTATTCAAGCGGGGTCAGAGCCGGTGTGCCGATCGATCGGGCTTTATCCTGCGGCAGGTTTCAAGATCCTGGAACGGAAACCTGGCGTCCTGCACAGACAGATCGACCGTGAGCGACGGCCCGGCAAATACATCAAGGCGACTGATCTATTGATTGGTCTGCTTCCGGTTCATCTGAATGACGAAGAAGACCTTGTCATCCCGCTTCAGGTCGTTTGGCATCCGATCATGGTGCTTACGCAAAAATTATATTAGATTGATCGTCGGCTCGGTTTTGCCGGCATGCGGCCGAGGCGTTCAGAACCAGGAGTGGTCATGCAGCATCGATACATGGGCGTGTCTTGGTCGATCATCCTGGCCTTCGCCGGCATCCTGACCGTCGCCGTATTGCCGCTCCCGTTCGGTTCGGCCAGCGCCCAGCCGGCGCCGAGCCCGGAGGCGTCGAGCCAGGAGGCGTCGAGGCAGGAGGCGCCGAGCCCACAGATGCCGACAATGAAGCTTGGCACGCAGATGATGATGCCGAGCGAAAGCGCCTTCTTCGGGAAGCTGCTGCCATCGGTGGTTTCCATCAACGTCGTCAAGGATACGCCGCGATCCCAATCGCCCGTGAGTGCGGCGGGAACGACCGGCGGGACCCAACACTCCTTCGGAACCGGGTTCGTCATTGATCCGAGCGGCGTTATTGCCACCAATTCCCACGTCGTCCAGGATGCCTGGCAGATCGATGTTACATTTACCGATGGCACGCGCGTACCTGCGCATCTTCTGAAAGCGACCCGGCTGATCGACGTCGCGACGATCAAGGTGGATGTCGGGCATCCACTGCCTGCGCTGCATTGGGGTGACAGCGACACGCTGCAGATCGGCGATCCTGTGTTCGTGATCGGCAACGCGCTTGGGGTTGGAATTTCGGTCAGCGGCGGCCTCGTCAGCGGCCTGAACCGCAACATCATGGACAGTCCGTATGACGACTATATCCAGACCGACGCGGCGATTAATCATGGCAATTCAGGTGGGCCGCTGTTCAACAAGAACGGTGACGTGGTCGGGATCAATACTGCGCTGTTGTCGGCTACCAGCGGATGGAGTGGGTTGGGTTTCGCAATCCCCGCGCGCAATGCACAGGTCGTTATCGATCGCCTGATGAACTACGGCTGGTTGCGACCGGGCTGGGTTGGCATGAAGATCCAAGAAGTAACGCCCGAAATGGCATTGGCGTTGGGCATGAAGCAGGCCGACGGGTCGATCATTGCGGCCGTCACGCCAGACGGACCAGCCGCCGAAGCGGGACTTCGGCCCGGCGATGTAATCATGCAACTGGGCAACACGACGCCGCGGGACGAGCGCGCGTTGCTGCGCACGATTGCAACCTCGCCGATCGGGGGAAAGCTGAGCTTTGGCCTGTGGCGTGATGGCAAGCGGCAAAACCTGGACGTTCCGGTGAGGGAATGGCCGCGCGATCAGTGGGAAGTGCTGGATGCGCCGGTTTCGATGCAGGCGCCGCATCACCATGTTCCGCCGGATCTTGGGATCACCGTGGGGCCGCTGGACGACGCGACCCGCGTGAAATTCGGCCCTGAGGTTGCGCGGAATGGCGTTCTGGTAGCCGCAGTGACGCCTGGCAGCGATGCCGCCGACCGGGGCCTGTCCACCGGCGACATCATTGTGCGGGTGCAGGACCGGCTTATCGCAGAGCCAAGCCAGATGGCCGACGCCCTAACCGCGGTTCGGGCGGACAAGCGTGAATTTGTGATGGTTCTTGTTCAGCCCAAGTCCGGCGACAGGATGGGCATCAAATGGCTGACATTGCGAATTGCCGACGATTGAACGCGATCGCAAGGGCAGCGCTGCGACGGACCGTTTGATCAATACGGAGATTGTGAATTGGCACACCAGCAGGCTTCCGACGTCGTGATCCAGGTGCTGCGATCAGTCGGCGTACAACGTATATACGGGGTTGTAGGCGATAGTCTGAACGGCATCACCGAATCGTTGCGAAAATGCGACGACATTCAGTGGATCCATACGCGGCATGAGGAAGCTGCTGCATTTGCGGCGGGCGCCGAGGCGCATCTGACGGGAAGCCTGGCGGTTTGCGCCGGAAGCTGCGGACCTGGCAACCTGCATCTGATCAACGGTCTGTTCGACTGTCATCGTTCCGGCGTGCCGGTGCTGGCCATTGCGGCGCATATTCCAAGCGCCGAGATCGGGCGGGGCTATTTCCAGGAGACCCACCCCGAACAGTTGTTCCGGGAATGCAGCCATTATTGCGAACTGGTTTCGAATGTCGAGCAACTGCCGGGCGTGCTGGAAACAGCGATCCGCTGTGCGATCGGCCATCGCGGCGTGGCGGTGATTGTCATCCCCGGCGATGTGGCGCTGCGTGAGCTCGACAAGGTTCCGTCTGCTGGCCGATCGATCGCCCTACGGCCGCCGGTTGTGGTGCCGGAAGCCGGCGATCTCGACGCGCTGGCCGACATGCTCAATGCGAGCAACCGAACCACCCTGCTTTGTGGGCGCGGTTGCGCAGGAACCCACGACCTGCTCCTGACGCTGGCCGACACCCTGAAATCCCCCATCGTCCACGCGCTGGGTGGCAAGGAGCATGTCGAATACGACAATCCATTCGATGTCGGTATGACCGGCTTGATCGGCTTCAGTTCGGGCTACCACGCCATGCTTGATTGCGACACGCTGCTGATGTTGGGGACCGATTTTCCCTATCGGCAGTTTTATCCAACGGATGCGAAAGTCGCCCAGGTCGACCTGCGGCCGGAGCATCTGGGGCGACGGACAAAGCTGGACCTTGGGATGGTGGGCGACGTCGGTGCGACCATATCCGCTTTGCTGCCGCGACTTCAGGTGAAGCAGGACCGGGCGCATCTGGATCGCAGCCTCGCGCATTACCGCAAGGCGCGGGAGGGGCTCGATGAACTGGCGACGGGCCGACCGGGGCATAAACCGATCCATCCGCAGTACCTGGCCAAGTTGATCAGCGACAATGCGGCCGACGACGCGGTCTTCACCTTCGACGTCGGCACCCCAACCGTCTGGGCAGCACGTTATCTGAAGATGAACGGCCACCGCCGGATGATCGGCTCGCTGTTGCACGGATCGATGGCAAATGCCATGCCGCAGGCGATCGGTGCTCAGGCCGCCTTTCCGGGCCGGCAGGTGATCAGTCTTTCAGGTGACGGCGGATTCTCAATGATGATGGGCGACCTGCTGACGCTTTCGCAGCAGAATTTGCCGGTCAAGATCGTTGTGTTCCAGAACAAGGTGCTTGGTTTCGTAGCGATGGAAATGAAAGCGGCTGGATTGCTGGAGACCGGGGTTGACCTCAGCAGTCCGGATTTCGCGGCAATGGCCCGAGCGGTTGGCATACATGGAGTGCAGGTCGACGATCCGGGGGAGCTGGAGGCAGCCATTCGGGACGTTTTGTCGCATGACGGTCCTGCATTGCTGAACGTGGTGACCGCCACGCAGGAGCTTTCGATGCCGCCGTCGATTGCGTTTGAACAGGTGAAGGGCTTCGGTCTTTGGGCACTCAGGGCCGTCATGAACGGACGGGGAAGTGAACTGATCGATGTCGCCAGGACCAACCTTCTGCGCTGATCGAGGCCCCTGGATGGCGACACGGCGGATTGCGACACTCGACGTATTCGCCAGCACACGCCATTCTACGGCGGAGGATCTGGTCGCATAAACAAGGGGTAATCCGTGGCGGGCATGATGGAGGGAAAGGTCGCGGTGGTCACCGGGGCCGGCGGGGGTGTCGGACGGGAAATCGCCATCATGATGGCGGATGCCGGTGCGAAGGTCATTGTTGCCGATATCGGCGCGTCGCTGTCCGGCGAGGGTGGATCGGCATCACCTGCACAGCAGACCAAGGCGCTGATCGAACAGAAAGGCGGTGCGGCCGAAATCTGCACCGAGTCGGTGGCGACATGGGGATCGGCGCGAAAGATCGTGCAGTCCGCGCTGGATCATTTCGGGCGCATCGACGCCGTGGTGAACAACGCCGGCATCCTGCGCGACGGCATTTTCCACAAGATGACCGAGGATGACTGGCTGTCGGTGATCTCGGTCCATCTGAACGGATCATTCTTCGTATCGCGCGCCGCGGCGGAGCATTACCGCCAGCAGGAGAGTGGGGCGTTCGTACACATCACCTCGACCTCCGGATTGATCGGCAACGTTGGTCAGGCAAATTATGCTGCCGCCAAATTGGGCATCACCGCGCTGTCGAAATCGATCGCGCTGGACATGGCACGCTACAACGTACGGTCCAACTGCCTGTCGCCCTGGGCATGGAGCCGGATGACGAGTTCGATCCCGACCTCGACTCCAGAGCAGGCCGCGGCGGTCGAGAAGCTGCAGCGGATGACGCCGGACAAGAACGCACCGCTGGCGGTGTTTCTGTGTTCGGATGCGGCGAAGGGGGTGACCGGCCAGGTGTTTGGCACACGGATGCACGAGTTGATCCTGTTCAGCTCCCCGCGCCCCGTGCGCATCATTCACCAGGCGGAGGGATGGACCCCCGAAAGTATCGCCGCTGTGGCGATGCCGGCGCTGCAGAACGGCTTCATGCCGCTGGACACGTCGGAGACATTGTTCAACTGGGACCCACTTTAATCGGGACTCTCTGCGTCGTGCAGGTAGCAAATACCTGGGCCCGACGGTGGGTATCATCGGGCGGCATTGCGGGTGATGAGCCATGGAACAGTTAGCCGGGCTGCCGGTGTCGGCGTTCACCAAGCAGGATATGTCGCCGGATGCGGCATTCTATGATCTGCCGCGTTTTGTGACCCATATCGACGACGGCGCCATCGCCGCGGTCACCCAGGCCTATCGCGCGGCGTTACCGGCTGGCGGGGCGGTTCTGGACCTGATGAGCAGCTGGGTGAGCCATTTGCCCGCGGACGTGGCGTATCGCGAAGTTGTCGGTCACGGGATGAACGCCGAGGAACTGGTGGCCAATCCCCGCTTGTCGCGCTGGTTTGTGCAGGATCTGAACGTCGAGCCGATATTGCCGCTGGAAGACGCTTCGTTCGATGCTGCCTGCCTGTGCGTCTCGGTGCAGTACCTGCAGCGGCCGGTGGAGGTGTTTCGGGAAGTCCGGCGGGTGCTGCGGTCCGGGGCTCCATTGGCTATTTCATTCTCCAACCGGTGCTTTCCAACCAAGGCGGTCGCGATCTGGCAGGCTTTCGCCGGCCCCGACCAGGTTCGGCTGGTCGGGGCATATATGCGAGCGGCGGGGTTTACGGCGGTTACCGATCAGGCATGGACCCCGGTTCCAGGTGATCCGCTTTGGGTGGTGACCGGGTCAGGGTGAGATGATGCCGAGCTCGATGGCCTTGATCTGGAGGGCGACATATTTCGAGTAGATGCGGCTTTGGGTCAGGCCGCCGCCCATGAACCACAGGCCGGGCTGGGCAGTGCGCTTGAACATGTTCGACATCTCCCCTTGCGCGTCGATGCCCCAGACCTGGCCGACACGATCTGCGATCTCGTCGCCCAGCAGCCGGCGCACCATCGTCTGCTGGTCGTAGTAGCCAGTTGCAAGGACCAACAAGTCGGCTGACTGGGTGGTGCCGTCTTTCAGCAGGGCGCCTTCGGCGACGAATTTTTCGATCTTGTCGTATTGCAGCAGGCCGATCTCGCCATCGATCATCAACCGGGCACAACCGGCATCGAGATAGTATCCGCCGCAACGACGGCGGTATTTCATCTGGTGGCCGGTTTCGTCCTCGCCGATGTCCCACTTGAAGCCGATCGAGATAAGGCCGTCGATGATTTCGCGGTCAAGCTCGACCATCCGCTTTACGCCGGCTTGGTAGCCGCGGATCATCAGCGGATAGGTCGTTGCCGTTCCGATCAGGTCACAGTCTTCCAGCGGCGGGCCTTCCTCATACAGCGCGTAGTTCAGCTTGGCGCTGGGCTCGATGCTGACGACGGTGGTGGAGCCGCGCTGAATGATGGTGGTGTCGACGCCGTGGCTGTGCAGGTCCTGGGCGACGTCATGGCCGCTGTTGCCGGTGCCGAGCACGAGGGCCTTCTTGCCGCGCCACGGTTCCCCTGACTTGAAGCCGTGGGAGTGGAACATGTCGCCGGCGAAGTCCTTCAGGCCGGGCAGGTCGGGGATGTGGGCAATGCCGTTCGTTCCGTTTGAAAGTATAACGTGCTGCGGATGCATGACGCGCTCGCTGCCGTCGGCGAGGCGCAGGCGGACGGTCCATCTGGCGGTGGCCGCGTCGTAGCTGCCACCGAGGAATTCGGTGCTGGACCAGGTGTTGAGCTGCATCGCTTCGGCGTACATCTCCAGCCAGTTACCCAGCATGTCCTTGGGGATGTATTTGGGCCACGTGGGCGGGAACGGCATGTAGGGCAGGTGATTGACCTGGATCTGGTTGTGCAGCGCCAGGGAGTGGTAGCGAACCCGCCAGTTGTCGCCGATGCGGGGATATTTATCGACAACGAGCGTATCGATATCGAGTTGACCGAGGCAGGCGGCTACGGCCAGACCGTTCTGGCCTCCACCCACGACCAGCACCTGGGGGTCGCGGTTGGCATAGGCTTTCGCCGTATTGCGCTGGTCCAGCCAGTTCTGGCCGCCGAAATTGCGCGAATAGGCGTCGCCGCTGGGGCGGCGGGGGCCGATACGTTCCTCATGGCCCTTCAGTTCGTCGAGCGAGGTCATCAGGACCCAGGCCTGCGTCGGCGTGGCGGTGGGCAGGCGGACGACGCCGAAGCCGCGGCCGGTGGCGGTTTCGAAGCGGAAGATGGCCTCGTAGACTTCGATGCCGAGGCGGCGGACTGTTCGGGGCGGCGTGCGGCCTGGGGCGAGCGCGAATTCGTGGGCCTGGATGCCAGGTTGGGCGTCAGCCAGGACGTTTGCGATCATTTCCGCGCCCGCCGCCGGACGGATGGTCCAGGAGAAGGCGAGCATGTCGCGATAGTGGCACTCGGGGGCGAACAGGGTGGCGATGGCTGTTGCATCGGCGGCGGTGAGAGCGGCTTCGAACCGGTTTAGCCAGTTTGCGACGGCGCCGCGTGCGGCTTCAGCCGGGGGTCTTTCCAGGACGATGGGGGCAGAGTCGTTCATGGGCTTAGCCTTGATCAGTGAGGTTAGGCCGATTGGGCCGGCTTTTCGGGGCTGAAGCAAGAGCGCCCGTCCCTGAGGTGCTGCGTTGCCCGGGGCACCGTGGCCTTCGGCGCAGCGTGGCACGCATGGCCGCGACGGAACCGGCGGCATGGTGGCAGGTTGCGCGGCGAACCAGCCGACGTCATCGTCGATAACATCCGGGGTATTGTTCGCGCGAGGTGTGAAGTGCAGGAGATCGAGTTTCACCGTGCGATGCATCGGCCTGGGCTGATCGTTGACGCCGGCGCGCATGAGGGGCGGCTGACCCTGGCGCTGGCTGCCTTGCCCGACACTGACGTGCTGGCGTTCGAACCGCTGCCGCCGGCTTTTGTTCGGCTTCAACAGATGGTGTCTGGCTGCGGCGCGCGCGTGACGCTGCGGCCGGAGGCGCTGTCGGACCAAGCCGGCAGCGTGACCTTGACGGTGCCGCGGGTCGGTGGGGTGCCGCAGGAACAATGGGGTTCGATCGTCAAGGATTACGCCGTCATCATGCGCGACGACGTTCGGGTGGATGCGGTCGACCGCTGGGTGGTGCCGACCGTGACGTTGGACTCGCTTGGACTGGACGCCGTCACTGCGATCAAGATCGACGTGGAAGGGGCCGAGGAGGAGGTCTTGCGAGGTGGGTTGGACCTGCTGCGTCGCTGTCGGCCGGTGCTGTCGGTTGAAATCGAGGAACGTCACCGTGCCGGCAGCACAAAGGCGATCCCCGACCTGCTGCGGCCGCTGGGATATGCCGGTTTCTTCGAGTTCTATGGCGACTGGCGGCCGATCGAGACGCTGGATGTGGAGACGATGCAGAAAGGGTCACCTTCCCCCGCGGCATTCGAAGTGTCGGATCCATACATATTTGGATTCTACTTTGTTCCTATCGAGCTAATGAGTAAAATGTCAGCATTGGCTCGGTTGCCGTAAGCAACTTGCCATGCCTGTTTTTCACGGTCCCTCGAATCCCGGGCCGGGATCGCAACCCATAAGGGCGCCTTCAGCCTGACTGTAAACAATCGGCGCGCTTTATCTCGTTGTTTGAGCGAGCAACTTTATCACCCTGACCATTCCGGTCACGGTGATGTTGCTCTAGATGCTCGCAATAACTCCTTGTGCCCGCAGGTCGGCTATCTGGCCCGCGCTGTAGCCATGCGACATCAGGATGGCATCGGTATCGGCCCCTGCCAGCGGTGACGTTGCCCGCCGGGTTCCACTCTCCATTGGCGGCGCGCCGGGAATGCTGGGGATCGGCATCGCCGCCGCCAGGCCGGGTTGGGCAAGGTAGCTGAACAGCCCGGTGGCCTGGACATGCGGATCCCGCAGCGCGTCCAGGGATTCGTTGACCACCGCGTGCATCACACCGTGATCGGTGAAGCGGGATTGCCAATGTGCGTTTGGCCGTTGCGACAGGATTTCGCTCAGGATCGGCACCAGGGCGGCAGAGTGCACCACCCTGGCCTTGACGGTGTTGAAGCGCACGTCATGCGCCAGATCAGGTTCTTCCAACGCACGGCAGAAGTCTTCCCATCCGCGCCGCCCGGCCACGATCACCAGGATCCAGCCATCCGCTGTCGGATACACGCTGCGGTGGGCGCGGGCACCTGGCGGATCGCCATCGAAAATAACGCGCTGCAGCATGGCGTAGGTATTCAACCAAGCCGCCCCCTGCATCAGGCTCGCCTCGATGTAGCGGCCGCGTGGTTCGTCCCGTCGCGCATACAGGGCCGCCGACAGTGCCTGGAAGGCATACAGCGCGGTGATCATGTCGACCGGGATCGAGGCGATGTTGATCGGTCGGCCGTTCACGTCCCGGTTCTCGGCCATGAAGCCGCTGAACGCCTGCAGCACCGGGTCCATCGCCGGCCGCTCCGCATAGGGTCCGGTTTGCCCAAACCCCGACATCGACAGATACAGGATGCGCGGATGCCGCGCCGACACCGCCTCGTAGCCGAACCCCAGCCGACCGATCACGTTGGTTCGGAATCCCTCCATGAACACATCAGCACCTTCCAGCAGCCGCCACAGCACGTCGCAGCCCGCCGGCGTTTTCAGGTCCAGCCCGATGCTGTGCTTGCCGAGGTTCCCCATCACGGAAAGCGCCGTGTTGCCGCCTGGCGCCGGCGCGCTGATCCGTACCCAATCCCCGCCGTCCAGCACTTCAACCTTGATGACGGTGGCACCATACTGCGCCAGCAGCATCCCCGCGTAAGGCGCGGCGATGCCCTGGCTCAGGTCGACCACCTTGATCCCGGCAAACGGTGCATCGTAGCTCATGTTCTTGTTGCCTCCCCCGGCAAGGGTATCCGGTTTTCAGCGAGGTCGCCCAGCCGCACGACCACGGCTATTCGGGCAGCAGCTTGAACATCTTGCCGTCGAACTGCACCAACCGCATGCCCTTCATCGCCTGGTAGTCGGTTGGCGAGGTGCTGATCTTGATACCCGGCAGCACCAGCGGCAACGTCGTCGTGTCCGGCAAATGCGTGGCAGCGCGCATGATGTTCTCCCGGGAGAGGTCGTTGCCGGCCTGCTGCAGCACCACCACCAAAGCCTGCGCCATGGTGTAGCCGTAGTACCAGACTGGATTGGCGATATCCGCTTCAGGCGCATACTTCGTCTTCCAGGCAAGGAACTCCTTCATTCCAGGATCGTCCGCCCAGCCCGGATCGGTTGGGTCCTTCAGGTATTGTGCCGTGATCACGCCCACCGATTTGTCGAAACCCGCCGATTCCAGCGCCGGACGCACCAGCGCGCCATTGGAGTCGATGATATGCAGGGGATGCCAGTCGATATCGGCGATCTTGCGGATTGCCATGGCGGCGAACTTTGGCGTGCTGGCGTCATACACCACGTCCGCGCCGGACCCTTTCAGGTCCAGGATCTGTGAATCGATGGTGGGATCGGTGATTTCGTAGGAAATGTTCTTGACGACCATCTTGTCGAACTTGTCGCCAAGCCCGTCCTTCAGACCGGCAATATAGTCGCGCCCAAGGTCGTCATTCTGGTAGATAATACCGATCTTCGCGCTTGGCCTGGTCTGCAAAATATACTTTGCATACATCTGCCCTTCGACCCGATAGCTCGGTTGGAACTGGATTGTCCACGGATAGTCTTTCGAGCTGGCGGAAAATACCGATGCCCCCGTGCCGATCCAGATATCCGGCACCTTCTTCTGGTTGACGTATTTGCGTATCGCCATATTCGATGCCGTGCCCAACGTCTGGAACAGGATCGCCACCTGTTCGTCCTCCACCAGGCGGCGGATGACCTCAACCGCCTTGGGCGGGCTGTAGGCATCATCGAGCGCGATCAGCCTGATCTTGCGGCCATTGATGCCGCCCTGGTCATTGATCATCTGGAAGTAGTGCGACTCCGCGGTCGAAATCTGGCCGTAAACGCTGGCGGGTCCACTGAACGCGGCGTTCTGGCCGACCTTGATCTCCGTGTCGGTCACACCTGGCGTTGCCGCCCCGGCTGACAAGGTCGACACACCCAGCGCGAGCGCGAAGACGCCAAGCCCCATCCTGTAGCTGACCATTTATTTTCCCCCCGTATTTTTGCCGCAGTGTGGTTCAGACGCGCTCAGGTAGCAACGCCGATTAGTATGAGTTTGGCTCTGATGCCCAAGGGTTGCCGGTTCCTGACCGGCGGCAGGAACGCACCTTCGATGCCTGGTACAAAGTTTAGGCTGACGCAGGCCTTGCCCACTCGCCGCGGTCGAGCAAAATGACCCAATCGGCATCGTCCGTTGCCTTGGCTTGGATTGGGTTGGGCGTAGGGAAAAGCGTGAGCATATATTTTATGAGGATGTCGGTGACGTCATGATGACAACATTGGTCATGCGCAGGCGCGGCCTGCTGATACTCGGTGGCGCCACGCTTGGCGTAATCGCCATCGCGCGGCCCGCGGCGGCCGACGATCCGGTGCTGGTTCCCGCTCATCAATTGATCGCCGGCCTGCTGCAGATCATGAAGGCCGGAAGCGCCGGCACACCATTCGCCAGCCGTTATGACGTTCTGGCGCCGGTGATCGACGAGACATTCGACCTGGCGGCAATCCTGAGTGAATCGGTCGGACCGGCGACATGGAGCACCACCCCACCGGATCAGCAACAGGCGCTCCTGGACGCATTCCGGCGATACACCGTTTCGTCCTACGTCTCCAGTTTCAACGGCTTCAACGGCCAGCGCTTCGTTATCAATCCTGAAACCCGCAGCGTCGGCAACGAGGAAGTGGTCGAGACCAGGATCATTCCCACCGCGGGCGATGGGCATGTGTTAAGTTACGTCATGCGCAAGACCCCGGCTGGTTGGCGCATTGTGGACGTGCTGGCCGACGGCGCGATCAGCCGCGTGGCAGTTCAGCGCTCGGATTTCCGGCGACAGATCCGTCAGGGCGGTCCGGCCGCCTTGAGCAGCAGCCTGAAGGGCAAGGCGGACGGCCTGTGGAACTGACGCCATCGGTCGGATTGCCGGTGCCGTGATGAAGCAGGCTGCGCCTTGCGCTGCAGCGGGTGAGACGAACGGCGAAGGATCCGGGCCAGTCGCATCTGCCCCTGCGTGGCGGCCTGGGTTAACCGGGCGACGGGGTATCGAATTTCGACCGGATGCGTATAACGCGCGGCTTATGGCGCGGATTCACATCCTCGGGGCATCCGGCTCCGGCACGTCTACCCTGGGTTTGGCGCTGGCCCAGCGGCTCAGCGTGGCGCACGCTGATTCCGACAGTTTCTACTGGTTGCCGACCAACCCTCCCTACACGACGCCGCGGTCAGCCGAGGACCGCCAGTCATTGCTGAAGCAGCGGTTGCCGATTTCGGGTCATTGGGTGTTTTCGGGTGCGGCCACCAAATGGGCGGCTGCGCTGGAGCCATTCTATGACCTGGTGGTGTTCCTGCACCTCGACCCGGTCATCCGCATGGCCCGATTGCGTCAGCGGGAAGCCGCGCGGTGGGGCAGCCGCATCCAGCCAGGCGGCGATATGGCGTCGATCAACGCCTCCTTCATCACCTGGGCGACCGCATATGACACGGCCGGGTCGCTACGCCGTGGTCTGGTGACACATGAAGCCTGGTTGGCGGACCAGCCGGCACCGGTGTTGCGGCTAAATTCCCGCGCCCCGGTCAACGAGCTTGTCGCGGCGGTGTTGGACCGGCTGCGGGCGCGCCCTTAGCTTCCACCCCATCGCCACCGTCTTGGCTGGTTAAGTATTGATTAACCTTTACCGGTCAGGATGTAGCCGTTTTTGTGCGATCGACTGGAGGCCCGGCGTGAACATCGCGGGAATCGTCACCCCGGCTCGGACGGTTCGTGGTCAGGATGGATGGGATCATGCCGCTCCGCGTTTGGGGTGTAAGCCAGGCGCCTTGCTGCGCTTGTCGGACGCCGCGCCCAACCGCGGTCCCCGGCGATGCCTGAGATGATCGACGCCGCGCTTTCCCGCGCTCGCTGGCTGGCGGCCGAGGGGGAGGACGCGGCGGCACGCCTGGCCTACTTCGAGGCGTTGCGGGTCGACCCGCAACACAGGCTCGCGCTGACGGAGTTGGGCGCCCTGGCCCACGCCGGCGGCTTCATATCCGCTGCGCGGGCAGCATTCCACCAAGTGGTGCACTGCCACCCCGGCGACCCGATCGGCCGCGTGGGCTACGGCGATCTGCTGCACGAGGCAGGCGATGCCGCCGCCGCTTGCGTGCAATACAGCGCGGCGCTGGTGGCTGACCCGGAGATGCCGCGCGCCCATCAAGGGCTTGCCCGAGCGCGGCACGCGTTGGGACAGGACGCGGGTGAGCACTGGCGGAAGGGGTTTGTTGGTCATGCCGTCGTGCGCCAGCGTTATCGGGGGCGCGGTGACGGCGTGCCACTGCTGCTGCTGGTTTCAGCCATCGGCGGCAACGTGCCGACCAGACATTGGATCGACGACCGCGTCTTCGCCGTGACTGCGATCTATGCCGATTTCTTCGACCCTGCCGATCCGCTGCCGCCGCATAGCCTCATTGTCAACGCGATCGGCGACGCCGATTTGTGCCGCGGCGCACTGGCCGGCGCTGCACAGATCGTGGCGCGCGTGTCGGCGCCGGTGATCAATCACCCGGATCGGATCCGCGCCACCGGTCGGCAAAGTATCGCCCGCCGGTTGGCCGGGCTTCCCGGTGTGGTAACGCCGCGCACAATGCCGTTGGCTGAGCTCTTGATGACATGGCCGCAACCCTGGGCCCGGTCGCCATCGCCGCCCTGGCCCGCATCCAGGCCATGCTTGGCCTCGACTACGCCGGCATTGACTTTGGCCTGGCTCAGGACGGCTCGCTGCTGGTGTTCGAGGCGAACGCCACCATGGTGATCAACCCGCCCGATGCCGATCCGATGTGGGATTATCGCCGTCCGGCGATCGCCGCTGCCTTGGCGGCAGCCTCGCGGATGCTGGCGCGCCGCGCCACCTGCACGGCATGAGCGACACGGAATTCGCGGAGGCTGTCGCGCTGCATGAGGCCGGACGGCTCGATGACGCCGCGGCCCGATCTCGCGGCATCCTTCTTGCCAACCCCCATCATGCCGACGCCCTGCATCTGCTCGGCCTGATCACGGCGGAGACCGGCGACCCGGCCACCGGGATCGCGCTGATCCGCCAGGCCATGTCGCTCTCCCCTATTTGCGCCTCACACCATAACAGCCTCGGTTATGCCTATCGTCGCCTTGGGAAACTGGATGACGCCGCGAGGTCCTATCGCGACGCCATGGCGCTGCAACCCGGTTCGGCGGAGGTTCTTAACAACCTGGGGACTGCGTTATGCGACCTGGGTCAATGGCAAGAGGCCATCCGGCACTACCGCGCAGCCGCAGCCGCCTCGCCGAATATTGCCGATATCTGGTACAACTTGGCAAACGCGCTGGCGAAGACCAGGCCAAATGGAGCAGACGGGCCAAATGGAGCAGGCGGGCCAAATGGAGCAGGCGGGCCAGACGGGGCAGGCGGGTGCTATGAGACCGCGATCCGGCTGCGGCCCGATTTCGCGCCGGCGCATGGCAACTACGGCTGCTGGCTGATGACCTATGGACGATGGGCGGAGGCGGAGGCGCAGCTTGAAGCGGCAACCCGCTTGCTGCCGGCGCAGGCGGCTAACTGGAACAACCTCGGGGTGGTGCGACGGGAGCTTTGCCGTCCGGACAGTGAGGCGTGTTTTCGCCAGGCGCTTCTGCTCGATCCGGCTCGTGCCGACGCGCATTACAACCTGGGATGCTCGCTGTCCGGCGACGGCTTCACCGATGCTGCGGTCGCCTGTCATCAAGCCGCCGTCGCCGTCGATCCGAGCTTCGGTAGGGCGCGGCTGGCTGCGTGCATGGCGCAATTGCCCATCCTGTATGGTTCGGAGGATGAAATTCCGCTTCGTCGGCAGCGCTATGCCGACGCCCTGCTGGCGCTGGAGGCGGCTGAGGTAGGCGATGCCATCGGCAGTTCCCAGCCGTTCTTCCTGCCCTACCAAGGCCAGAACGACCGGTCACTGCAGGCCGTCTACGGCCGGTTGGCGTGCCGGGCGCTGGCGGTGCCGGCCCGCCCCCTGGCAGCCCCACCGGCACATGGCGAGCGCATTCGCCTGGGCATCGTCAGTGGCTTTTTCTGTGACCACACCTTGTTCAAGCTGTTCCTGGAGGGATGGTTGGCCCGGCTTGACCGGACGCGGTTCGAGGTCATCGGTTTCCATACCGGCCGGACCAGCGACGCCATCACGGCGCGCTGTGCCGCGGCGTGCGACCGGTTCGTGCAGGGTCTTCCAACCAACGCGTCCTGGCGCGAGGCAATTGGGGACGCCATGCCGCACGTGCTGCTGTATCCGGAAGTCGGCATGGATCCGATCGCGGGGTGGCTGGCGGCACAGCGCCTCGCGCCCATGCAGTGTGTAACCTGGGGCCAGCCTGAAACCACCGGCCTGCCGACGATCGATGCTTTCCTGTCGAGTGCGATGATGGAGCCGCCTGGGGCGGACTCGCATTACGCTGAACCGCTGGTCCGGCTGCCGGACCTGGGATCATGCTACAGGCCGGATACGATCGCGCCATCGCCGCTGGATCGGGCCGCGCTGGGGCTGGACCCGGCCGCAACGGTGTTCTGGTCCGGACAGGCGCTGTACAAGTATCTTCCGCAGTACGACGCGATATTCCCGCGTATTGCCACGCAACTTGGGCACTGCCAGTTCGTGTTCATCGGATTTGCCCGCAGTGAAGCGGTGACGAACGCGTTCCACCGCCGCCTGGCAGGTGCGTTTTCGGCCGCCGGCATGGATGCCGCCCGTTACATGGTGATGCTGCCGCCGTTGTCGCAGTCCGACTATTTGGGCGCGGTCGCCACGGCGGATGTGATCCTGGATACGCCCGGATGGTCCGGCGGCAAATCGACGCTGGACTGCCTTATGTGCGATCCGGCGATCGTTACCTGGCCGGGACGGTTTATGCGGGGCAGGCACACCGCAGCGATCCTTCGGCGCATCGGCTGCACGGCGACGATTGCAAAATCACTTAATGACTACGTGGCAATTGCAGTCCGGCTGGCACGCGACCCAGCCTGGCGTGCCGAGATCCGGGGAATGGTCGCCACCGGCAAGCATCGCGCATTCGATGACGCATCGTACCTGCGAGCACTGGAAACTTTCCTTGAATCGCAGATCGTATCCGGCGCGCAAAGCGCCGGACGACATTGCCGAATGTCGGCGTAACCGGGTAACCTGCCGCCAACACAGCCTTTGGGGAGGGCGACATGGACCAGGCAGTGCGTGATCTCGGGAGCGGCGCATGGCCGCCCGGGCTGACCCGCGTTCCCTATTGGGTCTACCAGGACCCAGCCACTGCGCGTGACGAGCAGATCCGAATTTTTGAAGGTGATTCCTGGCACTATCTCTGCCTGGACGTTGAGGTACCCGAAATCGGATCATACCGCACCACGATGATGGGCCTGATGCCGATCGTTGTTGCCCGGGCCGAGGATGGCAATATCGTTGCTTTTGAGAACCGGTGTGCCCATCGCGGGGCGCTGATCTGCCTGGAAGATGGCGGCAAGGTGAAGGATTTTCAGTGCGTCTACCACGCCTGGCGTTATGATTTGCGCGGCAACCTCGCCTCTGTCGCGTTTCGGCGCGGGGTCAACGGCATGGGCGGGATGTCAGACGATTTCGACTTGGCCGCCCACGGCCCGCGCAAGCTGCGGGTCGCCGTGCTGTCCGGCCTGATATTCGGGACATTGTCGCAGGACGGGCCGGATATCGAAACCACCATAGGTTCGGAAGTCCTGGTCCGGTTGCGGCGTGTATTGCACATGAAAGTTGAAGTCATCGGCCGGTTCACCCAGCAACTGCCGTGCAACTGGAAACTGTACATGGAGAACGTGCGCGACACCTATCACGCCAGCCTGCTGCACACCTTCTTCACAACCTTCCGCATCACCCGGCTCAGCCAGGGCGGCGGGGTCATGGTCAGCGAGAATGGCGTCGCCCATGCCAGCACCACCTTGGCCGCCGCGAAAGCGCCGGACGACAGCTATGCCGGGATGCGCGCCGACAACCAGGACCTGAAGCTACAGGATCCGTCGTTCATGAATGCGGTCGCGGAATTCAACGACAACATCAACCTGCAGATCCTGTCAGTGTTTCCCGGGTTCATCCTGCAGCAGATCCACAATGCACTGGCGGTCCGCCAGATCGTTCCACGCGGCGTTAACAGCATGGATCTGCACTGGACCTATCTTGGGTTTGCCGATGATACGCCGGAACTGCGGACGATGCGCGTGAAACAGGGAAACCTTGCGGGTCCGGCTGGCTTCGTGTCGATGGAGGACGGCGCGGTCGGCGGTTTCGTGCAACGCGGCATCGGTGCGGCAAGCGACGAAGCCGCGGTGGTGGAGATGGGCGGCGCGTCGGCCGATGGCGCAGAGACACGCGCGACCGAGGCTTCGGTGCGCGGTTTCTGGAAAGCCTGGCGCACCCAGATGGGGGTCTGATCGATGCTGATGGAAATCGCGGCGCTGAATGCCAGTTGTGCCCGCGCCCTGGACTCCGGTCGGCTGGAGGATTGGCCGGGGCACTTCCTCGAAAACTGCCTGTACAAGGTCACCACTGCCGACAACCATGAGAACGGGTATGCGGCCGGCCTGATCTACGCCGATTCGCGTGCGATGCTGGTGGACCGGATCATGGCGCTGCGCGAAGCCAATATCTATGAGCGCCAGCGCTATCGCCACATCCTGGGCATGCCGCTGATTGGCACGACCACGGACGGACGTGTCGCGGTAGAAACATCATTTCTGGTGGTGCGGACGATGCGGGACGGGCAGATGTCGTTGTTCGCCGCCGGGGTTTATCTCGACCACCTTGCCCGAGATGCTGCCGGCGCGATGCGCTACGCGGAACGCATCGTCGTCTGCGACAGCCAGCGGATCGATACGTTGCTGGCGATCCCGCTGTAGCGCGGGTTCCCGCTCGTCTGCATCATTCCGCCAGTTCACGCATGACCTTGATCAGGTCCGACTTGCCCTCGAAGCCGATGCCAGGCAGGTCCGGCATGATGATATGGCTGTCCTCGACCCGTACGCCATCCGGGAAGCCACCATAGGGCTGGAAGAGATCGGGATAGCTTTCGTTGCCGCCCAGGCCCAGCCCCGCGGCGATGTTGAGTGACATCTGGTGGCCTCCGTGGGGGATGCAGCGCGACGGCGACCAGCCGGCGACCTGCAGCACGGCGAGCGTGCGCTGATATTCGCACAGCCCATAGGACAGGGCGCAGTCGAACTGCAGCCAGTCACGGTCCGGCCGCATCCCGCCGTAACGCAGCAGGTTCCTCGCATCCTGGTGGCTGAACAGATTTTCCCCAGTCGCCATGGCGCCGGGATAGAATTCAGCCAGTGCCGCCTGCAGCGCGAAGTCCAGGGGGTCACCGGCTTCTTCATACCAGAACAACGGATAGTCTCGCAGCATCCTAGCATAGGCGATGGCATCTTCCAGCGACAGCCGGCCGTTCGCGTCCACCGCAAGCTGTGCCCGGCCGTCCAGCTCGGCCAGGACGCCTTCGATGCGCGGCCGATCCTCCGCGATGCCGTTGCCGATCTTCATCTTGACAACGCTATAGCCGCGATCAAGGTAGCTGCGCATTTCTGCCCGCAGCTGCTCGACACCTTTGCCAGGATAGTAGTAGCCACCCGCGGCATAGACGAAGACGCGCGGGTTGGCTTCGCGCCCATGGCGTTCAGGCAGCAGCCGGAACAACGGCTTGCCGGCGATCTTCGCCACCGCGTCCCACACCGCCATGTCGATCGTGCCGACCGCCACAGAGCGTTCGCCATGGCCGCCCGGCTTTTCGTTCTTCATCAGCGTGGCCCAGATCCGGTCCGGGTCCAGATTGTCGCCGGCGTCGTTCACCAGGCTTGCGGGGGGTGCCTGCATCACCCGGTCCGCGAACCGTTCGCGGATCAGGCCGCCCTGTCCGTAACGGCCGTTCGAGTTGAAACCGTAGCCGACGACCCGCCGCCCATCACGCACCACATCCGTCACCACGGCGACCAGCGACAGGGTCATTTTCGAAAAGTCGATGTAGGCGTTGGCTATGGAGGATGCGATCGGTGCTGTTACCTCGCGAATGTCAACGATGCGCATTGCATTTCCTCCCGTCGTGAATCAGGGCTTTTCGGCGAAACCCCGTCGCGGTCAGCGGCACGTTCATGCCGCCGATGCCTGGCCCGCCGATGCCTGGCCCGCTGGTCCGGCCAGTCGTTCGGCGTATTCGATCGCCTCGATCAAGCTCTGCGCGTTGGCGATCCCCTTGCCCGCGATGTCGAACGCCGTGCCGTGATCCACCGATGTCCGCACGATCGGCAACCCAAGTGTGATGTTGACGCCCGAAAGCTCATCCCACGTGCCGGTGACGGGATCGATCTCAAAACCCAGCAGCTTGACCGGGATGTGGCCCTGGTCGTGGTAGTTGGCGATCACGGCGTCGTACTGGCCGGCGCGCAGCTTGACGAACACCGTGTCCCCCGGCACCGGGCCGACCACGTCCCGGCCGGACTTCACCGCCTCGGCGATCACCGGGGTTGCGACGTCGATGTCATGGCGTCCGAACAAGCCGCCTTCGCCGGCGTGCGGGTTCAGCGCGGCCACGGCGATGCGGGCCCGCCCGATTCCAAGCCGCGTCAGTGCGTCGTGCGTCAGTTCGATCACCCGGTGCAGGCGTTCCGGTGTCACGCGCCTGGGCACGTCCTCCAGCGCGATGTGCGTGGTGAGGTGGCTCACCCGCATGTTGCCGTGCGCCAGCATCATGCAGGAACCCTTCACGCCGGTCAGTTCGGCAAGCATCTCGGTATGGCCGGGGTAGTGATAGCCGGCCTTGTTCAACGCCTCCTTGTTCAGCGGCGCGGTGACGATGCCGCCGATACGGCCCGCGCGGGCCAGGCCGACGCCCCGCTCCACCGCCTGAAAGGCGAAACGGCCGCCGTCCGCGGACAGCCGGCCGGGCTGGATCGGCTCACCTTCAGGGCCAGCCTGGACCGTGCATAGCGCCGGCCAATCTGCCTGGTCCTGGCTGACTTCGGGGATCGCGAGGCCCGGCGTGAAGCGAGCGCGGGCCTGTTCGAGGGCAACATTGCTGCCGATCACCACCAGGCGCAGTTCGCCGGCTTCGATGCGCGGCTGCAATGCGGCGGCGGCCTTGACGATGATTTCAGGGCCGATGCCGGCCGGGTCGCCCATGGTAATTGCAAGGTGGCGGGGAGCCATCAGTCTGTCCCTTCGCTGGTGTGTTGTCCGGAACCCGGATGGGCTCGCAGCAGATCTCGCAACAGGTTGGGCGGCCCGAAGGCGCCCGATTTGGAAACCACGGCGACACCGTCCCATGCGCCGCCGCAAAGCCTCGAACGGGGCAGGCCAGGGACGATGCGACCCTGCACCTCCAGGCTATGGGCGCCCAGTGCCTGGCAGATACCGCGCAGCGTTTCACCGCCGGCTGCCAGCAACGTGCCGGGCGGATTCCGTTCGCGCAGCAGGCTTTCCATACCGAAGCGAATGCATTCGGCGGCGGCGTCACGCGTCAGGCCTGTTGGCAGATCGAAGCTGGCCAGTGCGACACCGTTTTCATGCAAGGCCATTGGTCAGCGGCGCCGCATCAAGGTGCTCCCGATATGGCAGCCTGATCCAGTGCGCGCCGCATATCGCAAGCTGCGCTGCCGTCGCCCCCTGGTCGGAACCGAACAAGCCGAGGATCGGACGCAGCAACGCCGCGCCGCAGGCTGTGACCGCCTCTGTCGCAGGCGTGCGACCGGCTGCATCACCGTGCGCGGCTTCGTGGGCCAAAGCCTGCGCCAGCCCTCCGCTGCCGCACCACAACACGGTTCCCGGCACCTGGCGGGCAGTGCCGACAACGGCACGCAGGTCCGCGTCCGTCTCCGCATCGAACACGCTGATGCCCGGCGGCAGATCTCCGCCCGCTTCGCCCGTGGACGCCGCAATGCCCAATTCGCGGAAAGCTGCAACGATGTCACCGCTGACGTCGGACCAGCCGCCGGTGGTGTCGCGGGCATATTGGTGGCCGCCCCGCGTGGCACGGCCCTGATAGGGGAAGGCCGGCGCAAGCACGCAATGCGTCCAGGCGCCGGCGCGCAAAACGGCTACGATTTCGACCAGTGTCGGGCCGCGCAGCAGGCTGTCGACCTTCTTATAAGCGATATCGGCACCGTGCATCAGGTGCGCGAGCCTGGTTACGGCCGCGGCAGCATTGACGCCGCTCAACTCGCGGGTTCCGCTGTCGAAGGCCGCACTTGCCGGCAACCGAGGCGGAATCGCGCCGTGCCAAAACACCTGGATCGGACCGCTCAGCCCGACAAGTTCGGCGGCCGTATCCAACGCCCCGGTAAGGTCGTCCGCCAGCAGCCGCACGGTGGGGGACAGTGTCATGGCCCGCCGGACGGTGCCGCGGGTCCCTGACGGTCGGCCTTCGAACCCTTATGCGTCGCGACAACCATATGGGGCGAACGCCCTTTCTCGACTACTGATTTTCGGTCGGCGAGATACTGAAGCAGCGCACCACCTCGGCGAACCAGATCAACCTATACCGCATCCGCCGACGCTCAAGTAGGGCGCAGCCTGATTGTTGGGCAACGACTGATTTTGCCGCCAGGGTTGCGCCGACGCGCCGTCAGCGCGCGGGACGAGGTTTGAGCAACATGGGTCCGTAACGCAGGACGAAGAGGCCGAAACCGGCCATCCAGAAGCATGCCGAGGCGACCAGCAGAGGCATGCTCCATTCAGCGGTCAACGCCGCCGCCAGGCGAACCAGCGCCGCCAGACCAATCAGGATAAAGCACAGGCAAGTCGCGCGATCCGCGATCAGCGAGCGCCCGGTGTGGCCGAGCGCCACGCGTGGCATCACCGCCATTATCATCGTTCCGACGGCGCCCACCGTGAGCGCGTGGACCGCGACGCTGAGCGGCACGTCTGCGCCCAGTTCGCTCAGACCAAGCAGGGCCGTGCCGAGAGTTAGCCACGCATAGCCGATGTGCAGGATGACCAGCAGCGGCTCGTGCCTCGTTGCGATGCCGCGCCAGCGCAGCATCCGCCAGACATTGAACCCGGCGCCAAGCAACAGCATTGTCCCGGAAAAGCGCGGCATCAGGTCGGACACCCAGCCTAATAGCGCCACAGGCAGGACACATAGCGCGATCCGGTCGACAATGCCGTAACTGGAAGGCAACCGCGCGGCGCCGCGTTTCGCAAGCCAGTTGCGGGTGAAGCTCGGCACGATCCGACCGGCGACGACCGATATCAGTATTATGATCGTGGCCAGTCCCAGCCGCCAGCCAAGTCCGGCGGGCACGCCAACGGCTTCCGCTTCCAGGTGCATGAGAAGATCAGCGATCCCGAGGACGGAAGCCGCAGCGACCATCGGCAAATTCCGCCAGTTGTGCCCGGCGACAATCTCACGCGCCACGACGGCGACCAGAACGACAGGAAAGGCCAGATCGGCTGCAGCCGCCGCCCCGAATGGGATGAACCCGGACACCAGACAGACCAGTCTGCCGGCCAGCCATAGGCCGACGAGCAGCGCCAGCGGGCGACCATTGACCGGAAGCCGCTTGGTCCAGTTGGGGATGGCGGTCAGCAGGAACCCCGCCACGGCTGCCATGGCGAACCCGAACAGCATCTCATGGATGTGCCAGCTGAGCGGATCGAACCGGCTCGGTAATATCGTGCCGGTCGTCAGCACCGCGATCCAGATCGCCACGGCGGTGACCGACCAGACCCCCGCTGCCAGGAAGAATGGTCGGAAGCCCTGGCTCAGCAACGCCGGTGTTTTGGCTGCCGGTGCGCTGTGTAGCGGGCGCCGATCGGTGGCGGCGCTCATGGCCGGTCAGCAATGGGGCGCATGGACCGGCTGTTAAGCATGTTGCACCGGCCGGGCGCCATCGGGGCGGACCAGATGCGCGACGAGATCCAGGTTCCCGGCCATCGGCGCTGATGTCTTCTTGCTCATTGAGGTGAACCTGATCGACGGGGGCGCATTCATTCCTCAAGATATCTCCAGGCGCCCAGACAACGTGTCGCGGGATCTACACTGGCCTGTGCACAAACTCATTCTGACCAGCGCTTGATAGCCCGGGTTTTTCCAGGGCGCACTGATGTGGATCAATGACGATGTGTGATCCGCATCAACCGAGGCCGATCGTCCGGTTTACCAGGCGAATAAATTAGCCCCGACGCTGCCGGCAACCGCGCCCGCGACGGTCACCAGGCCCAAGATCAGCAAGCCGCGATGCAGCAGTTCAACCAGGCGATAGGTTGCCTCCGGCGCGATCACGGCGCGGCGCGACAAAAGCCGCTCCAGGAACAAGGGTTCCAGGATGAACAGCATTGTCGTGAACACCAGCCATGTCAGCACCATGGCGTGCATCCACCAGAAATCAGCTAAGCCGAAGCGGTCCCATAGGTCGAGCCGCCATGTCATGTAGAACCCGCTCAGCCCTGCGAGCAGGGTCGTGACCCGAGCCTGCCAGGCAAATCGTGCCTCAAGGGCATGGAACACCGCGAAGCGTTCGGTGACCGGATAGGTTCGCCGGATCGAGGGCAGCAGCACGGTTGTGACCATCCCGACGCCGCCGATCCAAAGAACGATGGCGACAACATGCAGAACACGCGCAAGCACGATATCAGACAAATCGATTTCCTTACTTCACGGACTCGCCAGTTCCCTACCGGCCGCTTTATTGCTTCATGCAGGCGGAAACGCTCTACACCCTTGTTGACCGGCGACGAATGGCCTTCTTGCGGCGTTCACGGATTCGTCCGATCGCCGGCAGCCGGGGCGAAGCCCGGCAACCGCGGTGTTGGCACTACCCCGAAAGATGCCATGATGACCTGGCTGATTTTTTCGGTTATGCACCGTTCAGGCTTGGACTTCCTATTGCATCAAACTTGGATTTCTTCATCGGCGACAGGCGCGGCATGCCGTTTTCCGTCGGAACCGACTTCCGGCTTCGATCGGTGGCAAGAACCTGAACAGTCGCTTGCAAACGCGGTCGCGAACTTTACCAGGGGTCCGGAACCGCAAACCCAGCGCTACGTTCGGACATCAGATAACTATTGGATGGACCCACAATGAATGATGCTGGAACAGCGGCGGCCGGCGCGCCTAACGAGGCGCCCAATGTGAATCCCAAGCTGTATAGTGCGTCGGGTGAACCGCTGCGCCCCCGGTCGGGATCAGGATCGGCTTCAACCGATCAATTGGCGGATTTCGTGAAGCAACAACCTTTTACCGCCGCCCTGGTAGCGTTGGTGATTGGTTACATGCTCGGAAAGATCACTTGATCACACAGCCTGGAGCATCGGTGTGACGGCGCGTCATGGGGCCATTGTTGAAGGGCCCCATGTCGTCTGGAAAACAGTTGGGGAAACTGCTCCTAGCCGAGCAGCCAGCGCAATGACCGGCGCAATTGCTGCGCGGCGTCCCTGTCAAACCAGCGCCCGTGGGCGAAGACAACCCGATTAGGGCGAAATTGCAACAATCGGCGGGCTGCCGTGACTGCGGCCGCCCGACGCATGCGTATGATCATCCGCAGGTAGGGCGGCGGCATCCCATCGGGCGCGAGGCTGCCGAACAGCCACAGCAGCGGACGCGCCATAGCGGGGACCTTCGGCGATTCCAGGTTCAGTACCAGGTCCGTCAGCACCAACGTGCCTGATGGACGATGAAATATCGCCACCTCATGGAAATTGAGACCGCCCGGCACGGTGCACAGATCAATGACATTGCCCCAGGCGGCGGGCGCAGGGCCGCCAAGTTCGGCATCGATGCGAAGCCCGCTGCGCTGTACCTGGCGTCGGTCCCGCAGTCCCGGCGCGGCCCAGGTGGTTGCCTCGGGAAACGCCTGCTGCCACGGCTTCAGCAGCGTCCAGTGTGCGATGTTCGGGGCGACCAGATGGGCCACCGGCCCCAGACGCACCAGCGCCTGCCGCAACGCTTCGGTGGGGCGTGTCGGCGAGTGCAACAGCAAAGAGCCGTCGGGCAGGCGGATGACAGTCATACGCACCGGAATCACCTTGCCCAGCATGCCTGGAAACGTGCTGTCGACGATAAACACCCCATCGGCAATTGGCTTTGGCGTGTCGAGCGGCGGGTAGGCAACCGGAGGTGCCTCAAGCCTTGCGGCACTCTTCGCCTCGCCTGTGCTGCTGCAGCCGACAACCGCAAGTTCCGCCAGCCCCGCAGCCAGTAGCAAGGCTCGCTGACCGGCCGGCTCGCGCCGCAACGCAAGACCGGCGCCGCACAGCGCCAATCCCCCGATCGCATCCAGCCACAGATGCTGACGCATGGTCAGCCACGGACGAACCCCTGCCGGGTAATCCGTCAGCAGCGAGTAGCTCGCATGATAGGCGCCGGCCGCACCAATGGTGCGGCGGACCGCCGGCGACAGCGACGCATTCGTTGCCGCTACGCCGAACAAGGTTGCGACGCTATAGTCGATGCGCCCGTGCAGCCAGGTGGATATCATCCGTTCGCTCGCGAAACTCCAACTGCCGGAACGCCGCCGCGACGAGGTCGATCCCAGTATTTGCAAACGTGATCAAACACGCACCGGGTGCGTCCCGGTTCGCAAATCAAGCCCGACCTCGGCGAGCGGTGGCCTGATTTGTTCAAATGTGCACTGCTGCGGCGCCTTGTCCGGACGCCAGCGCATCAGTTTCGTTGCATGGCGAAACCGGCCGCCGGTGACATGATCGAACCGAACCTCAACGACAAGCTCAGGTCGCAGCGGTTCCCAGTCGCCGCTGCGTTCGGTGCTCCATCGGCTGGGACCGCCTGGCGCCTTTCCGGTAAAGCCGGGCGGTTCCCGCAGACCTTCGAGCCGCTTGGTAAGGGATGGACGTTCTTCACCGCTGATGGTCGCGGTGAAACCGACATGATCAAGCCTGCCCGCCGCATCATACAAGCCGAGCAGCAACGACCCGACCATGTGATTGCCGCTTGCATACCGGAAGCCGCCGACGACGCAGTCAGCCGTCCGCAGCAGCTTCACCTTGGTCATTGCCCGCTCACCGGGTTCGTAGCCGCGCGCCAGTTCTTTCGCGACCACACCGTCGGTTGCGCCATGTCCGGCATTGAGCAGCCTGGCCTCTGCCGCCGACAAATCGGACGTGGCCGGCGAGATGACAAACGCCCTGGGCATCCCTGCTTGCGTCATGAAGGCTTCCAGCAACCGCCGGCGCTGCTGCAGCGGGCGATCAATGACGACCGGACCATCCGGAGCTGCCAACACGTCGAAGACAACGAACCGCGCCGGTGTCTCAACAGATAGCTTCCGGATTCGGCTTTCGGCCGGATGCAGGCGCATCTGCAATGCATCGAAGGCCAGCCGCCCGTCGATCTCGATCACCAACTCGCCGTCCAGTACAAACCGCTCCGCCGCAAGCTTGCCCAGCATCGCCACCACCTCCGGGAAGTAGCGCCCGAGCGGCTTGCCGGACTTGGCGCGCAGGTCAACGGCGGTTCCCGCCTTGAATGCCAGGCAGCGGAAACCATCCCATTTCGGTTCGTAATGCCAAGCCCCGGCCGCTTCCGGCAGCCGCTCTGTGGATTTCGCCTCCATCGGCACCGTGTCGAGCGGCAGCGGGAAATCCGCGGCACCGCCCGGCATGACCGCAGCTTCGGCTTTGCCCTGAGAAGTCGAACGCCTGTTGCTACTGGTCACGCTCCGCCCCTGTTCAAGGTCGCTGGCGGTGACGATCCCGCCGCGCAATGAACTTCCGAATTGCCGGCGGGTTCCGGTCAGCTGACGCGCGGTGCGGCCATCAGGCAAAGAAGAACGCGATCCCCAGAACGACGTAGACGCCGATCAGCAGCACGCCCTCGAACCAGGTCGTCTCACCGTCTCCGGTAATTGCGTTCACGATGAACGCGGTGCCGGCGATGGCGAACAGGTCAAGCGGGTCGTTGAACACCAGTGTCATTGGGCTGCCGATCAGCCAGGACAGGATGACCAGCAACGGCGCCACCACCAGTGCGACCTGGATCGCCGACCCGATGCAGATACTCATCACGAGGCCCATCCGGTCCTGCCGGGCAAACCACACGGCCGAAAAAAGGTCCGCCACTGTACCAACCAATGCCAGGACGATTACACCAAGAAACGTGGACGACAGGTGCAGTGAATGTGCAGCATCGGCCAGCGCATCGGAAATAAGTTCACTCTCAAGCGCTGCCCCGACCGTCGCGCCGCCAAGCACCGCCAGACATTGCCACAGCGGCCAAGCCTGCTCCGCGTGCTGCTCCTCACCGGTGGAAAATACGTCCCGGTGAGTAACCAGCGTGTAGATGAGGTTACCCAGGTACAGCAGCAACAGCACGCACGACACCATCAGGCTGAGCGGCTCGTCATTGATGTCGGCGGGATGAGTGACCCTGCGAGCCGTGAAGTCGTAGGCAGCCGGCAACAGCAGGGCGATCACCACCAGGATCAGCAGGCTGGACAGCAGCCCGGCGCGTTCCCGCTTGAATGTCTGCCGCTCACGTCGGGCGCCGCCGATGACGATCGCAAGGCCCAGCCCAAGCAGGCTGGTGCCAATGATGGAGCCGGTGATCTGGGCGTGAACGACCTCCGGCTGACCTTGCGCGAGCACGAACAGCGCCAGGATCAATTCGGCCAGGCTGCCCAGGCTTACAGTCAGCAGGCCGCCAATGGCGGGCCCGGTATGATATGCAAGCTGTTCGGTTGCCGCGCGTATCCAATCGGCGAGTACGCCGACCCCGACGATGCCGGCCAGGAACACCCATAACGGCGGCAGGCCGAACACGTAGTGCAGCAGTGGCGCGAGCGGAACGATTGCCAGCAGGGCAAGCCGGATCACCGGCAGGCGCCTTTCGCCCGGTGTCCGCAGCGCATGGTCAAGGCAGTCATATATGGGTCACCTGTCTGATACAGCCCGCTACGGATAGGCGTCGAAGGGTCAAACGGCTAAAATCGGGTCATAGTTCGCCAGAGGATTTGCCTTTGGGCGTTTGCGGCGATCCGCCGGGAAGAAAACAGGATCACCGTCGATCACCAGTCCGTCAGACTTCGTCCCGCCTGGAACCCCAGCTCACTTCGCCCGCTTCGGAACCACTGGCAGCCGGGAACGTGAAATGAAGACGCTTCGACAGACCCTGTCCGACACCGTTACGGGTTTTTTCGCCGACTGGTCGCTGCCACGCCAGATGGCCGGGCTCAGCTCGATGTCCAAGGCCGCTGAAAGCACGACGTCCCGCACCCTGCGTCCAAGGCTGGAGCAGGCTGACACTGTCGGCACCAGCATCTGCCCATTCTGCGCCGTCGGCTGCGCCCAGCTTGTCTACGCCAAGAACGGCAAGCCGCTGCACATTGAAGGCGATCCACGCAGTCCGGTTAACCAGGGCACGCTTTGCCCAAAGGGGGCCGGCACGCTGGGCGTGCTGCTGTCGCCACAACGCATCAACACCGTGCTCTACAGGGCGCCTTATGCGACGGACTGGGAGCAGAAGCCGCTCGACTGGGCAATGGAACGAATAGCCCAGCTTACGAAACAGACGCGCGATGAGACCTTTGTCGAGACGCTGCCGGACGGCCGGACGGTGAATCATACACTGGGCATTGGATCGCTCGGGGGCGCTACGCTGGACAACGAGGAAAATTACCTCATCAAGAAGTTGTTCGGCGGTGGCCTCGGAATGATCACCATCGAGAACCAGGCGCGCATCTGACACTCCTCATCGGTACCCAGTCTGGGGACGACATTTGGACGTGGCGCGGCAACGATGGCGGTGTGGGACCTCGCCAATTCCGACTGCATCATCACGATGGGCTCCAACATGGCGGAGAACCATCCGATTGCGTTTCGCTTCGCCGTCGAGGCGCAGCGGCGTGGTGCGACGCTGGTCCATGTCGACCCACGTTTCACCCGTACTAGCGCCCTATGCAATATCCATGCGCCCATCCGCTCGGGCAGCGATATCGCCTTCCTCGGCGGGATCATTCACCAGATCCTGGAGCGCGACCTGTGGTTTCGCGACTTCGCAATGGCATACACCAACATCGCCAACATCATTGAGGACGGCTACGAAGATCCGGAACAGAACAATGGCGTGTTCTCCGGTTTCGATGCTGACACTGCCAGTTATAGGCAGGACACCTGGCAGTACAAGGGCAAGAACGTTCCCTCCGCGATAGCCGAACATCGCGTGCAGACCGAGGAGAAGCCCAAAGGCGGCGACTTCGAAAGCATGACCGAGGGTCCGCCACCGACCGATCCCACGCTGCAACATCCAAACTGCGTCTACCAGATCATGCGCCGGCATTACGCCCGCTACACGCCGGACATGGTGGAACGGGCGACCGGCTGCCCGCGCGAGACGTTCCTGAAAATCGTCGACGTCCTGGCGCAAAATTCCGGCCGCGAACGCACCAGCGCGTTCTGTTATGCCGTCGGGTGGACGCACCATACGGTCGGCGTGCAGATCATTCGCGCAGCGTCCATCATCCAGGGCCTGCTCGGCAATATTGGCCGCCCCGGCGGCGGCATCATGGCATTGCGCGGTCACACCAGCATTCAGGGCAGCACCGACATCCCGACCCTGTACAATATGCTGCCGACCTACCTGCCGCAGCCAAACGTGTTCCATGAGCACGATACGCTGAGATCGTATCTGCACGCGGAAACGCCCACGACCGGCTGGTGGAGCAACATGCCGAAATACGCCATCAGCCTGTTAAAGGCATGGTATGGGCCGCATGCATGCCCCGATAACGAGTGGGGTTATCAGCATCTGCCGAAGCTGACCGGGGATGTTTCGCAACTGCCGATGACCCTGTCGATGGTCGATGGCGTGGTGAAGGGGCAGTTCATACTCGGCCAGAACCCAGTTGTCGGCGCGGTCAACTCCGATCTGGTGGAGCGCGGCCTTGCGCGTCTCGACTGGATGGTGGTGCGCGACTTCGCGATGACCGAAACCGCCAATTTCTGGCAGAAGGGCCGCCTGGTGCAGCGCGGGGAGCTGCAACCGAGCGAGATCGGCACGGAGATGTTCTTCCTACCCGCAGCACTTGCCGGTGAGAAGGATGGGACGGTTACCAACACCAGCCGCCTGGTGCAGTGGCACGACAAAGTCCTGGAGCCTGCCGGCGACAATCGTTCCGACCTATGGTTCATTTACCACCTTGGCAAGCGGCTGAAGCAATTATACGCCGACAGCACTGAGGCACGCGATGCCGCGATCCAGGCGCTGACCTGGCAGTATCCGGAACGCGGCGCGCGAGCGGAACCTGACCCGGAGGCGGTGCTGCGCGAGATCAACGGCTATACCGTGGCGGACCGCAAGCAGATCCCGAGTTACCAGCAGCTCAAGGACGATGGCAGCACAGCCTGCGGCGGCTGGATGTATTGCGGGGTTTATCCGAGTGACGGACACAACGTCGCGCGATCCCGCAAGCCGGACGGCCCGGGCGGTCCCGGCAGCCACCCCGGCTGGGCATTCGCCTGGCCGGCCAACCGCCGCACGCTATACAACAGGGCCTCCGCTGACCCGGCAGGCGTGCCGTGGTCGGAGCGCAAGAAGATGGTCTGGTGGGATGCAGGCGCCGAACAATGGACCGGCACCGATGTGCCCGACTTCATCGCCACGCGGCGTCCGGACTACCGCCCGGACTGGAGCAAACGCCCGCATGGCATGGACGCGCTTGGCGGCGACGATCCCTTCATCATGGAAGCCGACGGCAAGTGCCAGTTGTTCGTTCCCAGCGGTTTGAAGGACGGCCCGCTGCCGACCCATTATGAACCGCCTGAAAGCCCGGTGAAGAATCCGCTATACGAGCAGCAATACAACCCGGCCGCCAAGCTGTGGCCGCGCCGGGGCAATGAGCTGCACAATCCCGAGGATCCGCGTTTTCCTTATGTTTTTACCACCTATCGCCTGACGGAACTGCATTGCGGCGGCATCATCGGGCGCGTCACCCCGCACACTGCGGAGCTTCAGCCGCAGGCCTTCGTCGAAATCTCACCCGAACTGGGCCGCGAGCTTGGCATCCGGAACCTGGACTGGACCGTGCTGTCGACCTTGCGTGGCGACATCGAGGTGCGGGCGTTGATCACCGAGCGCATCCAGCCGTTCATCATTGGCGGCAAGGTGGTGCATCAGGTCGGGATGCCGTGGGTCTATGGCCGGGAGGGCTACACCCGGGGCGACATCGCCAACGTTTTGCTGGCCATCACCGGTGATGCCAACACCAGCATCCACTCAACCAAGGCTGTCACCTGCGCGTTGCGCGCGGGCCGCCTCGCCGACGCCGGCGGTCGCGGCCATGGATAGTGACAAGACGGCGCGCTCCGCCCTGAGCGACTTGGACAAGGTACTGGCGGCTAAACCCCGGATTGACGGCCACGCCTTGTCCGCCGCAGCGCATACCCTGTCGCTGCTGCGCGATGGCATTGCGGTGCGGCAACGCAGCGATGGTCAGACCGCTGACAGCCGTCGTCGTCTGCAACACGTCAACGCGGTGATCAGCGTTGTTCTGGGCGTCCACTTTCCACTCGGCGACGTGCCGTGGGATGAATTGGTGAAGGCGCGCGGCTGGCTGGCGACGATCGCGGATGAAGAACCCACTTAAAGGACGGCCTGATGACGCGTTCGATGAACGGCACGATCACCATTGTGCAGGAAAGCCGCTTCCAGATGACCGATGACAATGGGGTCTCGCATCTTTTCATCCTGGGTCATGCAGCGTCGGCCGAACCCCAGCAACTTGCCGCGCTGCAGGCGCGCCAGGCCCATGTTCGGGTCAGCTACGAGCCGGCGCCCGATCTGATCGGCAATATCGCAAGCGCCATCTACGTCGACCGATAGGACGCACCGCATGGACATGCATCCGAGGATTCACGATGAGGCGCGCTCCGAATTCGACCGGTTCATCCCCAACGAATCGGAACTGACCGCAAACGTGCTGATCGAGCCGGGGAAATCCTACGGCTTCTTCACCGACACCACGGTCTGCATCGGCTGCAAGGCGTGCGAGGTGGCCTGCAAGGAATGGAACAACCTACCGGCCGACAATATCGGCCTGACCGGCCAGAGCTACGACAATACCGGGGCGCTGTCGGCCAACACATGGCGACACGTAGCGTTCGTCGAGGAAGCCGGGCCGGAGGGCGTGCGCGCAACGACGCAGCCCGCCTTTCAGAGCGGCTGGCTGATGATGAGCGATGTCTGCAAGCACTGCCACAATGCCCCGTGCGTGGAGGCATGCCCGACAGGCGCCTTGTTCCGCACCGAGTTCGATACAGTCGTTGTGCAGCAGGACATCTGCAACGGATGCGGCTACTGCGTGCCGGCCTGCCCGTTCGGCGTGGTGGATATCAGCGAGATGGACGGCAAGGCCCACAAATGCACGCTTTGCTACGACCGCCTGAAGGGTGGGCTGGAGCCGGCCTGTGCCAAATCCTGCCCAACCGATTCCATCCAGTTCGGCGAGATCGGTGCGCTTCAGCAGCGTGCGCAGGAAAGAGTGGAGCACCTGCATCAGATCGGACGGCCGTCAGCCTACCTTTACGGCACGCCCGGAGCGCCTGGAGCGACGGGCGGGCTGGGACACCTGAATGCGTTCTTCCTGCTGACGGCGGAACCTGAGGCCTACAATCTGCCACGCGCGCCAACGCGCCCGGCGAACCGGGTGGCACCCAGCCTGGCCGCGGGCCTGACGACCCTGTTCGGGCTGGTGGTGACCGGGCTGGCGCTGTTCGCGCGACGGACCTGATCTGAGGTGGACATGCCTGACATCGCGCAATGGGACGGCCGGACCTATTACGGAAGACCGCAGCTCAAGCCGGCGCCGTTCAACAACGCGCTGGTGGGCGGCTACGTGTTTCTTGCCGGACTTTCGGGGGCTGCCCAGGTTCTGGCAACAGTCCTGAATTGCGCCGCCATCCGAGGCACCGATCCAATTGTTCGCCGCGGCCGCATGCTGTCCTTGCTGGCGCCGACTATCGGTTCAGTTTGCCTGATCCTCGACCTCCACACGCCAAAGCGCTTTTACAACATGCTGCGGCTGGTGAAGCCGACATCGCCGATGTCTTTGGGCAGCTGGGCGCTGGTTGCGTTCGCGGGCGCCAGCACGGTCACCGCCACATCGCTGCTGGCGCCGGCTGGCCGGACCATCCGGTGGCTGCACGGCATGGCCAGGGTGGCGCAGATACCGGCGGCGCTCACGGGTGGGGTGCTGGCGACCTATACCGCTTCACTGTTCTCAGCGACCAGCACCCCGCTTTGGGTAGCCGGTGCCAAAAGCCTCGCGGTGCGGTTTGCCGCCTCATCGATTGTATCCGCGGCATCCGCGCTGCGCCTTGCCGAACCCGGCGGGCGGCGGCGGCGGGACCTGGACGGCCTTGCCGTGGCTGGGCTGGCCGTTGAGTTGTCTGCGATCCTTGCCTCGGACCACGTGCAGCGGCAGGCAGGCGTCCGCACAGAGCCCTCATCGCGCGACATCGCAGGCGTCGCGGTGCCGCTTGGTCTTTTCCTGGCTTCCAAGGTGCTGCCGGGCCGTATGCAGGCCGTGGCGCAACTCGCGGCGGTGACTGCCCTTGCGGGATCGCTGGCGATGCGCATTGGCGTGATGCGGGAGGGGGAGCGGTCAGCCGAACGGCCGGAGGTCAGCATGCGGCTTGCCCAGCCGGATAATCTGCCAGGCTGACTGTTGGCGAGCCGCGACTGGAGGGTTCTTGCGCCACCGGGGCGGGGCCGTTCGACGTCTTGCCGCATCTTCGAGCTGTGTGGCGTTCGGTGGAGGTTATCCAGTATGTGCCGGATGCGTTGCCAGCAGTGATTGCAGCAGGCTGTGGAACCGCAACGGAGATGCCATGTCGTTGGTCCCAATGGTGCGGATTGTGGTGTGTTGTCGCGATAAGTCTTGATGATCGTCGTCTAAAAAGAGGTCGCCTGCTGACACAGTATTCTTAAATACTTACTTTTGAAGCGAGCTGTTGGTGCTCGCTGCAGTGTATAGTGGTGGTAAAAGCGTCGGTCAATATAGCACGCCCACCAGGGGGACGTCGGGCATTCCGAGGCGATGCTATACCCGTTGAGGGATGTGGTGCATCTCGCTGCTTCGGGGAGGATAAGAACGGGCTGCCGTTTGACTGGTTCATCGGCATGTTGTATGTCCAGAGTCACGTCATTTGTTTCATACTGTTCCGCCACGCGAAGCTGATCTGCGTAAGTGCAGCATCGGTTAGCGATCTTGAGCAGTGGCGGCAAACAGTTGGACACGCGTACTCCGAGACCGAAATGCATGCTGACTATCTTGGCCGACGTGGGTGCGCCAGATCACGCTCGAACGCCAGCAAGAAACAGTCCAGAGGCGGAGGGCTGCCAGCCGGCCGCCGTTCAAGTGGATACTTCAAGCGATGCACGCTGTCGGCACGAAGCCCGCTTAGACTGGCACTGCGAGGTTAACGATCTACCAGGTGTGGGATTATGCGTAATGCGAAGACGTTTGAATAACAATACGCTCGCGCTAGCTGCGGTGTTGGCCTTGTGAAACGACAATCGACCTCACGCCTATGTGGTTATAAAAGTGGCGTGGCGATCGTCTACTAGTACCACAGTGACATGATGTCCTCTTGCCACTGTTCCATGGAAGTTCCGGAATGACCATTTTCAATACGGATTGGCCGGCGATGCAGGCGGACAAAAAATGGCGCGACGAGATCGTAGTGCTGGAGCATAATCTGCCCGAACGTCCTGAGTTTAACTTGAATGCGTTGGCCAGGCTTATCGATATTCTGCCGCGTGAGAACTACATGTTGATGCACACCGGTCCGGTCGGCACAGCAAAGAAGTTATGGGAAGAAGGCGAGATTGGCGACATGAGCGGCGACGCCGTCATTGAGTCGATCAAACAAGGCAATCTGTGGCTGCTCATTCGCCACATCAATGCTGTCAGTCCAGCCCATGCAGATCTGCTGGAAACGATTTATACTGAGATCGACTCGGGCGTGATCGGCGGCTATCCAACTTCCAACCATATCTCGGATATCTTGATTTCGTCTCCATCGGCCCAAGTCTATTACCATTTCGATAGTAACGGGCAGACATTGTGGCAGGTGCATGGATCCAAACGCGTCTATGTCTATCCAAACAAGCCGCCTTTCCTGACCAGCGAAATGCTGGAGTTCACGGCGCTACATAATGATGAGACTTCAGTTCCTTATTCTCAAATCTATGACGAGCAAGCCACTGTTCTTGAGTTGAAGGCTGGGCAAATGGTCCACTGGCCGCTCTATTCTCCTCATCGGATCGAAAACCTTGAATTCAGCGTGTCCTATACGACCCAATATTATACGCCGGAGATCAGGCGTTTGGCTCGCCTGCACGCCGGCAATGGGCTTATTCACAGTCGGTTGCCGCGTCTGGCATTGAGCAATGCGACGAACGGCTCGATGTATAATGCCAAGTCATTGCTGCAAGCCAGCGTGCGCCGTATCGGTTTGGTGGACAAGATGAAGCGTGGCAAACGGGCGTCGACGTTTACATTGGATCGGACACAGCTGGGACAGATTATCCGCGCTTGAAGGATTCTTGTCGTAAATCCGGATGGGTTGATGGCGGCGCCTGAACTGACGGCGTGGAAAGGACCAGCCGACCCGGGCTGGAGGGGCTGCGAACTTGTAGGCTTCAGGATTTGGTGCGCCTTGCCGTTACGCATGTCGCCGAAATGGCGAGGCTTTGGTGCTGAATCGCGGAATTTGGAGATCGAGGCTGGGCGGCAGTGTGGCGTCCGACTTCGCTCAGGGCCTTGACCTTCACGACGAGTAACCGCGCAACCGCCGCCATATCAGCCGTTCTGTCTCGCTAGGCTGGCAAGAGAGGTGTCATCTACCTGCAAAGGTGCTCAGGCGTCTGGGGATGGCTCGCGGCCGGCGGGGATGCATGAAAAGGTTGGCGGAGGGGATGAGATTCGAACTCACGGTAGGGGTTGACCCCCTACAACGGTTTAGCAAACCGCCGCCTTCAGCCACTCGGCCACCCCTCCGCCGGGGCAACATCCCCGGACATCCGCCGAAGCGAACAATCCGGACACGGCGTTTGCACCGCGTCTTGTAGGCATCCGCCGCCCCAGCGTCAAACGGGAACTAGCTCAGCGCCACCTCGAAGCCCCTGGCCGTTCCCGGGCGAGCCATCATCGCCTCATACCAACGCTTGACGTTTGGGAAGGCCGCCAGGTCCGTCTTGTGCCGCTCATGCCGCCAGGCCCAGCCCAGGATGGCGAAATCGGCAATCGACACCTCATCGGCCACGAACGCCCGCCCTTCCAGTCGCCGGTCCAGCACGCCATACAACCGAGCGGTTTCCTTCATATAGCGCTCTAGCCCGTAACGCTGGTCGGAGGGATTTTCGACCTGCAGAAAATGATGTACCTGGCCAGGCATCGGACCAAACCCGCCCATCTGCCACATCAGCCACTCCAGCACCGGCACCTGCTTGCGCAGATCCGTCGGGTAGAACTTTCCGGTTTTGACTCCCAGGTAGATCAGGATCGCGCCCGACTCGAACACGCTGACCGGTGCACCGCCCGGCCCCTCCGGGTCGATGATCGCGGGGATCCGGTTGTTCGGACTGATCTTCAAAAACGATGTCTCGAACTGCTCGTTTTTGGAGATGTTGACCGGATGCACCTTATACGGCAGGCCCATCTCCTCCAGCGCCACGCTGATCTTGCGCCCGTTCGGCGTGTTCCACGTGTAAAGTTCGATCGTCATATGCCCGTATCCCCCGTCGTAACCGTCCAACTGTGACCACAGCCGCGCCATCAGGGCAACCCGGAGACCTCAGCCAGTGAAGATCGCAACCTGGAACGTCAACTCGATCCGCCAGCGCGAGGGCCATGTGCTGCGCTGGCTGGAGAAGAACCAGCCGGACGTCCTGTTTCTGCAGGAAATCAAGTGTGAGACGACAGCTTTTCCGACACTGCCGTTCCATGGCCTGGGATACATGGCGGAGGCAGTAGGTCAGAAGTCCTACAACGGAGTAGCCGTGCTCGCCCGGGTCCCGGTCAACGTGACGCACCGCGCACTGCCCGGGCTACCGGGTGACGACGCCCAGGCACGCTACATCGAGATTACTGCCAACGACGTCACCCTGATCGGCATCTACCTGCCGAACGGTAATTCCCGCGGTGATGAGGGCTTCGCCTACAAGCTCGCCTGGATGGACCATCTAGCCGACCGCGCCCAGGCGTTGCTGGATGACGACCGGCCGCTGGTCATCACCGGTGACTTCAACGTCTGCCCGACGGATGACGATTACGCGGCCGGCACATTGTCACCGACCGATGCGCTTGTCCGACCGCAATCACGCGCCCGCTATCGCCGCCTGTTATGGATGGGCCTGACCGATGCCGTCCGCGCCGTCCATCCGCATAAGCACGTCTACACGTTCTGGGACTACCAGGCCGGCGCCTGGCAGCGCGACATGGGCCTGCGCATCGACCACGCCCTGTTGTCACCGACCCTGGCGGAGCGCCTGGTTGCGGCCGATCCCGACAAGCACGAGCGGGATCAGCCGCAACCGTCCGACCATGTCCCCGTCGTGATCGACCTCCACTGAACCGCCCCCGACGGGGGCCAATCCGTATCGGTTTCAGCACGCCCGTTCGCAGTGTGCCTATTCCCAGTGTGCCTATTCCCAGTGTGCCTGTTCCCCGGGCGGCTATTCCCAGGGCGGCTATTCCCAGGGCGGCTATTCCCAGGGCGGCTATTCCCAGTGTGCTGGGCGCCAGATCCAGCGGCCTTCACGCGGTGCCCAGATCCAGCGGCCTTCGGCGTAGTGTCCGTAATGCGGTCGGCGCTCCACATAATGGCCACCGATCCAGATGTATCGGCGACCGTCCCAATGCCAATGGCCCGGCTCCCACACCATGCGTCCACCGGGTGGTGGCGGCACGAATTCGCTGCGCGGCGGCGGCACCGGCGCGTAACCCCGCGGCGGTGGTGGTTGCGCAAAAGCGCTGCCAATTCCAACAACAAAGACCGTCGCAGCGACCGCAAGCCACTTCATCGCCAAATTCTCCTCAACAAACGCATATCCGGATCTGCTCCCAACATATGCCCCAACATATGCCAGCGACACCGGCAACCTAGCTTCGCGGAGTGTAACAACAACTGCCGCCGCAACTGAGTGCCGCCCGGTTGTCTCACGCCTGCGCGGATGCGAGGCTGTCCGTGACCGTGAAAGGACAGCCTTGATGGACCCGACCTTCCTTCCCGCCACCGCACTCGCCGCCCATGTCCGCAGTGGGAAGATCGGCGCCCTGGAATTGCTGGACCATTTTATCGGCCGCACCGAACAGCTCGACGCCCGGATCAACGCTGTTGTGGTCCGCGACTTCGATCGCGCCCGTGCGCGCGCCAAGGTGCTGGACTCGCAGTCCGACAAATCAGCCCCGCTGTTTGGCGTCCCCACCACCGTCAAGGAAAGCTTTGACGTCGCCGGCCTGCCCACCACGCGCGGCCATCCAGAGCTTAAGGCGGTTTCCGTCACCATCTCCTCCATCGCGATCAGGCGGCTGGAAGCAGCCGGGGCGGTGATCTTCGGCAAAACCAACGTGCCGGTCGATCTGGCGGACTGGCAGAGCTACAACCCCGTGTACGGCACATCGTCAAATCCCTGGAACACCGATCACACGCCGGGCGGGTCGTCCGGCGGATCGGCGGCAGCGCTGGCCGCCGGCCTGACCGGGTTCGAGATCGGCAGCGACATTGGTGGCTCGATCCGTGTGCCGGCGCATTTTTGCGGTGTATTCGGCCATAAACCGACCTGGGGCCTGCTGCCGAACTATGGCGATCCAGCCACCAGCGCCGCCGCGGGCACAGACATCTCGGTCATCGGGCCACTCAGCCGTTCAACAAGCGACCTCATCGCGGCAATGGACATCCTGGCTGGCCCCGATCCCGATGAGACCGGCCTGACGCTCAACCTGCCGCCGCCGCGTTTCACCACACTGAAGGATCTGCGCGTCGCGGTATGGGCAGACCAGCCCGGCGCCACCACCGATGCCGAAACCGTTGCTGCGATGAACACGCTGGCCGACAGCCTGGAACGCCAGGGCGTCAGCGTCAGCCGTACAGCCCGCCCGAACTTCGACCCGGTCGCCGCTTACCACCTGTTTCTCCGCCTGCTCGACACCGGCTGGAGCGGCCGCAGCACCGACGCCCAGATGGCGGAAAAGCGCAAGCGCGCCGCGGCCCTGTCGCCCGACGATCAAAGTGCGGACGCGATCATGGCCCACACCGTCGACACCACCCACCGCGCCTGGCTCGGCATGAACGAGCAGCGCGCCCGCTTCCGGCGGATCTGGAGCGAGTTCTTCCGCGACCACGACGTGCTGCTGTGCCCGTCGTTCAGCACGCCTGCCTTGCCGCATCGCCAGGACGGTTCGCCGTTCGGCCGGCGGCTGGTGGTCGAGGGCAAGGACATGAACTACGGCGACCTGCTGTTCTGGCCCGGCCTGACTGGCGGCTACCATCTGCCGGCAACCATCGCGCCGATGGGCGTCACGAAGTCCGGATTGCCGCTCGGCGTGCAGATCGCCGGCCCAATCTACGGCGACCGCACCACGCTGGCCGCGGCCGCGCTGCTGGAACAGGCGGGCCTGAGCTTCAAGCCGCCGCCGGGCTGGTAGCGCCCCCCCACGGCCGGCGCCGCGCCGAGCTTTACAGTGTCAGCATGATCTTGCCGATATGGGCGCTGGATTCCATTAGCCGGTGCGCCTCCGCCGCCTGGGCCAGCGGGAACGTCGCGTGGACCACCGGCGCGCAGCGACCCGCATCCAGCAACGGCCAGACCTTCGCACGCAGCTCATCCGCAATCCCCCCCTTCTGCGCCGTGGTGCGCGGACGCATGGTGGAGCCGGTGATGGTCAGGCGCTTTACCATGACCGGAATGAAATCGAACATGTCGACCTTTGAACCCTGCAGGAATGCGATCATGACCAGCCGGCCATCCATTGCCAGCGAGCGGACATTGGGCGTCATGTAAGGCGCGCCGACCATGTCGAGGATCACGTTCACTCCTTTGCCCTCGGTCAACGCCTTCACTTCGGTAGCGAAGTCCTGGGTCCGGTAGTTGATCGCGGCGTCGGCACCCAGCTTGAGGCAGGTGGCGCATTTCTCGTCGGTCCCGGCAGTGGCGAAAATCCGCGCCCCGAACGCGTGGGCGAACTGGATCGCCGTGACCCCGATGCCGCTGGTCCCGCCATGGACGAGTGCGTTCTCACCCTTGGCCAGCCGCCCATGCTGGAAAAGATTCGCCCAGACCGTGAAGGACGTCTCCGGCAGGGCGGCCGCGCGGATGGCATCATAGTCCTTCGGCCAGGGCAGGCATTGCGCCGCGGGGGCCGTGCAGTATTCGGCGTAGCCGCCGCCATTGGTCAGCGCGCAGACGCGATCGCCAACAGCAAACCCTGAAACCTGCCCCCCCGCCGCGACGATCTCGCCCGCGACCTCCAGCCCCAGCAGCGGGCTCGCACCGGGCGGCGGCGGATACGATCCCTGGCGCTGCGCCACGTCGGGCCGGTTCACCCCGGCCGCCTGAACGCGGATCAGCACCTCGTCGGATTTCGGCTGCGGGACGGGACCGGTTGCAAGACCCAGCACCTCGGGCCCGCCGGAACCGTTGGCCTGAACGTGGGTCATGGTTTGCGGAACTGGCATGGCGCGATCCTCCTGTGATGTCGGCGCCGGGCGCGGACGGCGGCGTGTGTTGGCGTCAGACCTACATTGTCCGATAGTCTTGTCCAGCCGGAAACGGCGACAAGAAACGGAGGAAGCACCATGCAAAAGCATGTTCGCGACGTGTCGCGTCGCGCGGTGATGGCCGGCGCCGGGGCGGTGACGGCGTTCGGCGCCAGGGCCCAGACCAAGGGGGAGACAGCAACGCCGCCAAGCGTCATCACCAATCCGCCGCGGCAATGGGGGCGGGATGCTGCGCCGGCCATCTACCCTGACCCCGACATCATCGTGATCGACCCCGCCTTCAAACGACTGCTGCTGGGGATCACTGCGATCCGCAGGGTCGCCACCGGTCTCAAATGGTCTGAAGGGCCCGCCTGGTCCAGCGAGGGGCAGTACCTGGTGTTTAGCGACGTCCAGGCCAACATCCAGTATCGCTACATCTGGGAAACCGGTCGCGTCTCCCGCTTCCGCGATCCATCGTACAACAGCAACGGCAATTCGTTCGACTTCCAGGGCCGGCAATTGTCCACGCAGGACTTCAATCGCCGGGTGATCCGTTGGGAGCATGACGGCACCATGACCGTCATCGCCGACCAGTTCGAGGGCAAGGGCCTCTGCTCGCCGAACGACCTGGTCCCACATCCGGACGGCAGCATCTGGTTCACTGATCCGCCTTACGGCGACACATTGTCCGAGGGACATCCGGACGAAGCAGGAGGCCCGACCAATGCGGCGGGCGTGCTGAACCCAAGGACCGGTGCACCCGATGCCGGCCTGATCGGTGGCAGGAAGCGTGAACTGCCCAACAGCGTCTACCGTTGGGATCCCGCCGGAAAACTGGAGGTTGTGATCACCGAGGACCAGCTTCCCGACCCCAACGGGCTGTGTTTCTCACCGGACTACAAGACGCTTTACGTGATCAGCACCGGCAAAGGTCCAGGCGACACCGGCGCCGGCGGGGGCGGCAACGTCTTCGCCTTCGACGTTCAGGGCGGGAAGCTCAGCGGCATGCGGCGGTTCACCGACATGATGGTGGATGGCGTGCATTGCGGCCCCGACGGCCTTCGCGCCGACGTGTTCGGCAATCTCTGGATCAGCTCCAACACGGTGCTGGGCTACGCGGGCGTCGTGGTCTTCAACCCCGACGGTAAGCTGCTGGGACGCATCCGCCTGCCGGAAGTCTGCGCCAATATGGCGTTTGGCGGCCCCAAGCGGAACATGCTGTTCATGTGCGCCAGCCAGTCGCTCTATCTGCTTCAGGTTCAGACGCAAGGCGCATCGCCGGGGTAGCCGCACCAGCAATCCACAGCCGCGCGCGAGATCTTAACCGTTTCTCAACGTCTCTCCCGTTGGGCCGGCGGGGCGGTTATTTCGTCGGTCGCTGGACAGGGCTGGGGAGCTTCGCGATCCAGCGGATGGCGCGGGTGCAGGCCGCGTGACCAAACCGTGCATCGGAACCCTCTTTCCCACGCGGCCCCGTCCGCGCTATGGGTGGCCCCGAAAGTCGCGAGGGCACTGATGGAAGACGATCAGAAGCAGCGGCCTGACAGTCTGCTGCCCTATGAGAAATGGATTGAGCAGGCGCTGCGTCACGTGGTGGCGCAGGCGATCGAGCATGTCGCCGCCGAGGGCCTGCCCGGCGGACACCATTTCTATATCACGTTCCGCACCGGTCATCCCGGCGTGGAACTACCGCAGCGGATCAAGGCGCAGTACCCGCAGGAAATGACAATTGTCCTGCAACATCAGTTCTGGGACCTGGGCTTCGATCGCCAGACCCAGACCATTCAGGTCGGGCTGTCGTTCGGTGGCGTGCCGTCGAAGCTGGTTATTCCGCTGGATGCGGTGGTCGAGTTCGCCGATCCGCACATCCGCTACGGCCTGAGGTTCCAGGCCGCCGAGGCCACCTCCGTCGAGGACGAGCCGCCGCCGCCCGCCGCGGACGAGGCCGAAGCACCGGACGAGGCCAAGGACGCCGAACCGGCCCAGGTTGTCAGCCTGGACGCGTTCCGCCGCCGCTCCCCCCAAAGCTGAAGGATTAGCCTGTGGACGCTCAGCGGCCCGCCAATTTCCTCTATTCACCGATGTTCCCCCTGGCCGAAGGCACGACGCCGTGGCGCAGGCTGGCAATCGACGGCATCCGGACCATCACCGTCGAGGGCAAGACCGTGCTGCGTATCGCACCGGATGCACTCAGTGAGCTGGCCGTCCGCGCTTTCCACGACGTCTCCCACCTGTTGCGCCCGGCACACCTCGCCTCGCTGCGCACCATTCTGGACGATCCCGAAGCATCGTCGAACGACCGGTTCGTGGCATTGGACCTGCTGAAGAACGCCAACATCGCCGCCGGCGGCGTATTGCCGATGTGCCAGGACACCGGCACCGCCATCGTGTTCGGCAAGAAGGGCCAGCGGGTTTGGGTCGACGGCGACGAGGAGGAAGCGCTGTCCTGGGGCGTGCATCGCACCTACACGGAAACCAATCTGCGCTATTCGCAGATGGCGCCGCTGTCGATGTTCGAGGAGGTCAACACCGGCAACAACCTGCCGGTGCAGTTCGACATCATGGCCGCGCCCGGCGATCACCACGCCGACGAATTTCACCTGATGTTCGTCGCCAAAGGCGGTGGCAGCGCCAACAAGACGTTCCTGTTCCAGGAAACCCGCGCGATCCTGTCGCCAGCGACCCTCGCCAAGTTCCTTGAAACCAAGATGAAGACGCTGGGCACCTCAGCCTGCCCGCCATACCACCTTGCGATCGTCATCGGCGGCACTTCCGCCGAGATGACGCTGAAGACGGTGAAGCTTGCATCAACCAAGTGGCTGGACGGGCTGCCGACCAGCGGCGACAAATCCGGCCACGCCTTCCGCGACGTGGCGCTGGAGCAGCAGGTGCTGGAGATCTCGCGCAATATCGGCATCGGGGCACAGTTTGGCGGCAAATACTTCTGCCACGATGTCCGCGTCGTTCGCTTGCCCCGGCATGGCGCCTCGTTGCCCGTGGGCATCGGCGTTTCGTGCAGCGCGGATCGGCAGATCTTCGCCAAGATCACGCCGGACGGCGTGTTCCTGGAGCAGTTGGAAACCGATCCTGCGAAGTACCTGCCGGAAACGACCGACACGCATCTGGGTGATGACTCCGTGGCAATCGATCTTGACCGCCCGATGGCGGAGATCCGTGCCGAATTGTCCAAGTATCCGGTGAAGACGCGGCTGTCGCTGACCGGAACGATGGTCGTGGCGCGTGACATCGCGCATGCCAAGTTGAAGGAACGACTGGATAATGGTCTGCCGCTGCCCGACTATCTGAAGAACCACCCGGTCTACTACGCCGGTCCGGCAAAAACCCCCACCGGCATGGCAACCGGCAGCTTCGGGCCGACCACGGCCGGGCGGATGGACAGCTATGTCGCCGAGTTCCAGGCGGCTGGCGGATCGCTGGTGATGCTGGCGAAAGGCAACCGGTCGAAGGCGGTGAAGGACGCTTGCCGCGCCAATGGCGGGTTCTACCTCGGCAGCGTCGGCGGACCGGCGGCGCGGCTCGCGCAGGACTGCATCACCAAGGTTGAGGTGCTGGAGTTCCCCGAACTTGGAATGGAAGCGGTCTGGCGGATCGCGGTGAGGGATTTCCCGGCCTTCATCGTCATGGATGACAAGGGCAACGATTTTTATGACGGCTTGGGCTGATGCGATTTACGATAGATCGCATCGACCACGTCGTCATCAACTGCAAGGATGTGGAAATCACCGCCGCCTGGTACCAGCGGGTGCTGGGAATGGAGCGGGAGGATTTCGGCGAACAGCATCGCACCGCGTTGAAATTCGGCGGCCAGAAGATCAACCTGCGGCCCATCGAGACTGATGTCAGCGCCTGGCCAACCGGTGTCTGCGCGGACCCTGGGGCGGTGGATATCTGCTTCATCACCGCCGTGCCGCCGGACGAGGTGGTCGGCCACCTGCACGATAACGGCGTCCAGATCCTGCAGGGGCCGGTCGAGCGAGCCGGTGCACTGGGGCCGATCATCTCGGTCTACTGCCGCGACCCGGACGGCAACCTGGTTGAAATTTCCTCCTACCAGTCGCGGTAGCACTTCGTGTCGGATACTGGCCTGACGCTGGCCGATTTTGACTACCATCTGCCGCCCGACCGCATCGCCCACAGCCCCGCTCGTCCACGCGATTCCGCCCGCATGCTGCATGTCCGCCAGGACGGTCTGGCCGACTTGGCGGTTCGTGACCTGGCGTCGCTGCTGCGGCCCGGCGACATCCTGGTGGCCAACGACACCCGGGTCTTTCCGGCGCAATTGCAGGCCCGGCGAGGCGATGCCCGCGTCGGCATCACCCTGGACCGGCCCAGAGCCGACGGGGCGTGGAAAGCCCTGGCGCGGAACGGTCGCCGGCTACGACCCGGTGACCGGCTGGCGATTGAAGGGACCGATGGCCTGACCGCCAGGCTGGTCGACAAGGCCGACGACGGTAGTCTCGGCCTGGCATTCAGTTTGGATGACGACGCGCTGATGCAGGCGTTCGAACAAGCCGGCGCGCTTGCCCTGCCACCCTATATCCACCGGCCGGACGGCCCGACCTCAGCCGATGCGACGGACTACCAAACGATGTTCGCGCAACGCCAGGGCGCGGTGGCGGCCCCGACCGCGGGGCTGCATTTTACGCCACAACTGCTGGACGGCCTGGCATCCGCCGGCGTGCGCCATGTGACCGTGACGCTGCATGTCGGCATTGGCACGTTCCTGCCCGTTCGGGTCGACCGCGTGTCCGATCATCGTATGCACGCGGAGCGCGGCGAAATCACTGCCCGGGCGGCGGCGGCGATCAATGCAGCACGATCCGAAGGCGGGCGGGTGATAGCAGTCGGCACCACCAGCCTGCGCCTGCTTGAAAGCGCGGCCCAGCCTGACGGGACTGTCCAGCCCTATCTCGGCGAGACGGCGCTGTTCATTCTGCCCGGCTACCGGTTCAGGGCCGTGGACCGGCTGCTCACCAATTTCCACCTGCCGCGGTCGACCCTGGTGATGTTGGTGTCGGCGTTCTCGGGGCGGGAACGAATGCTGGCTGCCTACTCGCACGCCGTTGCGGCCGGATACCGGTTCCATTCCTACGGGGATGCAACCTTCCTTGAACCAACGGTCATGCCGGCGGGGTAGCCCAGTGCGGCGCCTGGCGGCGCACCCACTCGGCATCCAGTACCACATTGGGTTCGACCGCCCGCACAGACGGGGCGATCAACTGCGCGACCACGTCCGGCCACGCATGGACAAGGCGGGCCAATGGCACCTGGGTGGTGGCAACACACCGATCGCTGAGCGCGGGACCGCGATGAGGCCAATGCCCTTCCGGGTCGAACAATTCGCGGCCGGTCAGACCCCACCATTCGCAGCGGAACACCACGCGCCGCGCGCCGGCGAACAGTCGGGCGAACGCCCGGGCATGGCACACCAGTTCGGCCACCTCCTGCGCAACCGTAGCCGGGCTGAGGTACTTCCCGGGCGGGAGCGAGGGACCCTGGCCGGGCTGGGACAGGTCCTCGGGATAAGGCCGGATGATCGTGGCAAAGCCGGCCGGTGAAACACGCCAGAAATCGGCCATCTCATCGGGGTTGCGGGCGCGCAGCCAGGCAGTTTCCAGAAAGTCCACCTCGTCGTCGCCGCTGGCGGGATCGAGGACATAACGCGCCTGCACACCGCGCCGGTAGGGCGGATCGAACATGTTCCAGCCGGAGCGGAACTGGGTGTGCACGTCAAACACGGTCCGGCGCAGGCGTTCGGGGAGCTGTGCGTGTTCCAACACTTCCGGGCGCACCAGCTCGAAACCATAGGACAACGCGTAGTGACAGCGCCCGAGCTGTTCAGCCATCGGACTGCGTGGAACCAGGGTTTGGAAGGCGGCGCGGGCAGCGTGATGCCAGGTGTACAGGCGCCGTGCCGTGTCGGGCGCTGGTGAGCGTCCATCGATCGAGGCATCCAGCATACTCAGCAGGGCCTCGCGGTCGCGGCGGACACAGCGACGGATCAGCGGCGCCCAGTCCTGTGTCAGTTCGATCCTGGCGCTGTGCGGGCATGGCACGCCAAGCCAGCGCCCGGCGCCAAGCGGGCCATGCTTGCGAATGTAGTAGGCACCGCGCTCGATAAGTTTCTCGCCGCTCACGGCGGGACCATCCTGGCGTACCCCGACTGGCGTCGTGCCGTGGCCGCCGACACGGATCACCGAATGAACGACCCCGGCACCCGACATCACTGTAACGACCTCACAGTGGACCGGCGGATCGAGGTAGGTCTGCACGATCGTTTGCACGCGCTCGATCGTGCAATTGGTCCGGAACGGATCAGTATCGTCCGGCGCGAGCGTGTGCTCGTTGAAGCCGAAGACAACAAAACCGCCGCCGTGGTTGGCCAGGGCCACGATGTCTCGTGCAAGTTCAGCACGATCCTCGGCGTGGTCCAGGTTACGCCAGCTCTTGTACTCTATTTCCAGTGCACGACAGGGCGCATCCACAAGGTCCCGCATATCATGCGGCGCAGCAGCCTCGAACACCGAGTCCTCTGATCCGAAGGACGAGATGTCGAGCGGGAGCGGGTCGTTGGCTGGCAGCAGAGGCGCAAAGGCTTCAGACATGGGCCGCACCATTGGAAAGGTGTGATTGCAATCGTAGCAAAGCCAAGGCCGCGTACACACGATAATACGTCGGTTAGAATAGGAATTCGGCGGATTGTGTCTTGGCGGTATCGGTCCCGCCGGTATCGTTAATTGCCCGTAGCAAAACGCACTTTTGTCGGCCACCTATGGCATTTCAGGTTTCATACAGCGCGCCCGGCACTGCACCGCCTCGCGTGACATGCAGGCCGGTGGGGACGGGATCGCCGATCCAGCCCCCAAGCCGCTTCAGGCCGCCTCAGCCAGTTGACCGTTGATCACCAAGCCGTTGGCGCCGGCCGAGACCCGTATCGTCTCGCCCTCCTTGATCGCGCCCTCCAGTATCTGGCCCGCCAGCGGGTTCTGCAGCGACCGCTGGATCACACGCTTCAGTGGACGCGCGCCGTAGGTGCTGTCGTAGCCTTCGGCAGCCAGCCAATCCGTGGCAGAACGATCCAGATCGATCCCGATCTTACGATCGGCCAGCAGCTTGCGCAGCCCGGCCAACTGGATGTCCACGATCGCCGCCATGTCGCCGCGCTGCAGCCGACGGAACAGCACGATCTCATCCAGCCGGTTCAGGAATTCGGGCCGGAAATGCTGCCGGACGATGCTCATCACCTCGCCCTGCACCATGGCCGTGGGCTCGCCCTCCTTCTGATGCGCCAGGATGTCGCTACCGAGGTTCGAGGTCAGCACGATGATCGTGTTCTTGAAGTCGACCGTCCGGCCCTGACCATCCGTCAGCCGCCCATCGTCCAGCACCTGCAGCAGGATGTTGAAGACATCCTCGTGCGCCTTCTCGACTTCGTCGAACAGGATCACCTGGTACGGACGCCGGCGAACCGCCTCGGTCAATACTCCGCCTTCATCATAGCCGACATAGCCGGGCGGCGCACCGATCAACCGGGAAACGGCGTGCTTCTCCATGAACTCACTCATGTCGATGCGCACCATCGCCCTGTCGTCGTCGAACAGGAACGACGCCAACGCCTTCGTCAGCTCGGTTTTACCGACACCGGTCGGCCCCAGGAACAGGAAGCTGCCGATCGGCCGGTTCGGGTCCTGCAGCCCGGCGCGCGCACGGCGGACCGCGTGGGCAACCGCCTTCAAGGCTTCCTCCTGGCCGATAACCCGCTTGCGCAGCTCGTCTTCCATGCGGATCAGCTTGGCACGCTCACCCTCCAGCATCTTGTCGACCGGCACACCGGTCCAGCGCGACACCACCCCGGCAATACTTTCCTCAGTAACCGCCTCGTTCACCAGCTTGCCGTCGGAAGATTTCTCCAACTGCCGCTCGATGTCCGGGATGACACCGTATTTCAGCTCCGACGCACGACCCAGGTCGCCGCGCCGCTGCGCCACCTCGACTTCCGACTTCGCCTGATCCAGGCGCTCCTTCAGCTTCTGGGTTTCCTGAACCTGGTCTTTTTCGCTCTTCCACGCCGTGGTCATGGCGTTGGACCGTTCCTCCAGGTCAGCAAGCTCACGTTCCAGCTTGGCCAGACGGTCCTTCGACGCCGGGTCGGTTTCCTTTTTCAGCGCCTCACGCTCGATCTTCAACTGGATGACACGACGGTCGAGTTCATCGAGCGCCTCCGGCTTCGAATCCACCTGCATGCGCAGACGGCTGGAGGCCTCATCGATCAGGTCGATTGCCTTATCCGGCAGGAACCGGTCGGTGATGTAGCGGTTCGACAAGGTCGCGGCCGCCACCAGCGCCGCGTCGGCAATCCGCACCCCATGGTGCAGCTCATACTTTTCCTTGATGCCGCGCAGGATACTGATCGTATCCTCCACACTCGGCTCCCCGACGAAGACCGGCTGGAACCGCCGCGCCAACGCCGCATCCTTCTCGACGTGCTTGCGGTATTCGTTCAGCGTGGTCGCACCAACGCAGTGCAGCGTGCCGCGCGCCAGCTCCGGCTTGATCAGGTTCGACGCATCCATCGCGCCATCCGCTCGTCCGGCGCCGATCAGCGTGTGCATCTCGTCAATGAACAGGATGACCTGGCCCTGCGCGTCCTCGATCTCCTTCAGGACGGCCTTCAGGCGTTCCTCGAACTCGCCGCGATACTTTGATCCGGCGACCATGGCGCCCAGGTCCAGCGACAGAAGCTGCTTGCATTTAAGCGCCTCCGGCACGTCACCGTTGACGATGCGAAGCGCCAAGCCTTCGACGATGGCCGTCTTGCCGACCCCGGGTTCGCCGATCAGCACCGGGTTGTTCTTGGTGCGACGCGCCAGCACCTGGATGGTGCGGCGGATTTCCTCATCGCGGCCGATGACCGGATCAAGCTTGCCCTCGCGGGCAATCGCAGTCACGTCGCGCGCATACTTCTTAAGTGCGTCGAAGTTGGACTCGGCGTTCGGGCTGGTGACCTTGCGGCCCTTGCGAACGTCATTGACCGCCTTTTCCAGGGCTTGTGGGGTGAGTCCCGCGCCCTTCAATGCGCGGCCGGCTGGGGTCGCCGAGTCGGCGATGGCAACCAGCAGCCGATCCTGTGCCACATAGTCGTCGCCGGCGCGCGTCGACATCTGCTGCGCTGCATCCAGCACGCGCACCAGTTCAGGCGTCAATTGCGGCTGACCAGCGCCGCCGCCACTGACCTTTGGCTGACGCGCCACTTCAGCATCGTTGGCTGCGGCAGCGGCCTTCGGATCGCCACCTGCCGCCTTGATCAGCCCAGCGGCGGCACCTTCCTCATCATCCAGCAGCGCCTTCAGCAGATGTTCCGTTGTGATGCGCTGGTGGAACTCCCGTATAGCAATAGTACTGGCTGCCTGAAGAAAACCCTGGCAGCGTTCGGTAAGTTTTTGCAGATCCATGACATGTCCCTTTCATCAGGCGACCGCCCGCTCGCGCCCCTACAAAGAAGGCAACGCAACTGGGCTTTGCCACCGAAGTGGGGCGCGCCAGACTGGCACTCAAGGGGGAGTGAACGATGCGAATCGAATATCTGTACCGCTACCCGGTCAAGGGTTTGACGGCCGAAGCGTTGGAGCAGGCGGAGGTTGCCGCCGGCGGAGCCATCCCATGGGATCGGGCATTCGCCTTAGCGCAGGGTGACGCAGGCCTGGACCCGGCGAACCCGACCTGGCTGCCCAAGTGGAACTTTCTTTGCCTGATGAAGAACGCCCGGGCGGCGTTACTGTTCAGCGTGTTCGACCCACGCTCCAAGATGCTGCGGATCCGGGCACCGGACGGCAGCGGGATCGAGGCGAATGCCCTGACGCCGGCTGGCCAGGAACGCATCGCCCACTTCCTGACCGACTATCTGGGGGATGAGGCGCGTGGTCAGCCAACTTTCCACCACATTCCGAACCACGTGTTCGGCGACCAGAAGGCTGCCGTCGTCAGCCTGAACAACCTGGCCAGCCTGCGCGACTACGAAGCGAAAGTCGGTGCCCGCAGGCATCGGCGCCGCTTCCGCGCCAATATCTGGTTCAGCGGCGCGCCAGCCTGGGCTGAACGCGACTGGATCGGGCGGGAGATTCAGGTCGGCGGAGCCGTGCTTCGGATCGTGAAGGGCACCACACGATGCCCCGCGACCGAAGTGAACCCCGAGACGGGCGAGCGCGATGCCGAACCGGTTGCCGAGCTGCGTTCATTGTATGGCCATGTTGAGCTCGGTGTTCATGCGGAGGTCATCGAGGGTGGCAAATTTTCGATTGGTGACGCATTGGAATTGCTGGAGGTTTAAGGCGGCAACTCGGACAACCGAGTACCGGCGATGACGTTGATCGCGAAATGTTGAAAATAAAGTTGGCTTATGACGAAATCGTGATGTATTCAGGTGGTGTTTCCTCCCCTGAACTGGCCGCGGGAGTTAGCTCCCGCGGCGCTCTTTCGGTAGCGCCCCTGTTCCGCTGAGGAATTCAAGGCAACTTGGGTGCCCCGATGCACGACATCTTTATTCAAGCGGAACAAGAAACGGTCAGGATGCTGCCAAGGCAGGGTTCTACCCTGCTTGAGGCGTCGAGGCCCTATTTCACAGCTCTGCTCATAATAACGATCCTGCTGTCAGTGTGGGCCGGATTTTGTACCTCGTGATGTGAGGCTGCCGGACCTGCGGTCGTTGGCCGGCCACGCTGAGGGGGATGAGCGAGGCCGGCCCGCCGAACGAACAGAGTGTGGGGAGCACCCTGTGACCCGGTGCTTAAACAATCGTTTCGATAAAAGCAAGAATTAAATTCATTGCCTCGCGTCAGGAACGAATGAGACTTGTGCCGGGGCTTCAATAGCGCGACAAGTCTCGTTTATCAGAAGATTTAATTTCGAAATACCAACAGTTTATGAGCAGCATCGGCACCGCTTTGTCCGCCCGCCAACCGACGTTGAACTCATCTCGGACTTCACAGTCCCGGCTGAAGGCCGCGGTTTGCTTGCCGCCTTCAGCCATGGCACCCGGAGAATGCACCTATACGCGCCGGGTGAGGCTGAGCGCCCCGACTTTCCGTAAATCCTCTATCTCATCCTCCGAATAGCCATGCTGTCTCAGCACTTCGATGCCATGCTCACTGAACCGCGGCGGCGGACGACGCGTGCCACCCTTGGTCCGGCTGAACTTGATCGGCGTCCCGATCCCTTTGTACCAGTCCAGTTCAGTGACCATCTCCCGATGCGCCGTGTGCGGTGCCGCGGTCGCCTCATCCACCGGCAATACCGGGCCGGCTGGCACGCCGGCACGGATCAGTCGCAACGCCAACTCGGTGCCGTCCTGGTCAGCAAATGCCGCGGCCAAGGCCAAAGTCAGCGCCACACGGTTGACGTTGCGTTCGCCGTTGTTCGCAAACCGTGGGTCATCCGCCAGTTCGGGGCGGCCGATCATCTCACACAACTTGCGAAACTGGCCGTTGTTGCCGCTGGCGATGAAAATCTCGCAGGTCCGGGTTGGGTATTTATCGTACGGGACCAGGTTTGGATGCGGATTGCCGGTGCCCGCCGGCCGCTTGCCATTGAGGAAAAAGTTCGGCGCGTGTGGGTGCAGGAACGCCATCCCACAGTCGTACAGAGTCATGTCGAGGTATTGGCCCCGGCCGGACTTCCCCCGCTCATGCAGCGCCATCAGAATCCCAACCGCTGAGTACAGGCCGGTGCCCATGTCGACAATCGCCGTCCCCATCCGCATCGGACCGGTGCTGGGGTCGCCGTTGATGCTCATCAATCCGGTCATCGCCTGCAGAATGGCATCATAGCCAGGCAGCCCGCCCAGTGGACCATCCCCGCCGAACCCAGAGACCCTACAATGCACCAAGCCGGGAAAGCGCTCCGACAGCACCTCATTGTACCCCAGGCCCCACTTTTCCATTGAGCCCGGCTTGAAGTTCTCGATCAGCACGTCGGCGCCCTCCAGCAGGCGCAGCAGCACCGCCTTACCCTCCGGCTTGCCCAGGTCGATTGCAATCGAGCGCTTGTTGCGGTTGACGCCAATGAAATAACTGGCGTCCCCGTCGTGGAACGGCGGGCCCCAGTCTCGCACCTCGTCGCCCTGGGGTGGCTCGATCTTGATGACATCAGCGCCATGATCGGACAGGATCATCGTGCAGTACGGGCCGCCAAGCACGCGGGTCAGGTCGATGACCTTGATCCCAGCCAGTGCACCCGCCGTCTTTGCCAGGCCCTTGCCGGAGGGCGCCGCCGGACCGTCCATCATCCTAACCCAGTGCGGCGACCAGCGCTTCCGCGCTGCGGCCGTTGGCTATGGTGGCGGAGCGGCCATCCCAATGGACCCCGTTGACGCGGGCAAAGGCATGGTCGGCGTTGGGATAGACGTAGCTGACCACGTTGGCATGACCTTTCGTGGCGGCAACCACCGCGGCGCGTCCCTCCGCCGGGAAAAACTCATCCTTGTCCGCGATATGGACCAGCAACGGCTTGCTGACCTTGCCCAGCTCACCCAGCAAGCCGTCAAGGCCAACGCCATAGTAGGAGATATTGATGTCGGCATCGGACTGTTCGGCCATCATGAAGGACAGCCTTCCGCCGAGGCAGTAGCCCATCGTGCCCACCCTGCCGTTGGCCCCAGGAAAATCCCGGGCGGCCGCAACCGTCGCCTTCAGGTCCTCGATCCCCTTTTCCTGGTCGAACGCCTGAAACAGTTCGAAAGCCCGCTTCCACTCCGCTTCTGTCTTGTCGGTGATGTCGATGCCGGGCTCGATCCGCCAGAACAGGTCCGGGACGATCGCAAGGAACCCAAGGTCGGCGACCCAGGCAGCGATGTCGCGCATTGCCTGGTTGACGCCAAATATCTCCTGAATGAGCACGACGGCACCGGCGGGTTTGCTGTTGGGACCCACAACATAGGCGTTGAATCTGCCACTTCCGTCGGTGGCCGTGATGGTTGTAGCGGGCATGGTCCGACCCCTTGCTGAACGTTGCTTGGCCTGATGCTTAAAGCGCATTGGCCTCGACTGGAAGACGCCCGGCAGCCGGTCGCGCCGTAAATCAACCCAGCCCGAAACAATGCGGCAGGATCAGCCCGGCTTGCGCACGACGATCGTTGTCCACGGGCCCTGTGGCAGCATGCGAACCAGATACAGGCCCTGCATCCGGTGTGCCGCCAGCACCCAGCGCGCCTGGTTCGCCAACAGCCCGGCCAGGATTACGGTGCCTCCCGGGGCCAGGTTCAGTGCCAGATCGCGCGCCATCAGGCACAGTGGGCGCGCCAGTATGTTGGCAAACACCAGGTCGTAGGGACCATGGCCACGCACCAACGGATCTCGCCAGCCATCTGCCAACCGTGCGGTCACCAGATGCGCCACGCCGTTCAGCGCCGCGTTCTCCCGCGCCACCCGGACCGCCCAGGGCTCGATATCGGTAGCGAACACCGGTCGGTTCAACAACCGAGCCGCGGCCATCGCCAGGATGCCTGACCCGGTCCCCATGTCCAGGATCCGCTGCGGACGTCGACGCGCGACTGTCTCCAGCGCCACAAGACACCCGCGGGTCGATCCGTGCTCGCCGGTGCCGAATGCCAGGCCCGCGTCCAAGGTGAGGGAAATCCGGTTCGCTGTTTCCGGCCCTGTCAGGTGGGTCCCGCGCACCGCGAAATGCCGACCGATCAATTGCTCCGGGAACGATGCATAGGTCCGCGCAAGCCAACCATCGGCCTCGGTCGCCGAGCGTTCCAGCGCCGGCGCTTCACCGGATATCATCGCCGCGACGGCCAACGCGGAGGTAAGTTCCGGTTCGTTGATCCCGACCTGCTTCACCCCCTCCACCCGCCAGACGCCGGTGTCATGGTTGCGGAAGAAACCGACCGTCAGGCAGGCAGAAGCCAGGGCGGCCTCGTACGCCTCCATCGCGTCTTCAGTCACGCTGACCGCAACGGTCTCCAGCGGGATAGGGTGGTTTGCCATCAGGGTCCCTTGCTCAACCGACGATCCGCGCCCTCGGCCTCAGGCGCTCATGCTTTTTCGACAAACCGATCGAGCACCCGCTTATCACCGGACTTCTCAAAGTGAACGTCCAACTTGTCGTCGTTGACGGCATTGACGGTCCCGTAGCCGAATTTCTGATGAAAGACCCGGCTACCCACCGGGATCGCGTCCGTCCTTGCCGGACGGCCCGGTTGCTCCCAGGCGTCGATCACGCGGGGGGCGCGAGCCAGCAGCGGGAACTGGCCGGAAAACGATGTAGCCGCGGCGACGCGCTGCTGGCTTGACCCGCCGGTTCGTTCGACATGGGCTTCCGGAAGCTCCTCCAGGAACCGGCTGGGAATACTGGTCTGCCAGTTCGCATAGATCCGCCGATTGGCGGCATGGCTGACGATGGCGCGTTTGCGTGCTCGCGTCAGGCCGACATAAGCGAGGCGGCGTTCCTCCTCCAGCCCCTTGTTGCCGCTCTCGTCCATCGAGCGCTGGTTGGGGAATACACCCTCCTCCCATCCCGGCAGGAAAACGGTATCGAATTCCAGGCCCTTGGCGCCGTGCAGGGTCATCAGGCTGACCTTGTCAGTGTCGCCGCGTTCCTCGTTCTCCATCACCAGGGCGACGTGTTCGAGAAAGCCGGCCAGTGTCTCGAAGTCGGCGAGGGCGCGGACCAGTTCCTTCAGGTTTTCCAGCCGGCCGGGTGCTTCAGCGGACTTGTCCTGCTTCCACATCTCCGTATAGCCACTCTCATCGAGGATCGTAGCTACGGTCACGACATGCCCATCCTTTTCGAGCATCTCGCGCCACTGGCCAAACTGACGGATCAAGCCGCTGATCGATTCCCTCAGCCGACCTTTCAGGCCGCCGGTCTCGATCAGCCTCGCCGCGGCCATCTGCAGTGGAATGCCCCAGGACCGGGATGCCTCATGCAGCGTGCGAAGCGCCGTGTCGCCAACGCCGCGGCGCGGCACATTGACGATCCGCTCAAACGCGAGGTCGTCAGCCGGTTGCACGGTTGCCCGCATATAGGCGATGGCATCGCGAATCTCGGCGCGTTCGTAAAACCGCAGACCGCCGACCACGCGATAGGGAATGCCCGTCACGATCAGCCGTTCCTCAAACGCCCGGGTCTGAAAACCGGCTCGGACGAGGACCGCAATCTCCGCCAATGCATGGCCGTCGCGGCGCAATTCCTCGATCTTGCCGGCAACCATGCGGGCTTCCTCATCAGAATCCCACAGTTCAACGACGGTAATCTTCTCACCGATCTCGGCGTCGTGGCGGCCAGAGCGCAGGGTCTTGCCGAGACGCCCCTCGTTGTGGCCGATCAGCCCTGAAGCCGCGGCAAGGATCGCAGCGGTCGACCGGTAATTGGCTTCGAGACGAACGATCTGGGCGCCTTCGAAATCCTTTTCGAAGCGAAGTATGTTTTCCACTTCGGCACCGCGCCACGAATAGATCGACTGATCGTCATCGCCGACGCAGCAGATGTTCCGATGGCCTTGGGCGAGCAGACGCAGCCACATGTATTGCACCAGGTTGGTGTCCTGGTATTCGTCGACCAGAATGTAGCGAAACCTGCGGTGATAGTCGGCCAGGATATCCGGCTGCGTGCGCAGTATCTCCGTCACGTATAGCAGCAGGTCACCGAAATCGGCGGCATTCAGCGTTTTCAACCGATCCTGATACGCCGTGTAGAGCGGGATCGCGTGGCCGTTGGCGAAATCGACGTCCTCGTTCGGCGTAACCCGACCCGGCGTCAGCCCGCGGTCTTTCCAGCGCTGGATCACCCCCATCAGCGCGTTGGGCGTCCAACGCTTGGTATCGACGCGGTGGGCCTCCATGGCCTGCTTCAGCACCCGCAGTTGGTCGTCGGTATCGAGGATCGTGAAGTTGGACGACAACCCTACATGGTCCGCGTGGCGGCGAAGCATGCGGGCGCACAGGGCGTGGAAGGTGCCGAGCCAGAGCCCCTCGGCAGGTTCACCGAGGATCGCACCGACGCGTTCGCGCATTTCGCGGGCTGCCTTGTTGGTGAAGGTGACGGCCAGCACCTGGTTCGGGAAGGCACGCTTCGTCAGCAGGATATGAGCAAATCGCGTGGTGAGCACGCGCGTCTTACCGGTTCCGGCACCGGCGAGCACAAGCAGCGGGCCATCAACCGTTACGACGGCGGCGCGTTGTTCGGTGTTGAGGCGGGTCAGGTAGTCAGGGTGTTCGGGCGTCACAGGCAAGATATAGGGCAGTTGGCGGTTGGCGGAAACGCCGGCCAACCAAACCCGCGGCTATCGTCGATAAATCCACGGTCAGGCGGTAAGCGCCCGCGTCCCCAGCAAATGGGCGATGGCATATGTCAGGTCCGCGCGGTTCAGCGTGTAGAAGTGGAATTCATCCACCCCGTTCGCCTGCAGCAACCGTACCTGCTCCGCCGCCACAACCATTCCGATCATACGCCGCGTCTCAGGGTCGTTCTCGGTGCCTTCAAACAGCCTGCCCATCCACTCCGGCACAGTGGCCCCGCACATGGCGGAAAACTTCGCGGCCTGCGCGTAATTGGACACCGGCATGATGCCCGGCACGATTGGCGCCTCGATGCCGGCCGCCAGGCAAAGATCCAAGAACCGCAGATAGGTCGCGGTATCGAAGAAGTATTGCGTGATTGCCCGTGTCGCCCCGGCGTCCAGCTTGCGCTTGAGGTTCTCGAGGTCGGCCACAGGATTGTGGGCGCCCGGATGGACCTCCGGATAAGCCGCGACCGAAATTTCGAAGTCAGCGACTTTCTTCAGCCCCGCGACCAGGTCGGCGGCATAATGGTACCCGCCCGGATGTGGTTCATAGGCAGCACCCGGCGGCGCATCCCCGCGTAAGGCAACGATATGCCGCACACCCGCGTCCCAATACTGACGCGCGACGTCATCCACCTCCCCGCGCGTGGCGCCGACGCAGGTCAGATGCGCAGCGGGTATTAATTTCGTCTCCTGTGCGATCCGCGCAACAGTCGCGTGCGTCCGCGCCTGTGTGGTGCCGCCAGCGCCGTAGGTTACCGAAACGAATCGTGGCGCCAGCGGGGCCAGCCGCTCGATGCAGCTCCATAGCTGCTGCTCCAAAGCCTCGGTCCGGGGCGGGAAAAACTCAAATGAAAGCTGGGGCGCAGGATGACCCGCGGCCTTGACCGGAAGCGCGTTGAAGCGGGGTCCGGTCAGCCAGCGTTGCAGGGTGGCGGTTGAGGTGTCCATAGCGGCTGAATCTCCGGTTTCGGGGCTGAACGCAAGAGAATCCCGCAGGGCTCGATGCCATGGGGGATTTTCATGCACACCAGCGTCATGATATGGCCCATCGGGCGCAAGGTTCGCGGAAAACTCCGTCCGGGGTGTTCCAATCCGTTCCAAAAGCGCCATGTGAGTTTGCGTCCGGATGTGCGCGATTGCCAACCATGTCCGGAACTGGCCCGAGGAAGTCGATGCAATCTTTTCAAAGTTCCCGCCTCCCTTTCTTCGGGGCACCACGGCTGCTGGCATTAATGGCACTGGTCGTTTTCGGTTTGACCGGCTGTGCGACCAGACCGCCTGCAAGCGACCCCGACGCGCTCGCTGATTTTGAGCAGACCAACGACCCGCTGGAACCGACCAATCGCGTTTTCTACGCGGTGAACAACGGCATCGACACGGTGATCCTGCGGCCGGCGGCGCTGGCCTACCGCTACGCGGTGCCGGGTGCGGTGCGGGATGGCGTTCACAACGTGCTGGCCAATATCGGCTCACCGGTGCAGCTCGCCAACGACATCATGGAGGCGAAGCCGCGCCGAGCCGGCGACACCACGATGCGCTTCCTGATCAATACCACTGCCGGGGTTCTGGGCATCTTCGACGTGGCCACCAAGTGGGGCTATCCGGCTCATGATTCTGATTTCGGCATGACGCTGGCGCTATGGGGCGTGCCGGAGGGTCCGTTCCTCTTCCTGCCCGTTCTCGGGCCGTCCGATCCCCGTGACGCTGCCGGCTTCGGCGCCGACATCGCGCTCGATCCATTCACCTGGATCGGCACGGGGCCGAACAGGACCGGCTGGAGTGCGTTCAAGTGGTCACGTACCGGGTTGGGCGCGCTCGATGCGCGGGAGCGTGTGCTCGACCCGCTCGACCAGATCAAGAAAACGGCGCTGGACCCCTACGCGACGTTCCGCAGCCTGTATCGCCAGCATCGTCACGCCCAGATCGAAACCTTGCGCAACGACAATCGCGCGACTGTTCCCGCGTGGTTCCCACAGCCGGTAACCCCGACCGCGCAGTAATCGATTTAGTTAGCGGAGCTTTAACGCCATGATCATTCGCAGGAATTTCCTGATCCTCACCGCAGTTGCGGCTGTGGCCCCGTTGTCGGCAAGGGCGCAGAACGCTGACAAGGCCGCAGCCTTCGTCAAATCGACCGGTGACCGGCTGGTGGCGGTCGTCAACGGCCCGGGTTCGACCAGTGCGAAGCGGACGCAGATGACCCAGATCATCGACTCGGACGTCGATGTCGACGGTATCGGTCGGTTCTGCCTGGGGCGCTTTTGGAAGCAGGCCAGCGCCGATCAGCAGAAACAGTACCTGGCGCTGTTTCACGAGGTTCTGGTTACCAATATCACCGCCAAACTTGGGGAATATAAGGGCGTGACATTCACGATGGGGCGCGCCCGTATCCAGGATGAGGATGCAGTTGTTTCAACCACTGTGATCCGCCCGAACAATGGCCCAACGGCCGTTGATTGGGTGATCGCCAACCCCACCGGAAGTCCCAAGATCATTGATGTGGTAGCGGAGGGGACATCGCTGCGGCTGACTCAGCGTCAGGACTATGCGTCCTACCTGTCGCACAACAACGGCAACGTCGACGCGTTGATCGCAGCGATGAAGGCTCAGGTCTCGCAAAGCGGCTAAGCTAGCGAGCGTACCGACGCCGTCGAAACAGGCCGTATCCGAAGAGGGTGCGGCCTTCGCGTTTTCAGCGCGGACGATCAGCAGGCTTCGATGCTCTCGTACAGCAGCATTGTATGGCCGCGTTGTTCGAACCGGTCACAAGGCCGCATGCCGATTCCGCCTAACACGGTGCGCGATCCAAAGTTACTCTCCCGAGCCACGGCGACGATGCGTTTCAAGCCGGCGCGACTATGGCCGAACCGCAAGGCGGCGAACGCGGCCTCGCGTGCCAGGCCGCGGCCCTGCGCCTCCGGCCATAAAGCAAAGCGCAATGCCACGCCGCGGCCGTCCGGGCGGTGCTCCAGGCCGGTGATGCCGATGAAGCGTCCGCGTTCGCGGATCGCCCAGATGCCAAAGCCATAGCGGCCCCAGGCGATAACGTCCGTGGCCAGATCCTCCGCCGACTGGGCAGGATCGCGCACGCCGCCCTGCATGACGGCGAAGACTGCCGGATCGGCCTTGATCGCACGCAGGTCCGCGAGGTCACCACCACCGACTGGCGTCAGCACCAGACGCGCGGTGCGTAGAATGCAGGTTGGGTTCATGCCCGACCTGCCGCACCGGGACGATCAGTTTCGGTAGCCGGGATCGGTGCTGTCGAGTTGGCGAAGATACGCCAGCCACTCGGCCGACGCCCGCCCCCTGTCATGCTTCTTGTATTGTGCGACAACCCGCTCACACACTTCGGCCGGGATTTCCAGCAGCTCCGCGCCGGTGGCTTCCATCGGTAACTGGATGCACACGGCACGAACGAATTCCTTCATCAGCGAAAAAGCTTCGTGCGCCGTCTCGCCGACCGTAGTGATACCATGATGGCGCATCACCAGCGCTCGGTTTTTGCCGAGCGCGGCGATTATACGCTCGCGCTCGTCGTGACTGTCCGTCAGCCCCTCATAGAGATGGTAGCCGAGCCTGTTGTAGAGCCGTATGGCGTTCTGGGACAGGGGCCACCGGCCGTGCTTAAGGCTGGACAGCGCGATGCCTGCCTCGGGATGGACATGCACGGAACACTGCGCACGTTTGATCGGCCCCGCACGACGCCGCTGTGGCGAGTGAACCCCGGCCTGCTGACGCCCGACCGCTCATGGAGGCCGTCATCCATGCTGACCTCAACGAGATTCGAGGCGGTGACCTCGGTGTAGGGCAAGTCATATCGTTTGATCAGAAAGTGGCGCGGGTTTGACGATACGCGCATTGCAGGATGACTGAAGATCATGTCGCCTCATCCGCGGCTGGCAAGCAGTCGGCAGACCGCGGCCAAACCGATCCTGGCTTGATGATCGATGTCTGACAGTGTTGCGACTGCCGCGTTCATAAGTGGCCGTCTCGGTCCAGAGATACCGAACGATCAGCACCAGGGCAATCGCCAGAGGTGCTGCATGTCCAGGAGCCGCTGTCTGATGTGGTTTTGGTTGCGGGGGCAGGATTTGAACCTGCGGCCTTCAGGTTATGAGCCTGACGAGCTACCGGGCTGCTCCACCCCGCGGGAGTGACGGCCTTGCCCGCCGTAGCGGGTTTGTTTGTTTTTGGGTTGGATTGGAAGACCTGGCGGCGACCTACTCTCCCGTGCCTTAAGACACAGTACCATGGGCGCTGGGGAATTTCACGGCCGAGTTCGGGATGGGATCGGGTGTAGGCTCCCCGCCATAACCACCAGGTCGTCCAATCCACCCTGGGTTTGTAGTCCCATGGGTGTGATCGTGGTTCTGGTTGTGTTGTTTTTGTGTGCGGACCCGGGGGTCAGTGTTGCATCCGGTTGTTTACCGGATGTCACCGTTCCTGGGGATGATTTCCATGCATGGTGTGCCCTTTCGGGACATTGGTTATCGAGCCGATCGGGCGATTAGGACCAGTTAGCTGAGGACGTTACCGTCCGTATACATCTGGCCTATCAACGTGGTGGTCTACCACGGCCCTCAGGGAGATCTAGTTTTGAGGTAAGTTTCCCGCTTAGATGCTTTCAGCGGTTATCTTGTCCATACATAGCTACCCAGCGATGCCACTGGCGTGACAACTGGTGCACCAGAGGTATGTTCATCCCGGTCCTCTCGTACTAGGGACAAATCCTCTCAAATCTCCTTCACCCACGGCAGATAGGGACCGAACTGTCTCACGACGTTCTAAACCCAGCTCACGTACCACTTTAATCGGCGAACAGCCGAACCCTTGGGACCTGCTCCAGCCCCAGGATGTGATGAGCCGACATCGAGGTGCCAAACCTCCCCGTCGATGTGGACTCTTGGGGGAGATCAGCCTGTTATCCCTAGAGTACCTTTTATCCGTTGAGCGATGGCCCTTCCACGCGGGACCACCGGATCACTATGGCCGACTTTCGTCTCTGCTCGAGCTGTCACTCTCGCAGTCAGGCGGGCTTGTGCCATTGCACTCAGCAGCCGATGTCCGACCGGCCTGAGCCCACCATCGCGCGCCTCCGTTACTATTTAGGAGGCGACCGCCCCAGTCAAACTGCCCACCATGCAGGGTCCCGGACCGGGCTGACCGGTCGCGGTTAGATATCAGAAGAGGTCAGGGTGGTATTTCAAGGTTGGCTCCACACAAGCTAGCGCCCATGCTTCAAAGCCTCCCACCTATCCTACACAGCCCTCTCCTAATACCACTGCAAAGCTGCAGTAAAGGTTCATAGGGTCTTTCCGTCTGACCGCGGGTACCCCGCATCTTCACGGGGAATTCAATTTCGCTGAGCCGATGCTGGAGACAGTGGGGAAGTCGTTACGCCATTCGTGCAGGTCGGAACTTACCCGACAAGGAATTTCGCTACCTTAGGACCGTTATAGTTACGGCCGCCGTTTACCGGGGCTTCAATTCGATGCTTGCACATCTCCTCTTAACCTTCCGGCACCGGGCAGGCGTCAGACCCTATACGTCGTCTCTCGACTTCGCAGAGCCCTGTGTTTTTACTAAACAGTCGCTACCCCCTGCTTTGTGTCACCCGCCACTGGTTGCCCAGCAACGGGTCTCGCTTATCCCGAAGTTACGCGAGCAATTTGCCTAGTTCCTTCAGCATCGTTCTCTCAAGCGCCTTGGTATGCTCTACCAGTCCACCTGTGTCGGTTTCGGGTACGGTCTATACGCTGGAGCTATTTCCCGGAACCACTTCGCCGCCCAGCCAATCCGATAAGGCCAGACAACACCCATGATTCGTCACTTCCAGCAGGCCGGGGAATGTTAACCCCGTTCCCATCGACTACGGCTTTCGCCCTCGCCTTAGGGGCCGGCTCACCCTGCGCGGATTAACCTTGCGCAGGAACCCTTGGACTTTCGGCGACAGAGTTTCTCACTCTGTTTGTCGCTACTCATGTCAGCATTCGCACTTCCGATACCTCCACCACCCCTCACAGGTATGGCTTCGCAGGCTTACGGAACGCTCCGCTACCGCTCAATGGTTGCTACACCATTGAACCCACAGCTTCGGTACGTGGCTTTAGCCCCGTTACATCTTCGGCGCAGGATTTCTTAATTAGACCAGTGAGCTATTACGCTTTCTTTAAAGGATGGCTGCTTCTAAGCCAACCTCCTGGTTGTTTTGGAATTCCCACATCCTTTCCCACTTAGCCACGATTTGGGGACCTTAGCTGGTGGTCTGGGCTGTTTCCCTCTCGACGACGGACCTTAGCACCCGCCGTCTGTCTGCCTTGCTATACGTCCGGGTATTCGGAGTTTGGTTAGGTTTGGTAAGTCTTTGGGACCCCCTAGCCCATCCAGTGCTCTACCCCCCGGGGTAAACGCAAGACGATCTACCTCAATAGATTTCGCGGAGAACCAGCTATTTCCGAGTTTGATTGGCCTTTCACCCCTAGCCACAGCTCATCCCCGACTTTTTCAACAGGCGTGGGTTCGGCCCTCCAGTGCGTGTTACCGCACCTTCAGCCTGGCCATGGCTAGATCACTCGGTTTCGGGTCTTCCGCCCGCGACTGAACGCCCTGTTCAGACTCGCTTTCGCTACGCCTTCGCCTATCGGCTTAAGCTTGCCACGAACGGAAACTCGCTGACCCATTATACAAAAGGTACGCCGTCACACCAAAAGGTGCTCCGACTGCTTGTAGGCATCCGGTTTCAGGTCTCTTTCACTCCCCTTTCGGGGTGCTTTTCACCTTTCCCTCACGGTACTTGTTCGCTATCGGTCACCAGGGAGTATTTAGGCTTGGAGGGTGGTCCCCCCATGTTCAGACAGGATTTCACGTGTCCCGCCTTACTCAAGGATTGGCTGATATTTACGTATACGGGGCTATCACCCGCTATGGCCGGACTTTCCAGACCGTTCTACTTATCCTCAGACAACCACTGGCCTGCTCCGCGTTCGCTCGCCACTACTAGCGGAATCTCTGTTGATGTCTTTTCCTCCAGGTACTGAGATGTTTCAGTTCCCCGGGTTTGCCTCGTGACCCTATGTATTCAGATCACGATACCCGTTGCCGGGTGGGTTGCCCCATTCGGATATCCACGGATCAACGCCTGCTCGCGGCTCCCCGTGGCTTTTCGCAGCGTGCCACGTCCTTCATCGCCTCCTGGTGCCAAGGCATCCACCGAATGCCCTTCTTATACTCGATATCCCATGACAGGCCTCAGCCTGTCACGTTGACGCAAACCATTAAGATTTGCGTCGCACCATGCACAGAAACCATCCTCAGGGTATAAAGATGGCCCCTGGAAATATTGTGTTTTCCGCAACACAACACAATTCAGCCAAGACGGCCGCCGCACCGATCGCTTACACGATCGCCACGGGATCCATCCCGGACAAATTGTTCACCGCGCCTCTGAACCCTCGCCATCCAACCGTTGGGGCGCCGTTCTTGCGAACAACTCTCCCGGTCAGACAAGTCGGCTGAACAACGGGATGTCCACCTGTCCAAAAGACAGATTTCCATCACACGCGCCCAGAGACGCACCAGAACCTGATTCA